>CALMKH010000268.1 GCA_937867025.1 uncultured Bacteroidota bacterium | reverse complement strand
ATGATGAACCGTTCAGCGCGACAGAATTAGTCTTTCGGTTTTCCTGATCCGGGGATATGATACAATATGACAATCCACCTATAATTTAAACATGGGTTTATTTTTTTTATACATATTTTCACTATTTTTTTGCATTTGTTACACAATATTTATACATATTTATGAAAAAACTTATAGTGATGGGATTAGTGCTGTTTGCTACAACAGGCTTTGCGAAAGAAAAGATCAAAAAACACAGGGACCGTATCAGAACCGGTGGTTTTAGTGAGGTGCGGGTTGAAATTACCGCTGAGGAAATTGATGGTGTTGTAAAAATTATCCGTAAGGATATTTATTGCAAGGGTGACGGAGACATGAAATGTAAAGACCCGAACATTATTGCTCCGGGAACCGAACTGGATGAAATGGCCTGGGAATATACCCCAGCGGAAAGAAACATAGCCCAGGATATAATGAATATCGGGGACATGGAGATAGACAGAGGTGTCACTTCTGGCCATAGGATAAATACTGTAGAATTTCATGATGAAGTTAATCAGGTATCTTACTATAGAACTTTCACGTATACCTGGGTAACCAATTCATTAAAAGAGGTTAGCTCGGTACTGGATATATCAGACAAATTTTAAATCAAATACATATTACAATGAAAAAATTATTTCTATTTCTTATAATTGCCTTTTGTTTATGCAAGACCCAGGACTCTCAGGCGTATGTGTTAAAAATTTATAAAACATTCCTATCCCACGATCCCGGAGGTGCACTTAGGGACTATAATTATGCCGACCGCAGGGAAATAATAGAATATGAACCGCTTTGTACTACACAAATAAAATCAAAGACAGTTCATATTTTTTGTGAAGGGAACGGAACTGTGTCCTGCCCGAGCTCCATAGTAGCGCCAAGTGACAAAGCCATGCCACCGGATTTTATGACTTTATCGGCGATCAATTCCGCACAGGTTATTCTTGATGCTCAGGTAAGTGCCTATGAAAACGAAGGCATCAGAAGAGATGTTACCGGTTCTGTCAGAACGGAGGATGGCTTACTGTATCATTATTCGGTAATCTGGACGACCGAGGTTGCCACAGGAGAAGTCAATCTTGAATTTGTTTTTGCTTCATCGCCCTTATGAGTTTGACGTTGCCAATTAAAAGAAGTATCCTGCTTCAGGGATGCTTCTTTTTCATGCTTAATATGTGGGGGCAGTTCTCCCAGCA
>CALMKH010000267.1 GCA_937867025.1 uncultured Bacteroidota bacterium | reverse complement strand
TTGTTCACCTGCCGTCACCACACCGTGTGAAAGCGCGTTCCTCCGAATGACATATATCCCCGAACCCTTTGATCTTCCAGATGAAACTTCAACCCTGGGTACATCTGCAACGTTCATCCTGATCTTGGCGAACTTAGGCGAAGCCGATTTTACGAGTGTAACGAGTAACGATCTGTACACGCTTAAGTCGTAAGGCGTTCAGGATTTTTCCCGCTTCGCCCTTACGTGAAGCGCATACAGATGGCCGCGGCTCATACTGTGTTATACTCATTCTAAGTAGGTTTTCGAAGAAAACACTCTGTAGAATGAGTAATGCCGCACCGTCAGGTTCGAAAACCTAACTGGTACAGGTATAATGACAAAGTTTCTGGCCTTTTCAAGATCTGAAATCATCCAATAAAAATAATCAATGGTCATCCAGAGCAATGGCTCTGCATACGAAGGGGAATTGTTATTAAACAATTTTATGAATATTAAACAAGCCTAAACAGCAAGTCTTTTCACGGGTTTTAAGTTCTTCAATGTCAGTGATATTGTCATTTTTCTGTCATTTCATATTCAAAAGTCATTTTGATTCCTTATTTTCGAGCAAACTGCGAAAACACTTCTTTATTTTATCAAATAGCTAAAAATCACCCACATGCGCTTTGCTTCTACGCTAAAAATCGTATATCTTTTACTTGGATTCTGCTATAGCTCGGTATTATACGCGCAAAAGGAGGCGGATAACTGGTATTTTGGAAGCAAAGCCGGTGTTTCTTTCAAGACAGGCAAGGCCGTTGCTCTTACAAACGGACAACTCAACACGCAGGAAGGCTGTGCCACCATCAGCAATTCAGCCGGCCGGCTCCTGTTTTATACGGACGGCATTTCCGTGTGGGACAGTACGCATAATGTGATGTCTAACGGAACAGGACTTAAGGGCAATTCATCATCCACCCAGTCGGGAGTTATTGTTCCGAGGCCCGACAGCATTTACAGATATTATATTTTTACCGTCGCTGCAACAGCCGGTACGGATGGATTGCGTTACTCGGAAGTGGATATGCGGCTGAGCTCGGGCAAGGGGAATATCAACTCGAACAAAAATATACTGCTCACTACCCCTGCCTGCGAGAAGATCACTGCCTTCAAACATGCCAACGGCAAGGATTACTGGGTGATAGCGCACAGGTATAACTCGGATACCATTTATTCATATCTAGTTACATCGGCTGGCGTCAGTACGACACCTGTAAAAAGCAAGACAAACCTGATGATCTCCGGTAATATAGCCTATACGCTGGGATATATGAAAGTATCTCCGACAGGCAACAAGATCGCCTTTGTAACCTACCAGAGGGATTCCGGTCTGATAGCCAATTTCAATACAAGCTCAGGCGTTGTATCCAATCCCTGGGTGTTTCATGTCAACGATGGTTACGGACTTGAATTCTCGCGTAAAGGCAATCTTCTGTATGTTGGCGATTACACAAACAAAAAAATATATCAGTATGATGTGACAGCCAGCACCAGGTCGGCATTCATAAGTTCGAGAAGAACTGTTGACAGCGGATCGAGCCAGCCTCTTGGCGCCCTGCAAATGGGTCCCGACGGAAAAATATATGTGACAGTCTACGGCGTCGGTTCCTTAAATATATTCCACGCACCTGATTCATCCGGTGCGGCCTGCCGTTTCCAGAGGAGTTATGTCAGTCTTTCCGGCAAGTCCGGACAGCTTGGTTTGCCAACCTTTATCCAATCCTATTTCCAAAAGAAGACTTTCACCGTTATCAGAAATTGTATTCATGATTCCACGTTCTTCAACATATCGGACCTCAATGCGCTTGATTCGGTCAAATGGATATTCGGCGATTCGGCTTCAGGCGCAGCCAACACGTCAAAACTGAAAACAGGGGCGTACCATATCTATAAAAAAACCGGATATTTTTCCGTTAAACTGATTTCATTCTACCAGGGGGATAAGAAAGATACCGTAACAGTAAAAATCTATATCAAAAATCCAAAGCCCAACCTGGGCAAGGATACGTTCTTCTGTAACAGCAATCCCTTCCAGGTAGGACCTTTAAATACAAATTATCTCAGCTATAAATGGAATACGGACAGTACGCGGAAGTATCTTTCGGTAAAAGCCAAAGGCACATATATACTGAAAGCCAAGGACAGTGTGGGATGTTTCAGTTCGGATACCATCGTCGTAAAGAATCCCCGGGGGAAAGCCTCTTTTTCATTGTCCGATACGGTGAAATGTTTTAATTATAACCGGTTCTCAGTAAAGGATACCAGCCGCTATACGGATGACGCCTGGAAAAAATCGACCTGGTATTTCGGGGATGGCACATTCAAGGCGGATACGGTGGGCCTTAAGTCTTATGCGGATACGGGTAAATTCAACATCAAGCTTGTGATTTCCACAAAAGAGAACTGCAAGGATTCCCTGATAAAACAGGTAGTTGTGTTGCCCAGCCCTAAAACAGGATTTAACATCAACCAGGCCAATCAATGTTTTAAGGGGCAGAGTTTTACATTCACCAATACCACAACCATCAAGAAAGGAAGCATAACCTATAACTGGAAGTTCGGTGACGACAGCACCGGCACGATGAAAGATGTAAGCGGAAAGCAATACCTGAAGGACAGTTCATACACTGTCATGCTGGAAAGTGTTTCCGACAAAAACTGCAAGGATACGCTCAGGAAGAACATCGTTGTATATCCGAACAGCAAACCGCAATTCACGGCGTCCGTCACTTCACAGTGCTATAAAAACAATAAGACTGCCTTTACCAATTATTCGACCATCAGGACCGGGGCCATTGCAACCTATAACTGGAACTTCGGGGATAATACATCCTCCACGCAGAAAGATATCACTCAAAAATCCTATTCTTCGGCAGACAGTTTCAAAGTGATGTTACTGAGCATTTCAGATAAGGGATGCCGAGACAGCATCACCAAAACCATGTATATATGGCACAATACAAGCATCGGGTTTACGATCAATAAAGATACACAGTGTTTCGAGTGGCATAAACTTTCGTATACAAATTCCAGTACGCTTGCCAAAGGCAGCATGACGTATGCCTGGAGTCTTGGTGATTCAGGCACTGACACGGCCAGGAGTGTTACATCCAAGACATATGCCTCGTACGGAACATATCCGGTCAGGCTCATTGCCACCACCGACAGGAACTGCAGGGATACCTTGACAAAAACTGTGGTGATCCACGCCAGCCCAGTGGCGTCCTTTACCATCAGTAATGACTCCCAGTGCTACAGGGGACATCGATTTAATTTTAAGAACACGTCAACCATCAATAACGGCAGCATCAGCTCGCATGACTGGAACATGGGCAACAGCCAGACCCTTGGCACGACCGATGTAAACGGGTATAAATATACCAGCACCGACTCATTTAAAGTACGCCTGGTAGAGGTGTCGGACAAAGGTTGCAGGGATACCGTTACCCAGCCGGTGTATCTATGGCACAATACAAGCATCGGATTTACAATCAATAAAGACACACAGTGTTTCGAGTGGCATAAACTTTCGTATACAAATTCCAGTACGCTTGCCAAAGGCAGCATGACGTATGCCTGGAGTCTTGGTGATTCAAGCACTGACACGGCCAGGAGTGTTGCATCCAAGACATATGCATCGTACGGAACATATCCGGTCAGGCTCATCACCACCACCGACAGGGACTGCAGGGATACTTTGACAAAAACCGTGGTGATCCATGCCAGCCCGGTGGCGTCATTCATGATCAATAAAGATGTCCAGTGTTTCCGGGG
>CALMKH010000266.1 GCA_937867025.1 uncultured Bacteroidota bacterium | reverse complement strand
CCTCCTTCTTATCCTTTGAGCATCGTTCCCAACGCGGCTTATACAATGACCATCAGTTTTGCGCCGCTGGCTGCAGGCACACGGAATGCCACCTTCAACATCAACTGCAATGACCCGCATATTGCCACATTCAACTTTGACATCAGCGGCACAGCAACAGCTGGATCTCCCCAGATCAATGTGACCGGTAACAGCATGAACATTATCGACGGGGCAACCGGCACCAGCACATCCGACAATACCGATTTCGGCTCCATATCCAGCGGTGGTTCCATTACCAAAACATTTATCATCAAAAACATTGGAACAGCTGCCCTCAGCATAAGCTCCATAAGCTTTAGCGGCAGCAATCCGTCAGAGTTCTCCATTGCATCAGCACCATCCTATCCACTTAGCCTTTCCGTAAATGCAACCTACAGCCTGAGTGTGAAGTTTACACCTGCCGCTTCCGGACAAAGGACAGCAACGTTAAATATCGGCAGCAACGATCCGTCCATTTCGACATTCGACTTCAGCATTGCGGGCACCTGCACTGCGCCAAGCGGATCGCCACAGATCATGGTTACCGGCAACAACGTTAACATTGTGGATGGTGTAGGTACACCTAACACGTCGGATAACACCCAATACGGAAGCGTGAGTGTCGGAAGCTCGGTTGTAAAGACCTATGTAATAAAAAACATTGGTACAGCAGCCCTGACCATCACCAACATGTACCTGACCGGTTCAAACACCAACGAATACGTGATCGTGAATCCTCCTTCCTATCCTATGACCGTTGCGGTGAGCAGCACCTATACCATCACGGTGAAGTTCGCCCCGAGCTCACATGGTACAAAAACTGCTACCTTTAATATTGACTGCAACGATCCGCACATCTCTACATTCAATTTTGACATGGAAGGCAGAGGCATACGCAAGAGGACCTCGGTAGATGACGCATCGACCGGCATCGAAGAAACCGACAGTTCCGCCCATGCATTCGATTTTGTCCCTTACCCGAATCCGTTTAACGACCTGTTCCATATCCGGTACGACAATTCAAGATCCGAAAGGACAGGCCACATCAGGATCATCAATGCCCAGGGTGCCTTTATTGAAAACCGCCAGGTTGAACTGAATCCGGGTTTAAATGAGATCAGTGTGGACGGTGGATCATATCCGAGCGGTATCTACTACCTGACATTCACAGTAGGTGTTGATAAGCAAACCAAAATGATACAGAAACTGCATTAAAAAGATCTTTTGAGAGTGATTGGAAAATGCCCTGTCCGTCTTTTGACGGGCGGGGTATTTTTTTATTTTGAGAAAGATGCGCGTTTTGTTCTTGTTTTCATCCAAGGGTATGATTGTCAATAAAGTAAAAAGACTTATAAGGAAAAATACTTATATAATTTACGGATAAGTTTACGCTACTCCCACATTTCTGAGAAGAACCTTCTCAAATTGAGAAAAAAGCTCCTGTGGATAACCTGTTATGTTGCAGGTTTTCATTTTTTTAAAAACGAGGCCAATAAGTTGTACCGGACAGTTTCGAAGAAGTTAGGTTAAGCGCCTTTTTAAAAATTTTATTATTCAGTGACTCACACAAATAACATAAAATACCATGAATTTAAAGAATTACTCTTATGCGGAGATTCGACGTAATCTCCGCTTTTCTTTTTTGCCGCCGGGCACAAGCATTCTGACTGCAATCGTATTAACCCTGGCACTCCTGGCCCTACCCACACCGGGATATTCTCAGCAAAACAGTTTAGTCAGCTTCAGCTTTTCGCTGAACACCAGTTCAAAAACCAGCGCGGGTGTTTTCAAGCGCGATGGTACGCTCATCAGGACATTATGGAATAATGTATCCTACCAGGCCGGCACGCACACAAGCACCTGGGACCGCCGTGATGACCTTGGCCGCATGGTCACCGATACCGGACTCGTGGTAAAGGTGGTCTCAAACAATGTCAAGTATGCATGGGAAGGCGTTATCGGCAATACGTCGGATTCGCTCACCGGCAGCACAGTCATCAGGATGTTCGACCGCATGCACGGCATGGCCATTATCGGCACCACAGCCTATTATGGCGCCGGCTACACGGAAGGGATCACATCTTCGTACAAATTCCGGACAAATGATCCCCAGAAAAAATACAACCTGCTGTATTCCGATGTCCAGCAAATGTACCAGGCATCCGAATTTGTCGCCACAGACAGCACCTATGTGTACTGGGCGGGTTATGACCCGTTTGATCCGAAAACGTCTTTCGTTTATGCCACCAGGGTATCGGATGACAGGGAGGTGAATTTTGCCAACGGCACAGCGGTCAACATAACATACGGCAGAACCTATGCGAAGGTCATTGACCTGACAACAGGCAATATCAATGGCGTTCCTAAAGGCCTCGCCGTTCAGAAGTCGGGACCATATTTATTCGTATCCCACCCCAGGCTTGGGGAACTTCATGTCCTGAACAAGACAAGCGGTGCGCTGGTACAGACCCTGTCCTTCACCTCGCCCAGGGACCTGGCCAT
>CALMKH010000265.1 GCA_937867025.1 uncultured Bacteroidota bacterium | reverse complement strand
TCCCAATAAATAACATACAATATGATAAACCCATTAGAAATAAAAATCAAAAACTGGATTATACTAAATCACGCCCCATACGGTAAGGCTGTAAAGACACCAGTACAAGTGGAGTGTATAGGTTTAGGAATACCCGAAGAGCAAGTACTGGATCAACTATGGTATAGAGGACAAGGCGTTTTCGGTTCACATCATGATTTTGAAGACTTTGACCCCATTGAGTTATCCGAAGACATTCTTGTCAAGGCGGGGTTTGAGAAAGATTATGTCAGTAAGAAGTGGAGAAAGAGCGGGCTGCATGGCTACATAGAAGTAAATCACAGGGAGACTTTTTATAAGTGCTATTGGATAAGAAGAACATTGCGGAGTGTCCACCAACTCCAAAACCTATACTTCGCCCTTACAGGACATGAACTCACTATCACTTTTTAACCATGAAACAATTCTTAAAAACCTTAATAGAGTATGAGCACCGAACAGAAACCTGAAATATTAATTTGCTTCTGCAATAGCAGTGAGCATCAAATCATCATTCAATATGAGGAGGATGAAAACGTAGCCTATTGTCATATCCACTTACAAAAGCGTTCCTTCTGGAAAAGAGTTATCTCAGGTATAAGATACATATTCGGATATCATTGTAAATTCGGTCATTGGGATGAATTTATTCTCACAGACACCCATGCGCCAGCACTTAAAAAATTAGCTTGGAAACTTGACGAAAAGAAGCACAACCCATTGAAAACCAAATAAAGGTATGAAAGACAAACAAATAACCGAAGACGTTCTCCAAGGGAGGATAGATTCAACTCGTGGAATGATTAATAAGATGGAGAGCATACTCAGTCGAGATATGCCAACTCATGGGGATTTGACTAACATGCTCCAAACAATTGCCACAAACCAGGTAGTCATCATGCAGTATTTAAAAGAAAGAATGGAATTATGAACCCGAAAGAATTTAAAAGATGTGGTGAATGCGATAACGTCTGCAACTGCAAGTACGAACATGAATGCGGCTATCTGGATAATGACGATGACGATTTTACGCCCTGCTCAGATTGTGATGGGCATGATGCCTGTAGAGACTTCGGTTGCGCAATAGATTTAGGACTGGAACACATGATTAACCCACCATTATAATCCATGAAAGACCCGAAAGAGAAAGCAGACTTTTTAGTTGCTCAGTTCTGCAAGCATAGCAGGGCTGACGACACCATAAGCCCGAAGGAATCAGCAAAGAAGTGCGCCCTCATAAACGTTGATCAAACCATTGAAGCCTTAGATGTATTCAATTACACTGGTACATGGTATGATGATTATTACACCGGACAAATGATTTTAACAGAGGACAAAGACCCTTCTGAATACTGGAAAGAAGTTCGTAAACACATTGAAAAGTTATGACAGATAAGGCAGAAGTAATCGCGGATATCAAGCGTCTACAAATCGGATTGGAGAAGTTATTAACTGTGATAAACTGTATGTCGGAAGAACAAGTAAAGCAATCATACATGGCAAATTTGCACCAATTCGTGGATATAAAAATGCTGGGACTTACACTTGAAAATACATTTGAGACAAGAAACCCATGACCCACCCTCCTAAACATATAGTAAACCGCTATCACAACAGGGATGAACACTTTGTCTGGGACGGGAAGGAATACAGGAAGATTAAAATAGTTTACACTTGTAAATAAAATGTGTATAAATACCACCCCAATTCCGGTGTTTGCGTCAAATATCGTTTACAATTGTAAAATAAATTGTATATTTGACCCCATGCCTGACATCGAGGCGGCTATCGTGGAACTCTTTAATAGCGACCTGTTCAACAACATTTGCAGGCGTTACGGCGGGAATAACCACGAGGATTTAAAAAGCGAAGTCATGCTTATAATATGTGAGCTATCACCTGAGAGAAAAAAACAAATGGTTGAAAATCAATACCTCACGCAGTATGCCTTACAGATAGCCAGGTTTCAGGGTATCGGGGATAGAAGGACTGCAAGAGGCAACAGCTTTCAAAGGAAATTCGCCGACCCAACTATGGTTTACACCGACAAAATCATAGAGGCACCTGAACAGGCATCCTATCAATACAAGTACGTCAATGATTATCTTGAGCCCGCAATATCCGCAAGGGTCAATAGGGACGGTCAGGAGCAAACCAATCCTTTTTTTTATCATTCGCGGCTACTGCTGGAAACGATAAAATACAAAACCATAAAAGAGGCAGCGAGTGCAATAGGTATTCCGTATGTGTCCGTAAGGAGAAACCTGAAAGAGTATAAACATGTGTTAAACGAATGGCTAAAATCGCAGCAGTCATAAACGCCAAGAACGGGGTATCATACCACCGCATAGAAATACCTATGGGGAATCTGGGTACGCATAAAAAAGACTTGCATATAACTGTCTGCAATACGTTTACCGAAGACTTCCCGCCTGAACAATTCGATATTATTATTGTTAATCGGGTATCATCCCAGCCAAGGGATTACATTTCAGAGGCAAAGCGGGCCGGTGTAAAGATCATTTTAGATTTAGATGATTGGGTGTACCTTCCCGAATACAACAGCAACCATAACGGGTTCTATACGCCTGAGATTGAGTTGAGGGTGGTTGAGTATATTAAACTGGCTGATGTGATATGGTGCGCCAGCGAATATTTAATGTATCAGATTGTTAATACGTTTGATGTTCCGGTTGACAGGATACATTATATTCCCAATGCCATAGATTTTACACAGCCGCAATTCCAGCCGCAAAAGCAACCCCTGGAACGCTATACGATAGGATGGATAGGTGGTGCCGGACATCAGTACGATATTGAGAAGTTAGGCAAGCCGTTGGAAAACCTGTTATCCCAGAAAAACTACAACATTCTTTTGGGCGGGTATTCACGCAGCGACATCAATACTGAAAAATACTGGATGTATATCAAGTATGTACTGACATCCGGGAACCAGTTACCAAACGACCATTTTAAAATCATTGAAGCCCTTGACGCTTATAACTATGCCTACATGTATAACTACATAGATTTGGCGGTAGTGCCTTTATGTAATGATATGTTCTCAAAATGCAAATCAAGTATCAAGGTTTTGGAAGCTGGGGCTTTTGGCGTTCCTGTGATATGCTCGAACGAAGAGCCGTATAAGGAATTTATCAGGCAGGGCTTGGTATATTCAAGTGAGGGAGCTTGGGATAAAAGGATCAAGGAACTGATTAAGAACCCGAAAAAGGGCGTAAGAATGGGTGCTGCATTACAGCAATATGTTAAGGAAAATTATAACATCGACAAAATAAATGAACTTAGATACAATACTATTGTACAGCTTATGGGTAAGCGGCGGGTGCATGGCGTTCGCTGAAGGATGGGACAAGGTTTTTGAGAAGCCTTTAAAGCCATTTTCCTGCGCTTCGTGCCTGTCATTATGGGCGGGAATAATAACCGCTATATTTACGCATTGCCTGTTCCTGGCCTTCATTCCTTTTTTATTGACTAAAGTAACATCGAAGTATTTATGGAGTTAAGTCAGGCACAATATGATTTTATAAATGAGACCATGCAGCGATATAAGTTCTGGGTGGATCAGGGCGTAAAGGTATGGAACGACACCGATGTAAAGAAAGCCATACAGGTGCTAGGTGAGTTAGGGTTGCCAGACCCGACAGGTGATTGCGATGTATGCAATGACGGGCAATACGCCAGAATAATGTTTGCACAACTGTATATTTTATTTGACAAGTATGGAGCTAACTGAAACACAATACCGCTACCTGGAAGGCACCATAGGCCGTTACCGCTTAACCGTATCTGAGCGTTACAAGATATGGAATGACGACGACTTTAACCGGGCAATGAATGTCAGGGAACAATTAGGTATCAATGATGCTTTAATGAAGTTCTGCTCACAATGCGGGATAGAATACTCACACTCGATATTTAAACAATTGGATGATTTAATGAAAGAATATGAAAGTAGAAAAATTCAAATATAGAGTTCTTGAATTGCGATTAAATAACGGCAATGTTCGGTATGCGCCACAAGTAAAGAAATCCTTTTTTTCTAATTGGAGGGGTATTATTTATGATAGGTTGGGGTATTATTGGGACGGCCGGAATATCATGCGCAAGCTCGACACTTATGATGAGGCCAGGGATATGATTGCCGAATACAAAAAATACATGACAGAGCAAGAGTCCAGGGAGATTGGTGAAATAAGAATCCATGAAGCTAATCACATTCAAGCATAGCGGTAACGCAGGGGATATTATCTATTCCCTGTCTTCCATCATGGCAATATGTATGGAGCAGGGAGCCAGAGCTGTCATCTATATTAAGTTAGGTGTGCCCTCCACCTTCACGGAGAAAACGCATCCTACGGGCAATGTAATGATGAATAGCGTAATGTATGACATGTTATACCCCCTGTTAATGGATCAGCCTTATATCGCAAATGTCGAAATTCATAACGGGGAACCTGTAGATTATGACCTGGACCTGTTCAGGAAAGACTATAAGAACCTGTCAGCCGGGAATATTCAATCCTGGTATTCTAATTCATACCCTGAACTCAGGCCGGTACTTCACGAAGCTAATCTATTCGTGCGTCCCAGAAAAACCGATTATATTATTGTCAACCGTACATCACGGTATAATAATGTGTACATAGATTACTCAGTATTAAGGGAATATGATAATGTGTATTTCGTCGGGGTGGAATCAGAATACAAGGCAATGGCTTTACATTACAAAAAGCTGGAACACTTAAAGGTCAATGACTTTCTGGAACTGGCTGAATACATTGCGGGTTGCAGGCTGTTCATTGGCAATCAGTCAATGGCCTTTTCTATTGCTGAACAGTTGAAAGTCAAGCGAATACTAGAGCAATATATCCCGGCCCCCAATGTGATACCGCAGGGTGGGGAGTATTACGTCACTCACAATATGGAACAATTCAAAAAATCAATTACCTTTGCGTTGCATGGGAAAAATACAGATACTCATACGACCCAAAGGGAACAGGAAATCGGACAGTCAAATTAAACCAAATCAACAAACAGACCATGCAATTAAACAAGACGAGGCCAGCAGGCACAAAAAACGGGATTGAGTATTT
>CALMKH010000264.1 GCA_937867025.1 uncultured Bacteroidota bacterium | reverse complement strand
TGCTGCCATTTGTTTTTTGAAAGATCCTTTGCCTGGTTAACAGGTTTAAAGGCAGTTTCCCTGGCTTTTTGTTGTAAAGAAGCTCGTGCGCTGCTGTCGGTTTTATCCATCAATTTGCACTTATTAGCTACCCTGGCATTACTATCAGTATAACCAGATAACTCGGTTTTGGATTGAATCAATTCCTGATCAACCTTTTTCAGAGTCTGGTTTAACAATGAATCTTCAAGGAATTTTAACTTTTTTTTCGCGGAGTATAACACAGTATCCGTCTTTTGCTTCTGGTTAACAAATCTAATTTTTGCACACGTATCGCAAGACAATACACTTTTTTGCGCTGAAACATTGAAACAATAAAGAAGAAAGACCAATATTGTAAATGTTTTAGGCAAAATGTTCAAAATTATTGTCATTCAAAAGCAATTATTGAGTTTCCATTTAAACTTTTTCTTTATCAATATTTCATCATCACTTCTACATAAGTTTATTAAGATTTATCAGGTTTTATTTCCAGCAAATGAGTAGTTCCATCAGGATCTGCCCAGTATACAAGTTTATTTTCAAAATACTTTTTTTCATCAGGTTCTGGATTGATAATGAATCTGGTCGGTTTTGTATACTCATGAAAGCTTGTCTTTCCATTGAAAAAAAAACAATACTTATCATTTATTACACCTTTTGAAAAAACTAATCTTCCCTTACTCTTTGAAGTATCCACCTGATAGACAAGAAAATAATGACCCATACTGTCCAGTATAAATGGTTTAATGATAAACTGCACTTCATTTAATGCTATGGTTGGTGATCTTTTCATTGTATTACAATTAGAAAAACAGACAATCAACAGGAATAGTAATATTAATTTTGTTCTCATTATTTTCTGAATTTATTTTATGGCGTTACCGGCGGCGGCAATGCGGGGTTTCGGGTTGAAGTAAACCATGCATCTGTTGGATCACCGGTATAACCTCCTGTTCCTGCCCCTGTAGGATCAGGATCTCCCGGCCCCGGGATTAAATTTCCAATAAGAATGCCCATCTGTTTAGCCCCTTCTTTAGGATATATTAATCCCAAAACCATGCCTACGGCATTGGCTACAATATCAGTTACACTATCAAGAATGTGGTTTATAGTCCCTTGGGCAGCCTGTTCAGCCGAAAAAGAACCTTTATCAAAAGGGCTCTCGTGGAAAAGTCCCCCAATAAAGACAAATATTGCTCCTATTGGGCCTAATTTAGCTGTTAACGCGGCATTGGTTCCCGCATGCCAGGCATGCATTCCATTATCTGCAGGATTTGACTCGCCGAGTAAAGACCCATCCCATACCTGCTTATTAACGTCATCTATTTCACCAGCTAAACTTTGAGGCAAGATTCCACCGGTTGCACCAGGCACCCACGGTTCGGTGAATGCTTCAGCAAGTCCCACCATACTTAATAGTCCAACACCAGCTGCCCTGATTTCCCTTTTAGCTTCACCTTTGTTGCCCTTGATAAGCTGACTTACTGATTTTACTGTGGCAACAAGGGCATCCGTTAAACCACCAAGCGGTGCAGCAATAAGACCAGGTAACCAATTTTTCATCCATGTCCCAACTTTACAAGTATCTCCATGAATATCATTCAGCAATATAGGATTGTTGTTCAGACATGCAAACACTGAAACGCCTGTTTGGTTTTTGGGATCAATATTCCATCTTCTGGCCAGCCTTGGATCATATTGCCAAAACTCAGCTGTAAATGAATTTCCTGCTCCTGAAATTTCATTATCTTCTTCCTGACCATTGAAGCCAAATCGATATCCCGTATTTATAGCGCTCCAACTCCTTGTCAATATTTGGCTTCCAAACGGATAATAATCCATAATAGATGTTATTTCAGGGTCGAACTCGACTCCCATCAAACCAGCAGAATATATCTTTTTATCAGTGACTGTTACCAAGACGTTACCAAGATGATTCGAGAGTTCATAAGATTTTAACCCTAAATTTCTCATATTTTTATTATTGGTAAACCATGCAGGGGAATAGATACCTGCTTTATACATTGTATCAATTCTATTAGAGACTCCCAAACGGCCGCTTCCATATATCGGATGCTCCATCGCAACAAACATGGTTTCGCTGATAGTATTAACATATTTAACATAATATGCCATAGTTCTTCCCTGCGGATCGCAAATGTAATAAAATGTTTTAACTGGATCACCATTTTTAGGAATTACTTTCTTCCATAACCTTTGACCGGATATATCATATCCAAATTCCAAATCAGGTTTAGTGCTTAATAATGTTCGGGTTACCTTGGTTATCTTGCCCTGAATATTCCAGCTTATATTTGCAATTTCTGAAGCATCATCTCGGACCAGATTCCCTATAGCATCGTATGCATAATTATTTGCAGTCTCGATAGTGCTGTGGTTATTATTAAAACTGCCTTGATCATCAATATCATCAGAATAATTGCCAGAATTTACGGGATCATCCACGCTATACAGTCTGTTTGATATCAACCCATCTGTATTAGTATGGTAATTGTAACTTAAATCATCAAGCGTCAAAGGAGCTGCAATTCCGTCACCATTGCGTTTTTGAGTTAATATGTTACCCATTGCATCATAGGTATAGTTACTTGCATAGGCCTGAGGATTAATAATTCCATTATTCTGCCAAGTATTGGTCAGCATGTCAAGATTTGTGAACATACGACTGCTGGTTAAACGGTTCAACTGGTCATACGCATACGCGTTCCCAAACGTTTCCGGAATGATTGTTTTTGTGCTATTATAATTCGATACTTTAGGCAGGCACGTTATCATATTACTGATATTTCCATTGTACAAATTAGTACTGGCCCCGGCTAAATCACTTCCTGCTATATTAGCAATGAAATTATCCGACACACTAAATGAGGCAATTGATTGATAGTCACTAGAATAATAATTCAACGAGTATCCAAAGGCATCTTTTCCCACAGCCTGCCGCGGACTTCCTGTCTGCCCATCTTTTCCAACATCCCTGCTTGGATCTAAGCTATTGCTGTTTACTCCCTTAATCCAACCATGCAATGTATACACGTAGTCTAAACCCTGGACTTTAAGGTCTCCCAACTCCGTTCTTGCCAAGGTGCCATGCATATTAAATTCATAGCTTCCGTCTATATCCCATAACACACCATCATGACTTGTTTCGACCAAGGTAATTCGATTGTCTCCATCATACGTATAACGGTGCCTGAATTCATCTCTCGTGCCTCTATTATAAATTACTGAATTCACCAGGCCGCTTATCAAATCATAAGAGTAATCAATATATTTATACTGATTATTTACGGATGCCAATGCAGGGATATCCTGAACAATACCTGGCATATATCCATGGATATCATATGTATAATGTGTAGCATGTTCATAACCACTAGTAGCACCAGAAGATATGTTTGTATGAACATCCATATAATAAACCGAAGACAGGCGTTTTCGCAAGTTGTTTTGCACCAAGACACCGCTAGGAGCCATTTGTTGATCATAAAATGTCATTGTTACCTCAGTTCGCGTAGCGCTACCCCCTGCAGCAATCCAAGCTAGATATTGCCCTTCATCAATCTGTAACCCTATTCTGGTAGTTTCAATTGGCGTATTACTGCTTTTTTCCCCCACCTCTGTTATCCTGTTAAGAGCATCATAAATCGTATAGCTATATGCCTGGGTGCTCTTGATAAACTGCCGTGTATTCTGGCTTACAACCAAACGGCCTAATCTGTCATACCAGAATAAAGCGCTGATGAAATCAGCCTGGTCATTCACCCGGCTTATATAATTGCCGTTTCCTGCAATTACCAGCTGATCCCGCGTATTGACCGCCATTGCTCTTATATCAGAAGAACTGTAAGTGTTATTAACATCGCTGAATTTCCGGATCCACGTATTCGCCCAATCCACTGTTTTGATAATAGCGCCTCCGGTGCCAAGAATATAGGCCCGGCTGCGGTCGTACATGCTTACTGCTAAGAAGTTGGATGTGGTGGTACCGCTTGGCGCGCTTATTAAAGCAAAAGATGGGCTCGCATTGTTATAAAAATTATCCGAACGGTAAATTTTCCCGTTATTGCCTGCCGCTATTGCATATTTTCCCTGGGTTTCCGCATCATTGAACATGGTTCCTAGCGGCCCGGTAAATACCAGATCCCAGGTATTCGAGTTGCCGGGCTTTCTGTATATCCGGTCTTCTGCGGTCATTATGCCTTCACCATACTCGTTGAAGGCCACACTCTTCAGGTTTTTACTGCCCGGACTGGTACCAAATGTCAAACTGGAGGCATTGGTTCCATCAGTATTCATTTTCTTTGCATAACCACCATTCCCCAGTACGTACGCTGAACCGTCATTATTGAGATATACATCATTAAAGTTTACATACGTGTTGACAGCTACAGCATATTGTCCCTGATAATGCCATGTTCTTCCATTATTACCTGTATTCAGAAAAACCCCTGCATTGCCGACAGCCATGCCTTTCTGATTCTTGACGTCGATGCCGTTAAGTGTAGCGGGGCTATTATAGGATTTACTGAAAACGCCCAGGCTGGATTTGGTATAGAAGGCTCCAAGGTTACTTAAAATGAGCATATTTCCATTAGCAGTAATACATGAAGCGCTGGGTTTTTCAGTAGTCCTGAACTGATAACCTGATACAAGGGTGTGCGATGCCCCTGAATTTACAGTGTATAATATTCCTTTACTATTGTCAGAGGTAAATACATAAGCTTCATTATTGGCATTCGACAGTATTGTTTCTATACTTCCATTCACCTGTACAGTTCGTTCAACGATTGAAGCACCCGTAATGTTGAGATAATTGTTAGCTGTACCTCGCACATTTCCGTTATCAGTCGCATAAAAGCTCATATCCCTCAAAAGATACTTGACGCCTGTTGGTTTTTGTACAAACAACGCGGAATTATTATCGCTGACAAATAATTTTCCATCATTTCCACTAATCCATACCTGGTTGGTTCCAGCAACAGCTGAAACAGCATTCAAATTGGTTGCCTTGACTTTTGTCGAATAATTTGTCCATGAACCGGAATAGACGGCAATGCTCCCACTGTTACCGGTCAACAGGATATTGCCGCTCGCAAACGCCTCCCCGCTCTGTATGACGCCATCATTACTTCCCGAAACATAATTGTATGTCGCTGTGACGGAACTGATTGAGGACGCTGTATATCTTAAAACACTTGCATCGTTCCCGGATTTTTTTGTTGCGAACAGGTTCGAGCCATTTAAACTCAGGTTGATAAACTGGTCACCGGGGACCGACAGCATTGTTAATGTTCCTGGATACATTTGAGGTACTCCGGAAAGTGTTGCAGAAATATCTACCCGGTATAAATTACCTGATTGATCTATAACGGCTCCCAGGGTCGCCGAATTTAAATAAGCCTTTTTAAAGTCGACGGCAGGAATGCCACTCACCGGATACACCAGAGGCAAAGTACTGGCATTGGTTATAACATGAATAGCTCCGTTTTCTCCAACCGCAAAGCCTGTGGAACTGCTGCTAAACCAGACCGAATAAAGATCATCCGTCACGGATTGTTTGTGGTTTAAAGCCTGTGTTGCAAAAGTTCCCGTCGTGAGATTATAACTTAATTTTGTAATCCTTCCATCATTTCCTACTGCATAACCTGTTCCATTCACCAGGTCATGGAATTGCATATCATTATAAAAGCCTACACCTGTAGCCTGTGTCCATAAGTTTCCACCATTGGCAGTCTTATAAATGTTCCCGTCCGATGCGAGCGCCACTCCCCTGTCAGTCAGGGAACCACTGCTTGGGAAAAACAGTTTTTTGAAGGTTATATTCTTTCCTGTCTCTATAATTGTCCAGCTAAGCCCTCCATTTGTGGTTTTTAACAATATGCCATCTGTTCCTCCTACATATCCCGTATTTGCATTGATCATATAACTGCTGAACAAATCCGAGGAACGCGTAATGTCAGATAATATGGCATTTGTCCATGATCCGGTCCAGGTGGTACACTTTATCAGGTTACTGTTTCCATTATCATTCACAATGGCATAACCGGTACCTGTTGCTGTTTCCTTGAAACTGATGCTCTGCACTGTGCCTGTTACGCCACCGGGTAGCGAGATGGCTGTCCACGTAAACATGCCGGCATTGTCTACGAACCTTTCAAACACACCTCCCACACCACAAAGAATTCCTTCGTAATTACTTCCGTTTTTCCTGGCAACAATATCCGTCAAATCTGCAGTGAACTTATTATTTAAGGTAAGTATCTGCCAGTTCAGTCCCGCATCAGTGGTTTTCATCATTAACCCATTTCTGCCCACAGCATAACCTACGTCGTTATCAGCCATACTTATCCTGAGAATGGCTTGGGTATATATATCCCTTTTTCTTTCCCAGCTGGCGCCGCCGTCTGTAGTTGTGTATATGTAAGTAATCCCATTTAAGGAACCTGCCAACTGACCATTGTTAGGGTCCGTAAACACCATATCGTTTGCTACGAAACCCGCAGGCAATCCATTACTATTGCTCAGATACCACCTGTCCATCTTATCATGATCCGGCACGCTCTTTTTAACCAGTTTATTGATACTATTATATTCATAGACTGTATTAAGTAAATGTGATGTGTAAAAAATCCGCGTATGATTTGTTCTGTCATAATTCACCTGTGCCAGATCAGCAGGATCTGTTATAAGTTTCACCCCTGCCGGTGGTACGGTTCGCGCAAGGTTACCGGCCTGGTCATAATAATAGAGTGTATAATGATAATCCCTGCTTAAGTATTGCAAGCTGAATGTTTCAACTGCACTCAGGCATTTTTCATAATAAGCGTTGGTAAATTTCTTGATGAGGGTCTTAATACTATCCTGGTATCTTCTTTCCGCATTGGCCTTGGCAATATTGTCCAGCCACTCGGAGCATCCATTGGTAACAATACCGCCTTCAGGGAAAGGCTCAGGTGTGCAAAAACTGGCTTGTCGTACCTTTACTTCTGCAGCGCTGATATTCTTTTGCCTTATTTCAAGAGGTTGTGAGAAGTCGACATCCGCATAAATATTATTGGTTCTTGAAGGCATCACAGGATTACAGTAGTTTTTCAACGTAAGAGCAGTGTGACTGACCAGGTTTCCCTTAAGAGCAAAATTCAGCCAGCAATCGCAGGATATGCTCTTCGCAAAATCAACAGGTATACCTCCTGCTGCCACAGTTTCTGTCTTGTAGAATGAATATTCCCACCAGCATTCAGCGTCACAGCCGCGGCTGGAAAACATACCCAAAGTCATCGGCATGAAATCCGGATGCTGAAAGGGAATTCCTTCTGCATTATTGATATTCAGCCACCTGTTCAAATATACAGCGTATTTTAAGGCGCATTCACATTGATATTTTCCGATTGAATCAGGTGATACAAATAGGGGGGTATACCATGCCGGAGGTGGGGTCAGAGAAGAAAAATAGGAATTAAATGCTCCAACCGTGTTTAACAATACAGTGGCTGGCTGGCTGGTGGGAGACCAAACTTTAACTCCACCTGCATCACTCCATAATTCACACTCATTACAGATCTGAACCCTGCATCCTAGCTGGGCGAATTGCAGAATGCTAACCGGAGGTCCGCCGGGATTGGTGCAACTTCCGAAATACCAGGTTGTAAAAACGCTTTGATCCAGCGTATAAGCCTTAAGATAATATAAATAGTTTTTTACACAGAGACAAGGGAACATTGGGTCATTCGGTACAATCGGCACAGGGTTAAGCGGGTGATTGAGGTTAAAAATTGTCACTTCCTTGACATACATGTCGTACGTATTGCACGGATCCACTGTTGCAACAGGCGGAGGTTCGCAGTTTTCACAATCTTGTATCGGCACCGTACTGACAAAACCATAAACCTGTTCGGTGGTGCCTGTTGGGAAACGCACCACAGCTGTAAAATTATGTTCAACACCCTGAAAAGTTCCTTTGCCGTTGGTGTGCAGGTAGCCAAGGTCCGTTATGGTTGACAAAGCTCCGTTCGAGGTAAAATATTCCAGGTTTTTCCTATATAATCGGATAATTGTTTTGTTAAGGGTATTCCCCATACCATCCTTACCTTCAATCACCATGTCAATACTATTGTTTCCATAGGTCGGAGCCAGCAAGGTGGTGGTTACGTTTTTACCCATGTAAGACTCCAGAACCCTTGTAAAACTGTTTTCGTTCAATAAATCTACATTTGCCATGGGATGTAAAACAATTATCTCCCTTAACAAGGCTTCAAAATCCCTGGTAGCCTGTAACTCTTTATTATCGCAGGTCAGCGGAACAGGTTCATAACAATGGGCTAATGTTCCCCTGGAAACTGTTCCGTTGATAACTACTTTCTGATAGGGAGGATTTCCTGACAGTGAATACCATCCTGTAACACTAAAGCCTGATTGAACCGAAGAAGGATCATAATTAAAATCCGTAAAATACCTGATCTGGTTGACCATGCTGGCTGTAAAAGTTCCCGGATCATAGCCGGTAAATTGTATATTGATGTCATCGGACGGGTTGACCGAACCTGTCTGTCTTATCCTGAAATTGCCTGGAGAAGTCTGCAGCCATTCAAGATTATTATTGCTGGCACTTCCAATGTTGTTCCTTATGAATCGTGTAACAAATGGCCCGTAAGAAGTTTCTAAATTGACAGGCAAAGTCGAAACCAGGTTACCTGCATCTGCTAAACCGCTCATGAGGTTAGCCAGCGAATTGCCAAAGTCTGAAACACGGCAATCGTCCATAAATTTGCAACTTTGCAAAGAAATATCTGTATATCCGTCGAATTTGTAAATATTTCCGTTGCTTGCTGAGAACTCAATTGTAAATTTATGAGGGTAAGGCAGCCCACCTGGTGTGTAGGAAATATATTCATACTTGGTCACACCTGTAAGGGTCACTCCCGTAAGTGGCATCAATGTTGTTGAAACAAGGGCTATGTTTTTGGGAAGCGGACCCGGACCGTTTGGCGAAATGGTAATATTCAAATCTGTTGAAAATGAAATGGCGCCGTTCCATATCCAATCGTCATAAACACCGGACACCAGTGAAGGAGCATAAAGGGCTTCATTGATTTTTGGGGTAAACGTACTGTATGTATATAATTCCTCGCCGCCTGATCCTCCGGGAGTGATTAACTCGCCATTCTGCGCAAGACTGTTCATCAACTCAATCAATTCATCGTCAAGTGGACAAATTCCCCTGCTGTAATACTTGTTAAACTCAGCTTTATCCTTTGCATTCTGCTCTTCTTTTTGAACAAGATTAAACCTCCTTGTTTTATGGATGAAAAGGCTATAAGTATTATAAGAACAGGTCTGCTGGTTGGGTGTAGCAAAATTGGTACTGGAGATCAATGAGGATGAAAAGATAAAATTTTCTTCCCCTATACAGCTATTAATGCCCTTATTGCACAGGTTGTCATTATATACATCCTGGTTCGCATCTTTGTCGATCAGAATTGTTTTGTATGAAAGATAAAGCATCTTATAGTTATTCCATATCCGATTCTTTTCCTCAGTGGTACTGTTCATGTAATCGCTGCAGGCAGCGGGCATTGCAGGTGATGACCCATAAAAGCCTGGACATTTTACCATAATTGAACTGACCTGTAAAGCACTCAGTACACCTTCATAATTCTGCATCTTTGACAGGAGAGCTGTTTTCTGCGCACTTCTGCCTGGGGCGTTAAAGTATGGATCAAGATCCACCAGTGTATTGATCAGGTGAATATTCGGATATTTGATATCTGCATTATCCCATGTGGACGTTGTGATGAGAGATTCGTCAAACTGTGCGCTTGTAAGCCCGTGAGGAACATTTGACCTGTTGATATTTGCATCACACCATTTATAATAACAATATTCGGGATGATAGCTTACCAGACTGTACGCCCAGCTTGGCTTCCAGTTAGAAATAAAATCCCTGATGTCTGTAAGATTTTCCGGGTAGGCATAGGTGTTCCCGTCAACCACAAAAGTGGAATTTGCTTCAGGAGTGAAACCCCCATCATTCGGCAGGGCAGTCAGCAGGATTGCACTTCTTGTTATACCGTCCTCCTCGTAATACCCGTTGAGTATACTTGTACCCGACAAGGTAACGATCTCTTTTTTAGGGTTTCTCCAAAAAGCCGCGTTACTGTTGTTTGAAGCCAGACCGCCATCAGGGAGCCAGTTGTCATAATTCAGCAGGCTAAGTGGGAAATCGGAGATGCTTATTACATTTTTAAGTGTATCGTAATATTCTGCATATTGACCGCCAGGGGAAACATCTGCCAGCAAGGTGCCAAAAATGGATTCGCACATATTGGCACTTTCGCAGGGTGCCCAACACTCTTCCAAAGCCTTTTTCCAAGCTTCAGCGGTCCCTTTGCCGGATAAAACAAAATCATCCATGCTTCCCAATGCCTCTGCACATTCCTCACATGTGATATCACAGCCTTCATAGTCTAGCTTTGCCTTTTCTTCCAGGATCAAGTCATCCAGTTCTGGCAGGCAGGTATTATTCTCAGGATTCAGATACTCGGCCAGATAATATTCAAAAGCCTCCTTGTTTACACTCAATACTTTGGTAATATGGTAATTTCCTACACTCAAATTGACTGTAAATGGGTCAAGGGGTTCGGAAAAATAAACTGCCCCGCAGGTTTTATCCAGTGTAGGTCCCCCGATTCGTACAATTTTTTCTTCGATAAGGTTGGAACACTCATCCCTGATCTGGATAGTTAAATCGTAAATGCAGTCCAGACAAATACTTCCAAGACAAGATTCCTCATATGTCAATGGGGTTACACCATATGAAAATACATGATTGCCGGGTTCACTAACAAGGTATTGCGCGTAATACTGCAATTTGGTAAACTCAATATTCTTGCCGTTTTGAATACTCAAGCCATTGGCATCTTTTGCAAAAAGATCGGCTGTTACCGTACTCGCCGACAAAGGCTTGGAGTCTAATGCTGACAGATTTGAAGGATTCTGACCTGTCAGGGCAGTCGCAACAATTCTGCCCTCCTGATCAAGATAACTTATGCTTAGTTGGCCGTTGGCATCATACACCAAGTTTTTTTTATAGTGGGATGCAAAACCTACCTCGCTTCCAAATAATCTATCAAGTTCCACTTGTGTAGGTTTACCGTAATAATATTTAGTTTCATGGTTGGATCCCAGTTGATGATTGTTTCCAACCCCTCCCTCTCTCCTGATGCGGCCCGTATTATCCGGGGTAAACTCAACCTGTTTAAAGGGGAAGCCATTCGCACTAGGGATATACGCATTTTTCCCCGTCTGAAGCGGATTAGAACTGCTGTAATACCTGCTGGTTCCGCTTTGGGTTCCCATAGGACCGGCATTTGATTGGCAAGCTGAAGCATCTAGGTCAAAATCATTATACGAATATTTGACATTTGAACCATTGACGTTGAGATTGGCATAATAATCTAATGCGGGTGTCTGCAATGGAACTGGCAACACTTCAATAGCTTTCCTGCCATTGAAATCATAAATACTCTCTCCGACAACGGCTGTATTATCGGTATTTACTCTGGTGACAGTCTGCCGGTCCCGTAAACTTCCATCAAAATAATTCACTATTTCCTTTTTCTTTCCTCCCTCCGCATAAAAACCACTGTATTGCCACGTTAGCTTATAACGGTGATCCTGAATAACATTGTAATATGACCCAGGACATGCCCCCGCAGTCGGATTGGTACCAATATCAGGACGACTCCAATCTCCATAAATTTGATAAGTGGGGTTACTAATATTGGTTCCGACTCCCCTTACCCTAAAAACAATGTATCCTCTTTCAAAGACCAGGTTAACATGATATATATTTGAAGCAAGACTTACACGTGTAGAATTTCCCTTGAAATCCCATTGCAGGGAACTGACAGCCTTCGGCGTATTAAGCACCAGATCATAATCATCCACCCAGGTCCATTCCAGATCATATGACTCGGCGCCAGGTATCGTAGGCCAAGTCAGTTCAAGTTCATCCTGAATGGCATCTGAATTCAGATCCTGGGAAGTCACCGCAACACATGAAGTGTTACCAGGGGTAAAATTCCAATATCTTTCAATATCAATAACTGCTTTTAAAATTATGTTGTTTTCAGGATTGGGCACTAAAATACCACCAGACTTGATACTTAAAATTCTCAATTGAACCTTATGCGCACCGGTAAATGTATATGCCACCTTATCTTTATAGGAAACCCCGGGAGTTGCTGCAGGATCAAATTCTATCGGAAGATTTATTACCTGCGTTACATTGTTCAAATTGGCATCGGTCTTGACAATCTCTATTTCATAAATATAACTGAAACTCGCGCTTATAGGACTTGGATATGCATGATCAATATAAAGCAAAACCGTATTTTTCACACTATGATTTGAATGATTATTAGTTGCAGGCAGGAATGCGAATAAATCCTGCTGAACAAAGAAAGAAGGAGCTGGATACGCAACCACGACAGCGCTTGACTGAAAATTTTCAGCACTGACATTGACTGCAAAACTCTGTCTTGGAAGCCATGAAACCCCAAAGATTAAAAGCATTCCGATAACTTCATATAATTTCTTCATATTGATTGTTTTCATTTAAATTGTTTATCTAGGTTTCATTTCTTTACTCGTAAATCATAAATCCTGTAATCTTTATATGCATTATCAGGCTCATATGTATTGTCTGTTTTGACAACAATATCCGACACATCAAAATCTCTTTTTTTCATCCTTAGGTTTTCAACATAATTACTGTATTCCACTCTTGTATGAGGATAAACTTTTTCTCCTTTATTGTTATCCGTTTTCTCCGCATGATACATGTCAATACTGACAATTCTATTTTTTGATATTGCTATGTCCAGCTTATAGAGAGGATACCTGGTAACATCAAATTCGAAAGAGATAATATCGAGACTGTCTGATTCTGAAAGTTTGATATTCCTGCTAACCTTCATTGACTGTTTAAGTTCGGTTATGGAAAAAACCACAGGTTTCTGAACATTTGATATGGAAATAGTATGCGAATTCGTATCAATGTTTACCCTGATTTCATGGTTCTGAACAGTTTCTATTCCCAGCAACAGGCTATGCTCCATGCCATCCATTGTTTTATAAAACCCGGTAAATCTCTCTTCCACCACCGGGTTATCGACTGATGAAAATAACATATGCGTCACATCAACCGCATAATTCCTGTTAGTTTCATAATACTGGTTAAGCACCTTAAGTTTATTCAGCACTTTTTCAGCTACATCCTGTTGTGATAATCCGCCTATTAGATTTACAGTCTTCCTGTCATCGGAAGAATATACGTCAACATTCCGAACAGGTTTGAAACTCAAACAGAAAATTGCGATTCCACAAAATATGACAGTTATTTTTTTCATCTCAAGTGAAATTTATGACTTAAAATTCAGGCCAGGTTACCCTCGCTTCAATTCCGGTATATGTGACATCTCCACTGGTTTTTTCCCAAACACCAGTGCCGCTCTTTAACATGGAAACCCACCTGTTATTAATGCGTTCGATTTTGTATTCCCCACCCGTTAACTGCACTTCAGGATTTACCCCAGGCAAGCCCCAATTAATTAAAATACCCACTTCACCAAGGTTTAATGCATCTTTAACAACTGTATTGGTACCGGATTTTATACGCTCCGGATGCCTGAACTGGATGGCTGTATCTCCAGAACCACCTGTAGACCCGGCCCAGTTCAGTACCGTATCCCCGGCGTTGATATCCATTTTCCAAAGCCTTGGCTTCTTAAGTATCATTTTATATCCATTAAAAAGTATATAATCCTGTTCTACTGTAGGATTTTGAGTATTTGCTTTAGGCGGCTCTTCTTCTTTTTTACAGCTGGAAATACAAACTGACATAAGAACAACTAAGCTGATGGGGAATAAAATACCCTGACGATTTAACTTGAATTTATTTAACTTCATATATAATAATTTATCTAATTTTTGGGATTGCTTTGCCTGTTTTCTGTTATGGTAATAATGCCTCTTTCGGTTTCTTTTTTTGTTCTTATTAATATTCCTTCCTGATCATACTCATAGAAAGTTGCATAATTATTTGCATCCAGTTCAGCCACTAATTTCAAACTAACAGGATCGTATACATAACTTTTAATGGATGCATTAACAGGATAAATCCTGATATCATCAAACAGGGCCGTACCGCTTAGGGTGCTCAATTCAACGGCCAGACTTGTTGTGCCGGTGGGAATTGTAAACTCCATATACACCCTCTGCCAGCCATCAATAATCTTATCTGAGGCAAAAGCCGGGGAAGGATTAGGACCCCCACCTGTAAATACGATTTTGACATTCGGATTGGTGAACGTCGGATCGCTGGGCAAGGCATTTGGATCCCTCACCCAGGCACTTAAAATATATGTTTCGCCCGGGCAAGGTGCAAAACTAGCAATGCAGCCTCCATTCATTACCGGGTAAAAACAAGGTGCGGGTGCCTGTACTGGCAGGGTATAGGTACATAGAACCGCCTCACCTGATATATAATTATCTTTGTAAAGACTAATGACAATATCATGGATTTTTCCATCTGCATACAGATTTTTCAACACATAACTGATAGGGTTGTTCTGAGGTAAATATAAATAATGGGCAATACTTCCATCCTGTATCTTAATCACCCCTTTGGCAGGAACCAGGCTGAGATTGAAATTTAATGTTAAATCGAATAAATTATTATTGCTGTTGCAATTTCCGATCACATGAGAATTCAATTGTATCTGGCAGGGCACAGGAAGTCCTTGAGGAGGACATGGTGCAACCTGAATCACTTCCTGTGTGCGACACCCAGCAGAACTGATCCTGACTAATTTATAGGGTCCTTCTTTATTCACATTCACAGTATTTTCAGAATTTTCCCCTGTAATACCATTGCCTTTCCAGAAATACTTCGGAAATAATCCTGCTACGGTTAAATTCCTCGAACCGTCGACAAGACAGGGCCCAACCGTAACAGGATCCTGAAGACATTCCCCATCCAGATAAGCATAACCAAAATGTCCTCCAAGAGCGCAATCCGATACCACGAAAGTCACTTCTATTTCATGACCTATCCTGTCATACATATCCACCATGCGTTTCTGCCAGTTCGTATATTTAATGGCAGAGCCCGGAGCGATTGGCATAAATATATCTTCTTTCTTGAAATCAGCATCTTCGGCATCTGCAAAAACCATATAAGTTCCACATGTGAACGATTCATTAAGGGTTTTATCAAAAAAACTGACCATAAAATAGGGTTTTTCTTCCAGAAGATGAGGATTGGTTGGCTCTTCAAGAACCAATGCATACTTATAAGCATAGACGGGGTCAGTATTGCTGACCGTAAATGTATATCTTACCTTGGCGGCATTTGCCCCATTCACCATGTTTTCAATCCTTAGACTATAGGAACCTCCCGGGCATATTTTGGGCAACTTATTACCCGGTACTGTTGGATCAAAACCGGGCGTGGAAATCAATTCGGCTCGACCGGTAGGGACTACCGAACTGTAAAGACTGGATGTTCCAGGGAAACCATTACATGAAAAATTTAAATCAAACAGGCATGCGTCTCCCAACCAGAATTCCCAATATGGTATATTGCCGCCGCTGAGACCTGATTCAAACCCAGGGTTTTGGCAAGGCAAACCCGGTGGGGACGGCGGACTCGCCAGCACTGCAGAGCCCTGATTCCAAACTTCCATAATAGCACTGTATTCAGGTGAGTTCAGAATTTTAGCGTCTTTAAAAATTTTTAATTTATTTGAAAGCTCACCCACCTGGGCACGCAATAATGCCGTTGCATCCTCATATAACTGCACGGAATTGTCTTTTTTACCCGCAGTTTCCCAATACCTGGCTGAATACTGGGAAATGCTTGCTCTATTGGCAAATATGAATGCATTCATTTCAGGTTCTGTCAATTGAAGCATTTGTTTTTGAACTGTAAGTACAGATTTATAACCATTCTGCTTCCAGAACATCTCATATTTATGAATGATATCATCATGAGCAGACAATGTTTGAGCCGATGTCATGATCATTAGAGCGCAGATGAAGCCAGTTACAACATGATTGTAGTTTGAATTATGCATTTTCATATTGGTAGTATATGATTATTTTAAAAAATTGTTTAAGGTGTGCAGACTGACAGATTTCTGGATATGGAAAGACTACCGCCCGCACTGACTGAAATACTATGACGGCCTGAATGGGATTCGTTACTCAATGATAATTTATGAGGTTTAAAACTGAAATGGTCATCTGAACACGTATTAAAATCATAGTCTTCAAATGCATCAAATGCAATTTCCCTATATTTAGTATTGGCTCCAACTGCCGTTGGCAATGTATTATTATAGCCGTAGACTGATGCAGAATAACGTTCCAACGCATCTTTATTTTCCAATTCTGCTCCATACGGATTCATCACAGTGATTTCAGATGTCCATGTCCAATTCGTTTCATCCGGTGTAATTCTGCCCCCACCGTATTTCCAGAAAGGATTAAACGATGTAAAGACTCCATCATTTCTGATATCCGTGTTATTGTTTTTCCAGCTGTGCTTTCTATCAACCAGATAAGAAAATCCCTTGTATGCCCTCCAGGTACCTTTAGTTCCGATCACATAAGGATTATTAGTATTCTTTAAACGTGAATTGTTTTCAAAGCATTCACAGAAAGTCTGCCATTCATCCTTGAAAATTTGTGTGCCAGTATTCAGCACATTGGAAAAACTATTTGATTCGAGTCCTTCGACCGGATTACTCAGGGCCGTTATACTACCCATGCTTACCCCAATCAGGTTCCTCCTTCCGCTCCTGGTTATTATCATATTTAATATGGATCCATTCGGTTTAAACGGATTTCCCATTTCATTAATAAGTGTCACGACATTACCGTTAATTGACTTTACCCATGCCAGATCCTTATTATCCGCTACAATTTCGTCTCCCGGAACAAAGAACCCTGAAGCATTATTAATTGTAATTTCGCCGTTACTATTTGGTGAAAGATTGGAAAACGTAAGACCCAAATTCTTGTAGGCCTGGCCCATCGCATCATAATACCAATGGGCCGGATAATTAAAGTTATAAATATCATCCTCAAAATTTGTTTTGGTTTTGGTTAATAATACCAGGCCGGTTTCGCTATCATAAGCCAGATTTTTTGTGCTGACCTTACTGCCTAAATCGTAAGCAATTGTTTCATCCAATATCCCATAACGGTTGATTACCTTCGTAATAACGGCGCTTCTGAACCTGACAAACTCCTGGTGGCTGCTTGGAAGCACTATCGGCACTACCCCGGGAATAAAACCCGCAAGGAAGCTTGAGAGATTGTTGTTTAACCCTACAGAAACCGTTTCCGTTTTTTCTTCCCTGAAATCCGGCACAACATCATATTCAATCCCAATTGGTTTTGTTTCTGTAGTTCCATTTGGTCTAACCAGTAGTGCATCATTGGTCAATTTAAAAGTTCCGTCGCCATATCGCTCACATTTATATTTATATTCCATACCACTGATCGGATCGGGATTATCTTCCTGATAAACCCAGATTGCCTTTTTTTTGCCATGCATGTCATTAATTTCAATCAGATGGCCTTGTGTTACTGTCATATAATCCCTGACATTGATTTTGAATATCTTCAATAGCTTATTGGTCTTCCTCGGTTTTGCATCTACTCCTGTTGAACTACTGATGCTCGGGAAATCCCTGGCTGTATAATATTCATTAACTGTTTTCCCTGTGGCATGTCTTTTCACGTTGACATGACTAAGACTTTTTACTGTAACTTTACTATAGCCGATTGTGGTTGCGGGATAAAATTCCTGTCCCATTGGTCCATTCAGAAATGCTTTATCCTGAGGTATCAGAAGGGTCTTCTTTTTGTCTCCAAACCATAGCGGCAAATGAAAAGGATTTTCATCACCGCCAATCTGAGGCTCCCAAGCTGCTACACCGCTGCTGATCGTTTCATTGGTTAAGGGGTCCGTTGTTGTGTAGTCATATTCCTGCCCGTAGGTCTGAGCACTATTGCCAGTGACCATCTGATCCCATTCATCACTTAATTCTATTTTCTTTACCCTGAGTCCACCACCTAACTTCTTTCTGTTCGGGTTTAAAAGCCTGATAAAGGATTTATCCGGAACGATCTGCCTGCAAAATCCATTGGCCTTTAAATATCCATTGGCCCCTTGTATGGTCTGAATAATGGTTTTGGCAAAATTAAGATCAGACAGTTTATTGATAAATCTCTCCACTCCCGGAGTCTCATCATCCGTATTGTTATATATTAAATCAGTCAGATAAATTCTTGAAAATTGCCAAGCTGCCTTGGAAATGGGATTTACATTGGCAGTAATTGAAGCATCACCCTGATCCACCTCCTTCAATTTAAGCCATCCATAATTATAATATCCATTGGGATCATTATGAGATTTTAATCCAGATGTTTCTATTTCTGCGTATCCTGAAATGTATTCATAATCATCATCAACCACATTTACGAGCGCTTTAAAATACAATTCATTAATACCTTCAAGGTACCTTTTTCTGAAGGTAGTCACTGCATTCGGACCATTGGGAATGGGTTCCTGCAATTTAAAGCAGATATATTGGTTGTTCTTTTCCTTAAACGGATCCAGTGAAAAACTTCGCAATTCACTTCCGGTGAAGAAATCAGCGGGATTGGCCGGATTTTCCTCATTTACAATACTTTGTAAAGTAAACATCTGCATAGCCTTTTTGTCCTGAACATACGCATAATCATCGCTTTCCGCATAGATTTTAATAACGCCTCCGCTTGGCAGTTTGATTTCAGAAAGTGTCCAGGCTGTTGCATTTCTATCAGCCTCAGCCTTATCCTGGTTTACATACGGGAAATCAGAATTAACCATTCCCGGCTGTGTCGGAGACATATAATTTCCGGAATTCTCCTTGTAATTACCCCACCTGTCATGGTTTTTTACCCCATAGGCTGGATTAAAATTAGAATTATATATATTCGTATAATCGAAGGTATAAGGGCTAAACGCACTTTTTCTGGAACTGCCATAAGTAAAGTAAACTTTTTTCAACGTTAATTTACCAATTTTGGTAACATCTGTAATTTGCTTATGATAATCGATATTATTTTCCGTCCCCGGACAAAGTGAATAATCATATTCAAAATGAATTTCTTTAATTGGTATTGCATTAGTTCCTATTTTATCATAATCCGGCTTGCTGTATAAACTTATTTTTTTAAGCAGCTTCATGCTTTGAGTGCCCAAACCACCATTTCTTCCGGCACTTTCATATCCATCTTTCCTGTTTTCCAGTGTAAATATTGCTACCGTATTTTTAGTTTCTATTTTTTCCAGATACCATAATTCTTTTTCCCCATAGATATAGTTTCCTTTATCGTCATTATATGTACTTCTGAGTCCTTCATTATAATTTGCCTGTCCACTGCCGAAGGGGGTTCTCCACTTATAAGCCGCCTGGCTTTTTTGATATTTAAAAACCGTATAGTTGCCAATATCCCCATCGCTGGGTCCTCTTACATTGTCTGCATCAACATAATCTGCAGACAAGACTGCGCTTAAAAGATAACTATGTGCATATGGAGGCATTTTAACACATTCATAATAATGATCTTTCCCATTATTGTTTTTTGCTGAATTATCACCCTTATTCCTGTCATTATTATTAAACGCATAATCAATCAGTCCATTATTCGCATCGAGGTTTGCATTCCTGTCCAAAACTTCTTTCCGGGTTTTAGTTCCCATACTGAAAGAAGTTTCTTCCTGTAAGATGTTATAAGCTGGAATTCCATAAATATAGCGCGCACCATCATTCCTGGTAACAGTTATTTCTCCTGAATGGTGTTTAGGTGCAGCATATAGTGGATGTGGATTTCCCCCAAGACCTTTATAAGACAAGTCAGCAAATGTTACAATGGATAATGTCTGGTTCCTTTTCAGTCTTTTTTTCCTGTATAAATCTGATACGAGACCGATTTGTCCGTTGTCCTTTGTTTCCAAAAATTCGGTCGTCCTGACATTAAAATCCCTGCTTGAATTTGCAGTCAGCCCAACTCTGACGGCCTTGTCTGACCCGATATGCTCAAATAATTCAGGTTCATCATCCACACTTAACTCTCCTATCTGCTTGTATGCATATGGCTCATACAGATCTCCTGACTGTCCCTTTTTCCATCTTAACCTGGCTCCAGCTGGATTGGAATAATTTCCATTTGCATTGATATTCCAGGCACCCATGTCCGAATATGTCGAATTAACTGTAAAATCAACTCCCCCTTTAATTATATTTCCGGCGCCTAACTCCAACCCCAATGATCCTCCCTGAGAAATATTATTTGCATAATT
>CALMKH010000263.1 GCA_937867025.1 uncultured Bacteroidota bacterium | reverse complement strand
AGAAAACACTCTGTAGAATGAGTAATGCCGTACCGTCAGGTTCGAAAACCTAACTGGTACAGGTATAATGACAAAGTATCTGGCCTGGCCCGATTACTATCGGGCATGACGATCATTTTTAAGGTTTGTCCAAGGTCTAAAAAAAACCGTGCCCCGGCAACGCCTTCGGCAAGGCTTTGGCAGCCGCAGGATGGCAGTGGCAGCCCCTGGAGCAGGATGCGGTGCACCTGCCTGCCTGCGGAGGCGACAGGATGGAGCCCGCTGCAGGCAGGTTTTCTGCCAGGTGCCGGCAGGCGCGACAGGGCTAAAACGGACAGCCGGATCAGGCCCGAGGGGATATTAAAAATAAAGATTCCGGGGGATTTTCCTAATCAACCACGTTTACGTCGGCTGATTCGAAGACTTTGGTGCGTACGTTGAATTTATTGCCTTTTTCCATGATATGCACGATCATGTTCTCGACGGAGATAGGCATGCCTTCCTCTATGTCGGCGATATTATTGTGCTTGATATGCCTGCCATCGATGATAATGACGGCTCCGCTGCCGATACCTTCCATTTCGCTGCCGTTCCTGATGATAACGCCGGTATCTTCGCCAAGTCCTATGCCAATGGCTGAGGGATTGGACGCTACAGCCTGCGCCAGGCGGGCAAAACGGCCCCTTTTGTTGAAATGCGAGTCGATGATCACCGAATTGATGAACGCCAGGCCGGTGGTGATCTTCACTTCGCCTTTGAGGTGCGCATTGCTGGCATTGCCCTGGTATATCATGGTGTTGCTCATGGCCATGGCTCCTGCACTGGTACCGGCTATGACAAAATGGTCTTCTTCGTACCTGTGGTGCAGCAGGTCCAGAAACGGGGTGCCTCCGAAGATGGATGTAAGTCGCAACTGGTTGCCGCCGCTGAACATGATGGCATCGCAGGCTTTGAGACGTTCGGTATATTCAGGCTGCATGGCATCTTCGCGGTTCCGGATTTTCATATGCGCCACATTGTTGCACCCGAGTTTGCTGAATGCTTCGAGGTAGTTCTTGCCGACTTCGTCGGGAATCTGCGAGGCCGTGGTCACCACTTCAATGCGTGCGTGCACATTATTAATTTCCCTGACAATACTTTTCAGTATGCCAATTTCCATAAAGTTCAGATTGTTTCTGGAGATGATTCCCAATTCAAGGTCTGTGCCCTTGTCCTCCGCTCCTCCAACAGGTATCAGTATGCCTTTCGGCTGGTTCTTCGACATTAATTTTGTGTTTTATTTGTGTTATTACTACTGCAAATTTAGCTAAAAAACCCAAGTGACTGCAACAAAATTGACACAAAAACTGACAAGGTGTCCAAATTCCGTACAAGAAAAGTCATGATTTGCATCAATTTGCCTATTGGCACAATAAGTGATAAGCTAAGGTATAAACAATCAATTATTTAAATTATATGAATATAAGACCATTAGCAGACAGAGTTTTGGTTGAGCCGGCCGTAGCCGAGCTTAAGACCGCAGGCGGTATTATCATTCCCGATACCGCAAAGGAAAAGCCGCAAAGAGGCACTATAGTAGCCGTTGGAACAGGTAAAAAGGACGAGCCGATGACCTGCAAGCCGGGCGATACGGTCCTTTATGGAAAGTATGCCGGAACCGAGATCAATGTGGATGGAAAGGACTACCTCATCATGAGGGAAAGCGACGTATTTGCAATTATCTGATCAACTCTGAAACATATTTAAAACTCAATAAACCAAGCAAAATAATATAATATGGCAAAATCAATTCATTTTAATATAGAAGCCCGTGAAGGCTTGAAACGTGGTGTGGACGCATTGGCTAACGCAGTTAAGGTGACCCTGGGCCCAAAAGGCAGGAACGTGGTGATCGGTAAAAAATACGGTTCACCTGCCATCACCAAGGACGGCGTGTCAGTTGCGAAAGAAATAGAGCTCGAAAACGAGATCGAGAACATGGGTGCGCAGATGGTAAAAGAAGTGGCCAGCAAAACTGCCGACCTGGCAGGTGACGGCACTACTACCGCCACAGTGCTTGCCCAGAGCATCGTGACCACCGGTTTGAAAAACGTGGCTGCCGGCGCCAATCCCATGGACCTTAAGCGCGGTATCGAAAAAGCGGTTGTGGCCACAGTGGAGTCCCTGAAAAAACTTTCCAGGGAAATAGGCGACGACAATAACAAGATCGAACAGGTAGCCACCATTTCTGCTAACAACGACAGCAATATCGGCAAGCTGATAGCTGAAGCCATGAAAAAAGTAGGCAAGGACGGGGTTATCACCGTTGAAGAAGCCAAAGGCACCGATACTACCGTTGAGGTGGTGGAAGGCATGCAGTTTGACAGGGGATACCAGTCACCGTATTTTGTGACCAATGCCGAAAAGATGATAGCTGACCTGGAAGGCGCATATATCCTGATCTACGACAAGAAGGTAAGCAGCATGAAAGACCTGCTGCCAATCCTTGAAAAGGTGGTGCAGACCGGAAAACCGCTGCTGATCATCAGCGAAGAAGTGGAAGGCGAAGCCCTTGCCACCCTGGTTGTGAACAAGATCAGGGGATCCCTGAAAATATCCGCTGTAAAAGCTCCGGGCTTCGGCGACAGGAGAAAGGAAATGCTGCAGGATATAGCAGTGCTGACCGGCGGTACTGTCATCAGCGAAGAACAGGGAAGAAAGCTTGAAGATGCCACCATGGAAGACCTTGGAAGGGCAGAAAGCATTACCATCGATAAAGACAATACGACTATCGTCGGCGGAGCCGGCGATAAAGCTGCCATCCAGGCAAGGATTGCCCAGATCAAGGCCCAGATCGAGAATACAACCAGCGACTACGACCGCGAAAAACTGCAGGAGCGTCTTGCCAAACTTGCCGGCGGAGTGGCTGTTCTTTACATAGGCGCTGCCAGTGAAGTGGAAATGAAAGAGAAGAAAGACAGGGTGGATGATGCCTTGCACGCTACAAGGGCAGCCGTTGAAGAAGGCATAGTGCCGGGCGGAGGTATTGCCTATATCAGGGCTATTGCCGAACTCGACAAGCTGAAAGCCGATAGCGAAGATGAAAATACCGGTATCATGATTGTCAAGAGGGCGCTTGAAGAACCGTTGCGCCAGATCATAGCCAATGCAGGCGGAGAAGGTTCCATCATCGTGCAGAAGGTTAAAGAGGGCAAGGATGATTTCGGATACAATGCACGTACCGAACAATATGAAAACCTGATAAAGTCAGGCGTTATTGATCCGACCAAGGTGAGCCGCGTGGCTTTGGAGAATGCAGCATCAGTTGCCGGCATGATCCTAACCACCGAGTGCGCCCTGGTAGATATCAAGGAGAAAGAGGCACCTCACAGCCATGGCGCACCTGACATGGGCGGCATGGGTTACTAAGATAGAAGACGAAATGGTTAATAATTGTTGGCAGCGGGGTTTCCCCCGCCAATGAATATTGTTTATGAAAGCCCCGGAGACATCCGGGGTTTTTTGTTTTTTTGCAATTCATAAGAAAGTATATTTGATGCTTTATGAATACTTGGCGGGATATAGGATATTCTTTGAAAAAGGAAGTGTACACTGAGGAAGAAATCAGGGGATTAATAGCTGTAATCGATAACCTGGAAATGTCTGGAGAATATTTTAAGAGATCGGCAGATTTGTTTGCCATAAGGAATTTTCTAGGACAATCAGAAAGCATATCCAGGATTGTTTTTAATGAAAAGTTAAAAGCAATTATCAGACAGGAATTTGGTGAAAATTATTTTGTAGTCAAATCCATTTATTTTGACAAACCGGCTTCTTCAAACTGGTTTGTATCATACCATCAAGACCTTACTATTTCAGTGGATAAAAAGGCCGACATTCCAGGTTTCGGTCCATGGACTGCAAAACATGGGTATTATGGTGTTCAAGCTCCGGTGGAGATACTCGAGAATATCTTCACTATTCGTATTCACCTCGATGATACGAATGAGGATAATGGGGCATTAAAAGTTATTCCACAAACACACCGGAATGGGGTCAGAAGGATGAATGATCTTGTAGTTGTTAATGAAGTGTCATGCAACGTGCCTAAAGGTGGAATCATGCTAATGAAACCATTGTTGATGCATCGTTCTTCAAGATCAAAAAACGAAAAAAGACGAAGGGTCATTCATATCGAGTTTTCAGATATGGCATTACCCGGTGGATTACATTGGGCTGAATATATGGATATAGGGTCATGATACACACGTGTAGTTCTTCTTATAAAAAAAGGAGCACCTTGACGGATGCTCCTTTTTTTTATGGAGGTTTTAATTTCTATTCTTACTTGATCACCAGGCGCTTGGTTACCACCACGTCGCCGGATATCATTTTCAAGACATATACTCCCCCAGCGTTGCCGGTCAGATCGACATTCACTTTGCCGGAGACTTCGGTAATATCCTGTTTCAACACGGACTGTCCTACGCTGTTATAAACTTCCAGCCTGATATCCCGTGCCATTATTCCGTTCAGGTCCACGGTGAATACACCGGCTCCTGGATTCGGATAAATGCTCACGGACTCTTCAAGGGATTTTACGTCATTGACATCCACGGTGCTGTTGACACATTTTGGCCAGTAGGTATATATCACATTGCGTGTAAAGTTCTCAGAAACGTTTCCGCTCGGATCGGTCACCCTGTAAGTGATGGTGTACCATCCTTCTTCCATCGGGTTCACATTCTGGGCTACGATCTGGATCAGGCCTTTCAGCTGGGCAGGGGAATAGTAATTATCGGTAGTGCTCAGACCCCACATCGGCCAGATATTTTCGCCGACACAGCCACGGATATTCTCACCCCAGATTTTCGGAGCTTTGGTGTCAACAACGATCACGGTTCTTGTAGTCGTTGACTTATTGCCTGAGGCATCCCTGGCAGAGAAGACTTCAGTATAGGTTCCAAGTACAGTAGGGTCCACATTGCTGACAGGAGGACTTACACTGACGTTTCCGCCTGAGTAATAATTGTCGGTCACTGTTACAGGAACGGATACATAAGGTGTGCGGACTTCGTGATAAACCACCGGCAGTGTGTTCAGGTTGATCACAGGAGGAATAAAATCATCCACGTGGTAGGTTACAACCACTGATGTATCGTTTCCACTCTGATCGACAGCTTTGTATTCAATAGTATAATCATTGACAATGGTCGTATTCAGTATGCCGTTGGCATCCCAGGTCTTTGTGAATGCAGGATTGTCGTCGTAATCGTCATAGGCGCTGGTATTGTCCACCCAGACTGAGCCTACCTGGACATCGGTGCTTCCGATGTTCCTGATCTCAGGGGCTTTGGTGTCCACCACGCATACGTTCCTGGTAACTGAAGCCTTGTTGCCGGCCACATCCATTACAGAATATGTGAGGGTATATGTGCCTATCCTGCGGGTATCAACAAAACCGCTGACCTTAATGGATGGGTTCAGATTGAACGGAGCCCTGTTGTCGGTGGCGGTAGCGCCCGGATCGTTATAAGGAGGGTTGAGCCTGTTAGCCTCGATGCAGGCAGTATTGCCCGGATTCAGTGTGATGACAGGCCTGGTGAGGTCGCTTAATACATAGATATGACGGATAACCGGTTCGGCCGCATTGCCCGACTTATCGGTCACGTTGTATTCGTATGTGTAATATCCGACGCTGTTAATATCAAGGTCTGTAATGCTTTCTATTTCGGAAGAGATGTCTCCTTCCGAGGCATCAGTTGCCCTGGCACCGGAATCGTTATAAGTGGTGCCAACTTCAATGTATATTGTATCTTCTCCTTTTAATACAAGCACCGGCCTTGAATTGTCCCTCGCAAGCACTAAGCCGTACTCTTCATATTCGCCAACATTGACAGGGCCACATGCAGGGGCGTTGTCGTTGTTGTAGCTGATGGCCACGCGAAGCCTGGTAGTTCCCTGCAGTGATTTTGAAAGTGCGGGAACCTGGAATGTCGTGGTGTATGACTTGTTATAGGTGCTGGCTTCGAAGAAAATCTGCTCGCCGCTGTCAGTAAAATCACCGTCAAAGTTCCAGTCAACCCAACCGGTCCTGTTTGCAGGATCCTGGCTGTTATCCCTGTGCAATTCCAGTGTGTAGGTTTTTCCGTATGTCAGGTTGGCTTTCTGGGTTCCGCTGAAGTCAGAGTATCCGTCAACGCCTGAGGTGGAGTTGTTGTCGATCATGGAATTGTTTCCGTCCCTCACCACCACGCGGTTGATTCCGACATCCTGGCTCAGGATAAATGAATTAGGCTTGCAGTATTCAAGTACGCAGACATAATCGATCTTAAGAATTGAATTGGTGGTATTGACAGAGTCAAGCGAGTTCCAGGCCCTCAGGAATATGGTATAACAGCCGGGGGCATTGAATTTGATCTGAGGCTCGGGTATGCTATTGTTAGGCGTTGAATAATACTTGATGAATCCGGGTCCTGACACGGAAGGAGAGGAAGGCGGATTAACCACTGTATAGGTATTTGGAGAGATTGACCATTCAAAGCGGTTGGCCTTGTCGGTAAGAGGTTTAAGGGTTACCACCTCGGTCTTGATCACAGGCCTGAAATTGGAAGCTGTAAAATCAACCGTTGTAGGGGTATTAGGCGTAATGACGCTTACGGAATCGCATGATTTTTTGTTGCCTATGCATGATTTGATCTCTAGGCATACCTGGTAAACGCCATCGGTCGTAAAGGCATGTTTGAGGTCTTTCTGTGCGGCCCCGGCAGGTTCAATGCCGTCTATGGTCCATGTCCAGCCGGGTATTCCAACAGTGTTTTGTGTTGTATTAATGAATGTGGCAGGAGTAGAATTATACATGTAAGTAGGGGCGATGAATGTCGGTGTGGCAGGGGTTGCGGGTCCGAGTGTTGCCTTGTATTTACCCGTAAAACCTTTGCCGACGCCGCTGCTGTTGCTTTCGAACAGGATGTACATGCTTCCGCTCTTTGCATTGACCTTTGCCGGAGCGGTGGATGCATTGTTCCAGCTGGCCAGCAGTGGTGCATTGGCGCTGGTTCCGTCATATACGCTCAGTTTATCGCCTGCATCGGCAAATGCGAGTTCGGTCATTGTCAGTTCAATGTTGGTGGCGTTGCATGGAGTGATGAGCAGGAAAGACCTGCTGCCTAATCCCATATTGCTTGAATAGTTTGCAAAAGGGCCGCCATTGTCATAGATGGTTCCGCTGGGTGATTCCACATTGTTATCGGCATTTGGTCCGTAGAGGCCAAAACCAAGACTGTAATCGGTGGAGGTTGATACGATAATGTACAGGGTCTTGCTGAACATGACAGACGTTCCCACATCGTTTCTAGCCGTCAGGGTGACGGTATAGGCGCCTGGTTTTTCAAAAGCGAATTCAGGGTTTTGGGTAAACTCGGTATTGCCGTTGCCCAGAGGGTCAGACAAAACCTCGCCGTTTGCCAGGCTGGGGTAGATGCCCTGGCTTGCATAGGTGACAGAGTCGTAAACATCCCATGTCCAGATATAAGCACCATTGGTTGAAAGGTCGAACATTTTTACGACATCATAGATTTCAACTGCTGTTTTATTGGCTACAAAATTAGCTACAGGTATGGATGTTGGGGTGATCACGTTAAAGCATTTCACGATGCTGTCGCTTCCGGCGCAGTTTGAACTCTTAAGCTTGACACACTTGTTGCCAGCGGTGTTCCAGGTATAGTTGAAGTTAACGCTGGTACCGTCAATGCTGCCATCGTTGTTGGCGTCCCAGGCGTTTGTATTGTTGCCAGCGCTGTTGGAATTGGCGAAGGATGCGACGGTTTTTATCCAGATAGTATTAGGAACGAGGAAATTGGCTGTAATGGCTGTAGGCGTGCCGAGACTGACTGTATAGTCCTCGGTTTCACCATATGTATAAGTTCCGCATGCATGTCCGGGGTTGTTTAACGCTGTTGTTTCAATCACCACCACGCGCATCCTGGTTGTACCGGTGGCAATATTGCATGGCACGGTAAAGTTGTAAGCAAAAGTGGTAGGCCCGTTGTTTGTATAGGTCGTACCCAATGCTTCGCTGGCCTCGAACACATTATTCTTGTTGTAATCAATCCATGCCTGGGCTTGCTGGTTATAGTTTCCTCCGCAAGTTTTAGATTTTATGTAAATGGTATAAGCGCCTCCGGCTGTAAGATCAGGAACCGGCAATCCTGTGGTATAATCGGCATATGTGCCGCAAGGGGTGACATTCCCGGAAAAATTGTCCAGTGTTATTGTATTGCCTTTGAGGAGGACATTCTCCATGTCTGTGTCAATGGTACTGGTGGCATTGGATGTGCAGTACTGTGCCCGGGAAGTTTGAATAAATAAGAACAGGAGCGACAGCAATAGCAGGCGCCATACCAATCCTGCTCCTGATAATGCAGTTGTTGTTGGGGATATTTTCATACGAGAAATGTAAATTAAGGGGTTCTATAGGTTACAAATATACTTTTTGCTATAAGTAAAAAAAAGAGAAAAAGGAAATAACAAGAAAATATGATAGTAATTTGACAATACTCAGATGTATTAGTTTTATCGAAAAAACTAAATAAAAGAATTCTGTAATGTCATTTTTGTGTCAAAAACATAAAATTGGCATTCGAAAAAAGTTTTTAACAGATAAAAATTAATTACATTTGTGACTTAACTCGATAATCAGTACTTTTTATGATAGCTCCTTACAAATTTCCCAAAATCAGCATTGCTAAGATTCTTGTCTTATGTATAACCTGCTATGTTAACCAATCTTATGGCGCACTGGGCGGCATATATACTCTCAATCCTGCCGCACCGGCTTCTGCAACGAATTATCAGACCCTGGGTTCGTTTGCAACTGACCTGTATGGTGGTGGCCGCGCGGATTCCGGTCCGGTTAATGGCGCGGGTATAAGTTCTTCCGTAACTCTCCTCGTCGCATCTGGCCTTACTCTGAATGAGCAGGTGGAATTCAGGGCTGTAACGGGAGCTTCTGCAACAAGAACCATAACTATCAAAGGCAACCTGTCAACTGTTCAGTTCACGGCTACAGTGAATACAAGCAAACATACCATCTGGCTTAACGGAGCAAAATTTTATACCATTGATTCCCTCAATGTCAATGCAAATTCAGCCACATTGGCATGGGGTATAAGGTTCAGCAATGATGCGAGCAATAACATTATCAGGAACTGCTCCATATTGTGCCCCAATATCACAACGGGGGTTGGTACTTCCACAACTTCTACTTCCACACAAGCAGCCATCTGCTTTACTGCGAGTGCCAGCGTACTCGACTACACTGCAAATTCAGCCACTTCCGGCGGAGTGAACGGTTCAAACAACCTCATTGCCAATTGTACGATAGGAGGTTCATCATCAAGACTTGGTCCCACATACGGGATTTATGAGATTCAAACCAGTTCCACCGGAAACAACAGCTATGTAAACAACAAGATACAGCATTATTACCAGGAAGGTCTGGCCTGTCACACTGCTGACGGGATTACCATCACAGGTAACGATATCAACCGGATGGGAAATTCGACTACTCCCGGTGTGACACACAAGGGGATAAATATTTACAATAATGTCAGATGCACCAACAAGCCCATCACTATCAGCAATAACATCATCCATGATATCACTACCAGTTCCACCCTTTACGGCTTTTACCATATCAATAGCAGTACGTATATGACGAATGAGGATGGTGGAACCCAGCAAACAATTTTTCAAAACAACAGGATATATAATCTCACCAATACCACTACCCAATACTGTGCATATTTCTCCAGCATACGCAACAGCGGAGGATACAGCATTAAAAACAACGAGATATTCAAGAATTCCAATACCAGTACCATGTATTGCATGTACAACAGCAATTCTGATAAGGCTGTACTGGAAGGCAATATTGTCAGAAGCAATAAGGCGAGCACGATTTATTGCATGTACGATCTCAGCAACTCCACCAACAGTTCCTTCATCAACAACCTGATATTCAAAAATGTTGCTACAAGCGTTGAATATGGTATGAGGCTGAACGGAACCGGCGCAAGCTGGCTGGGTAACAATTATTCAAACAATACCATTGCTTTTGATTCCACCGGATGGGTTTCCTCAACTACCTATGGTATGTATATCAACGGAGGGGTAGGATACCCAAACAGCAATAACACTGTTTTCAATAATAACATTTTCATGGGGCACAAGGGCACAAGCAGCACGACCCTGAAATATGGCATTTACAATCTCAACGGATACAGCGGATACACTGAAGAAAGGAACAATGTGTATTTCGACACGGCCAATATATCGCCTTCAACCATCTATTACGGTACAGAATATTCGGGACCGCTGATCCAGATTCCCACTTTGGCACAATGGATCAATCTCGGGTTCTCTAACAAGGATTTTAATGAAAACCCGCATTTCATCAAATCGTATTACGGAGACTACCGGACAGCCAATATGAAATTGCATAACATCGGCAGCAATTCAGGTGTTACCAAAGATATTGCAGGCGTTAACAGGCTTACTGGAACTCCTGATATAGGAGCTTTTGAAACTGTGACCGACATGAAGGCCTTATTTTCCAACAACTACAATTCGGTCGTCTGTGCCGGTTTCACCGATTCAGTGAACATGACTGTCTCCAATAATTCCGGCATGGCATTAAAAAATCTTACTGTGGGCTTGCTGCTGAACAATGCGTTATATTCAACAGCCACTCTCAGGGATGTTCCTACGGGCAACAGCCTGGTTGTGTTTCCTAATACACTGACATTTACCAAAACAGGACTTAATACCATTAAATGGTTTGTCACACGGGATAATATTTCCACATCGGATGACACGATTACAAAAACCACCACGGTCAGCGCTCCGGGCGGAAGCGTATTCGGCCTGAAGTCAGGTTCCAAAGGCATACTGAACCACGCGCTGGGATATGATGTGACCGCGTTTGACGAGAACATCACGTATACCATGACAAGTCCTTCAAAGTATACAGACCTTGAATTCGGCTCCAAATGGATTGTACAGACCTGGGCCACCAATGCCGGCGGCACCGTGCTTCCGGGCTCTGTATATACATTCACACATCCTTCCAATACCGAGCTTGTATTCAAACCATCCATCGCATACGTCGACCAGGTTATTACCCTTCACACCCGCATTATCGACCTTGTCACCACATGCGATACGGTATTCAAGCGCAATATCTTTGTCGCTCCCAAAGGTGTCATCACCATCAATGTGCCAACTTCTGTTTGTTACCTTACCGATGTTGATTTTGTAAACACCTCCACCATATCCTCAGGCGATCTGACCTATATCTGGGATTTCGGTGATGGTTCCGACCTGTATAACGGCAAGTTTGCCAAACACACCTATTCCGCTGCCGGCATTTACAATGTTACGCTGACAGCCACTTCAGTACCATTCGGCTTTGTTTCTGATACCACATTCCAGGTGGAAGTGAAGGAAATACCCAAGGCTAATTTCACCAAGGTAAATGCATGCGAGGGAAACAACATCATACTGACCAACACATCTACCGTTAAGACCGGCACACCGACATATGAATGGGATTTCGGCGATGGCTCACCTGTGAGTACAAGCAAGGATCCTGTCAAAACTTATGCTGCCCCCGGTATCTATAAAGTAACACTGACTGTAGCCAAGAGCGGCTGCTCCAACACGATATCAAAAACTGTTTACCAGTTTGCAAGGCCTGATGCCGATTTCGTCAAAACTAGCGGAGAGTGCGTCAGCACGCCTGTAAGTTTTGCCAATACCAGCACACTGGCTGTAGGTCAAGGCTCTTCACTGTGGAGTTTCGGTGATGGCAATACATCTACGGATCCAAGTCCGACCCATACATTTGCCAGCGCCGGCAATAAGAATGTAAAACTTGTGTTTACCTCAGAGTTCGGTTGCAGGGATTCAATCATCAAAGTGATCAACGTAAAGGAAGCGCCCGTGTCTAACTTTACCAATCTTCCTGCCTGCGATGCCACTCCTACGGCCTTTACAAATACGAGCGACCTGAAAAATGAGAACTTGTCTTCATACATCTGGGATTTCGGTGACGGAACCACCAGTTCAGCCACCAATCCGGTAAAGAGCTGGGCAAGCGCTGGTACCAGGGTCGTTAAACTGAAAACCACATTGCAGAACGGATGTTCTTCTGAAGTGAGCAAAACCATTGTTGTGGGCATACAGCCAACAGTTGATTTCAACCTGACAGATGCCTGCTCAGGCAGCCCGGTGAATTTTGAAAATCTTACCGAGTATAATCCGAACAAGATCAATTACTCATGGAAGTTTGGAGACAACAGCCCGGTGTCTTCGGATAATTCACCGACTCACACCTATACTGTGACTTCAACACAGACATTTACAGTGAAGCTTGTGGGAACTGTGATCAACGGATGTTCAGACTCTGTTAGCAAGACCATCACTATTACGGCATTGCCGACCACCTGCAATTTTGATATCGTAGGAAGTACCGGCGCCGCCACAAAAACCATTTACCAGTTTAATCCGAAAGGAGGAAACATGAGCGGTGTTACTTATACATGGGTCACCGGTGATGGAAATACGGTGTCTTCAAACGGCGCAGGAGCAACTTATACATATGATGCCCCTGGTATCTATTGTGTCAAAATGACCGCTAAAAATGCTGGCGGCTGTATATGCGAGGCCACAAAATGCATCACCCTGACAACCGGTATCGATAATGCCGGAAGTCTGGACAAGGCGCTTGCAGTGTATCCTAACCCTTCAAACGGTGTCTTCACTGTTGCATTAAACGCAGAAAACAGCGAGGGCATGAAGATCAGCGTTTACAATACGGTTGGCAAACTTGTCAAAACCGTGTCAGCCGATACAGGCAAGGCAAATGTTGATCTGACAGGTTATGCTCCGGGTGTGTACATGGTGAAGGTATCTGCCAATAGTTACACTGTTACACGAAAAATAACGATTACTAAGTAATATCAACTATATATTGAAAAGGGCCATCCTCACAGGTGGCCTTTTTTATTGGTGTACAATGGGATATACCCATGCCCCGGATGGCAGCGGCAGCTGACGGCATGGCGCGCGGCGCTTTGTATGCAATCGCAGGGTGGCGCACATGCAAACCCCTGCGGGGCACTTACAAAACCAAGCAGCCATGACGGCACTACAGCGCACAGCCGGAACAGGCACTCTTATCCCGAAAGTACGGCAAATATGTGTTTAATGTGTTAAATTTGTAGTTATGATGCGCGGCCTGGATTACAAAATTTCACGTCCTTCCGAGGAAGACTGGAGTGAAGTAGTCCGTCTGGCGGAGGATATTAACCTCGACAGGAGGGCCATGCGTCCAGGGGAGTTCATGGTGTGCAAGCGCGATGGGATGATGCTGGGTATAGGCCGGATAAGGCAGCATCCGGATTGCAAGGAATTATGCACGCTCGGCGTAGTGGAAGCGTACAGGGGACTCGGAATAGGCACAGCGCTTGTCAGGCACTTGCTGGAAGGCGTGAAGGAACCTGTTTATGTGGTAACCGATGTGCCGGGATATTTTAAACGGCTGGGGTTTGAACCAAACGATACGAATTTGTTTTCCCTGAATGAGAAACGGAGGATATGCCTCAGCGAATTGTCGTGCAGCGACCCGGTCATCATGATAAAAGAACCGCAATGAGTCTAAAACGTTTTTTCTCCTGGCGAAAGCTGGTCAAGGCGGCCCTGATAAGCGGGGTTCTCGCGGCGGGCGCTGTGTATTTCTGCAACTGGTATATTCACCATGCGGCTGAGGGCAGGATATATTCGGATATCTCCGGGATACCCAAAAACCATGTCGGGTTGCTGCTTGGAACGGGCAAATACCTGACTGACGGCAAAACCGCCAATCCCTACTATGTTTACCGGATTGAAGCGGCAGAGAAATTACTTCGTGAGAACAAGATAGAATACCTTGTGATCAGCGGGGATAATGGAAGGCTAACCTACAGCGAACCGGAGGACATGCGCAGGAGCCTTATAGAGCTGGGGATTGATTCGGGCCGGATATTCCTCGACTATGCCGGTTTCAGGACGTTTGATTCAGTAGTCAGGCTGAGGGAAATATTCAGCCAGACACATGCAACGATCATTTCACAGCCGTTCCATAATGAAAGGGCCTTGTACATAGCAAGGCGTGAAGGCATTGATGCGATAGCCTTCAACGCAAAAGACGTAGGCAAGGCTTTTGGTTTCAGGGTCATGATGCGTGAAAAATTTGCAAGGGTGAAAGTCTTTGTTGATTACCTGCTCTTTTGCAAGCCGAAATTCCTCGGTCCGAAGGTAAGTATTCCCGAAGCCGCGATTTAAGTTAGGCGTCTTAACCGATTTTGCTTTATTTTTGCAAAAAAAGATTATGGAAACAATAGAAAAGCCTAAAAACCAGGTGACAAAAATCATTGCCGGCCTGGTCATTATTTTTCTTGTGGTCATCTTTTCACTCCAGAACAGCGAGGCCACTATGGTCAGGTTCATGGGGTGGGAAGGCAATGCGCCGCTGGTGTTGTTATTCCTTTTGTGTTTTGTGCTCGGCCTGACTTTTTCGCTTATTGCCATTTTCCCTCTCAATAAAGACTCGAAGCAGAAATCAAAGCTTATAGGGGAACTTAAGGCCAGGGTAGAAATGCTTGAAGCACAATTAAAAAACAGAGAATAATATAATGAGATATGATGTTGCCATTGTTGGCGCAGGAATCGTGGGCCTTGCAACCGCTCTTCAGCTGAAAAAGGAAAAACCCGGGTTAAACGTTATCGTCCTTGAAAAGGAGAACGTGGTTGCCTCACACCAGACAGGTAATAACAGCGGTGTGATACACAGCGGCATTTATTATAAACCCGGCAGCCTGAAAGCCAGGAATTGTATTGACGGATATCATATGCTGGTGGATTTTTGCAGGGAACATCAGATTCCGTTTGAACTCTGCGGGAAAATCATCGTTGCTACATCGGAGAAAGAACTTCCGGCGCTGGACAATATTTACAAGCGCGGAGTCGAAAACGGCCTGGAGGGCATTCGTTACATCGACCGCGACGAAATAAAGGCCATTGAACCGCATACAGCCGGGATTAAAGGCATATTGGTGCCACAGACCGGCATAGTGGATTACAAAGTGGTGGCCAACAAATATGCCGAATTGTTCCAGAAAGGCGGGGGTGTTTTGAAGCTTAATACAAAGGTGACAGGCGCCAGGCAGACCCGTGGCGGCGATATGCTTTTGCGGACCTCTTCCGGCGATATAGAAGCTGCGCTTATGGTAAATTGCGCCGGCTTGTACTGCGATAAGGTGGCGTCGTATACGATACCCGACCTCCAGGTCAAGATCATTCCTTTCAGGGGAGAATATTACTCGGTCAGAAAAGAAAAGAGAAGCCTGGTGAAAAACCTGATCTATCCTGTTCCTGATCCCAACTTCCCATTCCTGGGCGTACATTTCACCAGGAGGATTGACGGTGAAATTGAGGCCGGACCTAATGCCGTTCTTGCATTCCAGCGCGAAGGGTATAAAAAATCCCAGATCAGTTTTCCGGAATTAATCGAATCGCTTACCTGGGGCGGGTTTATCAAGGTGGCAAAAAAATACTGGCGCACGGGGTTCGGGGAATTTTACCGCTCATTCAGCAAACCGGCGTTTACACAAGCCTTGCAGAAACTGCTACCGGAGATACAGGCATCGGATCTTGTCAAAGGGGGTGCGGGTGTAAGGGCCCAGGCATGCGACAGGGAAGGAGGGCTGATCGATGATTTTTATATCAAGGAAGTCCCCGGACAGATACACGTGCTGAATGCGCCCAGTCCTGCAGCCACCAGTTCGCTTTCCATAGGCAAAACCATTGCGGGCCTTGCTATTAAACATCTGCATACCCATCAGGCTTAAAAAAGATAATTCCTTTTTATTTTAAAATAGTATGCCAGGTTGGCAAGCAGTCCGGCGTGCCGTATTTTCTGCAAAAGGGGCATGTTTTTCCATAACCTTAACTGGTGGAATGAAACAACAAGCCTGAAGAAAGGATCACTGTCACTGCGTTTAAGCAAGGCAAGCGTACGGTGCAATGACTGGCTTTCAGCGGGACTCAGCGTGGCATTCGTGTAAAGGAAATCCTGAAAAATACGCCTGTCCGCAGCTTCAACCTGAATGTGTGCATCTTCCCATTTTTTGTTCCAGAGACGTGACAGGTTCTTATGAAAATCATTGGATTCTTTTTTGCGTTTAAGTGCTTCGCCCGTTGTCATGTGGTAGCTTGTGAGAAATTGCGGGATATTGGCAAATTTTTTCCTGCTGACCAGCCTGTACCACAATTCATAGTCTTCGACGGAATTTCCATACGATTCATCATACCAGATATTTTCACGCCTGTAAAAATTCTTGCTGATGACGGAAGGCTGTATCATGCAGTTTTTAAACCATAGAAGCGTTTTAATTTGGGAATGCAACAGGGGAAGTTTGCGGAAGGGGAGGTCAGGGTCATCTGTCCGGATCCATGAGCCGGCTACGTCCGTTCCGGGATTTGAGGTCATAAAACCCACCTGTATATCAATCCTGTCGGGGTGCATGGTGTCGTCTGCGTCAAGCCAGGCAATGTATTCGCCCCTGGCATGATGAAGAAGTTTGTTGCGTGATTCTGCAATTGTTCCCGCATTTTCGTTCTTCAGTATACTAATCTTCAGGCTGTCATAGGCTGCCATTATGTCTAAGGAGCCATCCGAGGAAGCGTTGTCGAGAAGCAGTATCTCGATGTGGGGGTATGTCTGTGCCAGGCAGCTGTCAATAGCAGCGGCAATTGTCAGTCTGGCGTTGTGCACCGGTATCAGTATGGATACTAAGCTTTGCATATCGGTTCGAGCCATGCACTGGCATTGCGAATATCATATTTTTTAATGAATGAACTGTCGGGGATGACCCACAGTGATTCCCGTATGCAGGTGAGGGCCTCGTTTATATTCTTTACGGAAATGCTGTTACTTTCTTTCAGCAAGTCGCCCAGTCCCCCTTTGTCATAACCGATAACGGGTGTGCCCACCAGGATGCTTTCATGCGCTATGCGGTTCCAACCCTCATTGATCCGGGTGAGTGCCAGGGTGCAGCAGCTATGCGACATGTGATTGAGGTAATCGGCGAATTCGGGGAAAAAGAGGATTTCGTAATGGCCGTTGTGTTCCATGGCTTCCGCTTCGTGCAAGGTGCTGAAATAGCAGTAATACCCTTCCTGCCCCAGGGTGTTTGCCAGAAGACTGATATTCCGGTCGTTCTTGCTGCTGTATTGCCCCAGGTGTATCCAGGGGTTTTTGTGTGATTGCTTAAAATCCTCATACACGGAAGGGTCGAACAGGTTGGGAAACAGGTATGTGTTCTCAATGGCCACATGGTCTTTAAAAAACCTTACCCAGAAAGGGGCCACTGTAATCACTTTGAACCGTTTGTGCCTGGCCTTGCGCAACATGGAGAACATCCGCGCGTAATACCATCGCAGCAGGGCTGACTTGCCATCGGTTTCATCATAATTGTGAAGCACGATCCAAACCTGCTTGTTGTTGAACAGGTTTCTAAGCATGGCTGCAATGCCAGATCTGGCAGTGACAATATTGATGTCCGCATGACTGCGGAAATACGACCACAGGAATAATTCAAGGTAAGCAAACCAGGTCCTGAAAAGTTTTTGCTTCCTGTATTCCCACGCATTCACAGGCCCGTTAACGGTCAGATAGTCATACAGGGCGGTGAATAATGTTTTTTCATGCCGATAACCGCCTGTCATGGCGGTGCCGTAACTTATATAGTGAATACGCATGATGAAGGAAAACAGCTGACCCTGTCACGCAAATTTATAAGGTATAACTGAATAAGCCATAAAAATGCGAATAAATTGCTTTTTAATCCGGTCGGGGCATTCCTAAAAAGAAAAATAAATAGGCGGTTTCAGCTCGGTTGACATCGTTTGGAAGATCAGCATGACTGTGAGGACGACTATCATGACCTTCGCCCAGACAGGGGCCTTAATGAATATTTTCTTGTATTGCCATTTGACATCTGTGGGGAGCCAGTGGACAATGAAAGCTATCGTCATCATGGCAAACTCCCTCCAATAATGTTCCAGTATCGGAACTAACTGGGACATGTGAAGATCATTCCATATTTTTTTGAATACTTCATTGGCCTGGTCCATATCTTCAGCCCTGAAAAACACCCTCGTTGCTGAAATAAAAATGAAAGTGTTAAACACTTTCCAGAAATGAACCGGAAGGGTTTTTATCTTTTCATAGGGGCTGATCCTTTTCCAGAACTTGTAGACTACTATGCCAATGCCGTTAAGTCCGCCCCACACAATAAAATTGAGCGTGGCACCATGCCAGAGCCCTCCCAGCAGCATCGTGATCATCAGGTTGATATTGGTATTTACAGCATTTCTTATTCCAGGCGAGATAAAAGAAACCATCAGCAGGACAACGGCCAGCGAACCCATAAACCACAACAGCCATGTGGCATTGAGCATCAGGGAAATGAATATGGTGAGTATGGCGATGATGATATAGGAAGCTGCAGTGCCTTTTTTATTTCCGCCAAGAGGGATGTAAAGGTAATCCTGAAGCCAGGTGGAGAGCGAAATATGCCAGCGTTTCCAGAATTCGCCGACATTACGGGCTTTGTACGGGGAATTGAAATTGGGTTTAAGCTTGTATCCCATCAGCAGGCAAATGCCGATGGCCACATCGGTATATCCTGAAAAATCCAGGTATACCTGCAATGAATAGGCTATTACGGCGAAAAAGTTTTCAAAACCTGAATACAGCAGGGGATTACTGTAAATGATATCGATAAAATTGACCGCCAGGTAATCGCCGAACACCATTTTCTTGAACAGTCCGTTCAGTATCATGAACAGGGCCAGGCCGAACTGGTATTTGCTCAATGAAAAAGGCTGTCTCGCCTGCGGCATAAAATCCCTGGCCCTTACAATAGGACCGATAAGCACCTGGGGGAAGAATGAGAGGTAAAATGCATAATCAACAAAGTTTTTGACAGGTTCCATCCTTCCTTTGTATACATCGATCGTGTAACTGATGGTCTTGAACGTATAAAAGGAAATACCTACCGGCAGCAGTATTTTGTCCACCCTGAACGGCGTGCCGTCGAAAAGGCTGTTTCCCCAGTGTGCAAAATAATTGAAAACCTTGTGTTCCGTATGGAATATCTGGTTATATGAATCCGTAAAGAAATAGGCATATTTGAAATAGCACAGCAGGCCCAGATTGACAACCACGCTGATGCCGCACAGTAATTTCCGGATGGCAGGGTTCTGCTGCCTGGGAATGGCTCGTGCGATGAAATAGTCATAGATGCAGGTGGTGAGGAGAAGCAGGAAAAACAGGCCGCTTGCCTTCCAGTAGAAGAAAATGCTGACAGCGAAAAGGAAAAGGTTCTTTAGCGTGTATTGTTTGTAAACGACTGTAAAGACAGCATATACGATGGTGAAAAATATCCAGAAGCTGATGCTGGTGAAGATCAGTTGTTCGCCTTCACCATGGACAAAAAAAGAACCTATGCGGTTGATAATATTATCAATCATGTTTGATCTTCGCGATTGGTAGTTTCAGGTAATCTTTGTATTTCCTGATGAATGCATTGAACATCAGGTCGCCAATTAACTTATACCCTGAATTGCTCATGTGGACACGATCCTTGCTCGCCATGCCGTTTCTTGTCCAGAACTCCATGCTGCCCAGTCCGCCCATGATGGAGAACAGGTCCCACACGCCGGTATTATACTGGTAGGAGAGGTTGCGCATGGCCGATTTCACTTCAAGGCCCGTAATATTCTGGTAGAATTTCCCTCGTTTGCCACGCTTGTAGCTGTCGGTATTGGTGGTGAATAAAATTGCAGCATTAGGAGCCACTTTTTTAATGATTGCCAGCCATTGCTGGTAGTTGCGCTCATAACACACCTGGCAGAAATCAGGTGCGAAGGCGTCATTTATTCCTACTGAAAAAATAATCAGGTCGGGTTTGATGGCATCGAGTTGCTGCGCAAGGAGGTTGCACTTGAGGTATGTCGGTATGGACGCCCCATTAGCCCCGATGGCATTGTAATTTATTCCCGGAGCTTCCAGGTCGCAATACAGCCCGAACAATGTGAAGATATTCTGAAGCGAATCTGTTTTAAGGCATTTGAAGGTCACCTGCGTCATGGGCTGTTCGAAAATGAATTCGGTGTATCCGCCCAGTTTGTTGACGATCACCTGCTTGGCAATATAAGGAGAGTCGAGGCCTACTTCGAAGCTCTGGTGGTGTATGTCGTAAAACACCTTGACACGGTCGAAAAGATATTCTGTCTTTCCTGTCGGGGTCATGACAACCGTGAACGTGCTGCCTGAATCGTAGGTAGTTGTCTGCGCCGCATTCATGCCGAGATTGCCGTTGCATGACGCGCTGACGCCCCTGCAGCCTTCCCATTTCCCCGTGGCGGCAAAACTGTAATTGGCCGGGTTGTTATTGTTTTTGGGATGACCGATCTTAAAAGGATAGACCCAGCCCCTGGCCGCCTGTTTCTGGTTAATGAACTGGTTAAAGTTCTCGCGCATCCTGTTGGTCCATATGTCGGCCTGCACGTGCGATCCGCCGAAATGGACGATATTGATCTTGCCTTTTCCGGTTGTAATCAGTTTGTCGAGCTTGCGGTAAAATCCGTAGAAATCGAGACTGTCCCGGAAAAATTCGACCTGGTTCAGGCTGTAGTTCACGAACGGATATTCTTCAATATTCACCGCGCCATCCTGGCCGTTGCACAGCATCAAATTAGTAGTAAGAATGAACCCCAGAAGATATGTCCTGAATTTTCCCAATAAACGCTTAATTAATTTTTTTTCTTAAAAGATACATCTCATATTCTTTCATCAGCGACTGGTAAAATATCTGCGAGATCTTTTCCGCCCCTTTCTGCGAGAAGTGAATATAGTCGGGCGAGGCAAGCGCCGGAATGTTTTTTTTCCATTCGATCATGCTGCCCCTTCCTCCCATCGCTTCATACATGTCCCAGAAAACGCCCCCGGCATCGTTCGTAGCTTTGCGCAGGGCATCCCTGACGTTTTCAAGTTGCGGATGAGTCTGCAGCGTTCCGTTGACCTTGACACTCATATCGGCTGGACCGATAACAAATACGATCAGGTCCGGGTTGACTGATTTGAGGAATTTTATTTCTTCATAGAACTTTTTTCCGTATGCTTCCGCACTGGCTTTGCTGCTCATGCCCGGCAACGCGTTGCCCCCGAATTGCAATATTACCATTTTAACCCCCAGCAGATCGTAGCTTCTTTTAAGGTTGTCGGCCCCGATCCTCCTGAATACGGTTCCGGAGCATCCGCGCATGGGGATATTATCAAGGCTGACGCCCGAATGTCCGTCGAGGGCAATTCCCAGAATGTCGGCATTGGCCCCGCTGAATTTCAATCCCACTTTGCCATCGCTGCTGTCGAGGTCGAAGCTCACCAGCTGTTCAACATCTGAAGGCTGAAGGGTTTTGGGTTCAAGTGTTTTTCCACCCGTACTGGCAGTAATTGTCAGCGGCCTGTCGAGAGCCCCGACCAGGACACTGCATTTTTTGAAGCCCCTGTTCTTATAACTCGTATTATCACGGGCTGTGATGACAACGCTTGCCACATCGGTTTCTTTGCGGCAGAAATACGCCATCGGACCATACCGGTTGTGCCTGGCCCTGTTTTCATTCCCTCCGAACGTCAGCTTTCTCGACCATCCTCCTGTTGATTGCACAGCCACGGTATATTTGGGAGTGACCTCCATGGCCGGAAGCAATCCCATGCCGCTTCCACCGTATGTTTTCTGAAGCTGTTCGCGTACATAGCTGCTGATCCTGTCCATCTCGATCTGCGAATCGCCATAATGAATGATCCTGATGGATGTATTATCCTTTTTAACCTGGTGCAGGGCATCGAAGAACTTGTCCATCGGACCGCGGTCTTCTCCGGCAAAGTAGAACCTGGCCGGGCTTTCCATAGCTTCCACCTGCATCAGAACCAGTGTGTCGGCAGTAGACCTCGCCGGTTTTTTAAGTATTTCCTCTTTTTTCTGCTGAAGCGATTTTGATTCTTCAGCCTTTTTCAGTTCAGCGAAATAAGCGGTCGAATCCGGTTTTTCCATGAGCGATTCCCTGAAATCAGGCAGCAACACAATTTCTTTTCCCTGGAATTTTATCTTTCGCAGCACAATGGATGCCAGACCAAGTGAAGCCATGCCAAGAAGGATAAATAACAATACGTTGATAGGTTTCATTCGACCTCTTAAGAATTGCAAAAGTAACGAAAAAGTGGCGCCATTTATGATGTTATCAAAAAAAATAATCAAGGTTTCCGCGGCTAATGATTATTTTTGTGGATAATTATGGAGACAATCATCAATAAGGTATCGCAGAGCGGTTTGCAGACGATTGATCTGGAAGAGTTGTATGAGGAAGCTCCCCGGGTTCTCCTGGATATCAAGGAGCAATTGTATATGGGCCTGATGCTTAAAGAGAAGGAGTTCAGGGAATACGTCAAGACCCATAACTGGGAGCAATACAGGGGCTGCCTTGTGGCTGTAACATGTTCTACGGATGCCATTGTGCCTACCTGGGCCTACATGCTGATATCAAATAAACTGAGCGGTATTGCCAAAATGCATGTTTTCGGCAACCTGGAAGAACTGGAAAACATGCTTTACCGGACTAAAATTGATCGTATGGACATGGAACCTTTCAGGGACCAGAGAGTGGTGGTGAAAGGATGCAGCCACAAACCGGTGCCTGTTAGTGCCTACGTGTACCTTACGGAAAAACTGACTCCCCTGGTTAAATCCATTATGTATGGTGAACCGTGCAGCACGGTGCCTGTTTATAAAAGACCCTGAGCATTTCATATCCAATTCTGCGGGATACTCTATATTCGCGACCTGATTCCGCATTCAATGAAAAAATTATCAGTACTGGCCATAACAGCTTTCATGCCGTTCATGGCAATGGCTCACAGCCACACAGACGGGCCTTCCATAGGACCCGTCAGGGTTGAGTTTATATTATTCGGTCTTACGCTTGTGGGTGTTGCCCTCTTTCATCATAAGACCATGCAGGTAGCCCTTGCAGGATTGGCCGCCATTGTCATATGGGAACTATTTGTTGCAAAAGGCTTCAATATACGGGAACATTTTTTCGGAACCCATAACTTCATCGAGCAACTGATACATAAAGACCAGCGGCAGGGCGAATGGAGTGTGATCCTCAACCTGCTTGGGTTATTGCTGGGTTTCTCGATCCTGGCGAAGCATTTTGAAGACAGCGGCGTTCCGGGAATCCTGCCCCATTACCTGCCCGATGACTGGAAGGGCGGGTTTGTATTACTTCTCCTGATAGCAGTGCTTTCCTCTTTTCTTGACAACATCGCTGCGGCCATCATAGGGGGGACTGTAGCCGCCACGGTTTTCCGCGGGAAGGTGCATATCGGGTACCTGGCAGCCATCGTTGCAGCGAGCAATGCCGGGGGCGCAGGCTCTGTGGTCGGGGATACAACCACCACGATGATCTGGATAGCAGGCGTTCCCGCACCGGAAGTATTGCATGCTTATGTTGCTGCAATTCCTGCCCTGATATTCTTCGCTTTTATTGCGGCCAGACAGCAGCATGCCTACCAACCTATACGCAAGGAGCCGAAGGCTCACGCTCATATCAACGTAAAAAAACTGATGGCGGTTGTCATGATCCTTATTGGAACCATACTGGCCAATGTTATGTTTGATTTTCCTGCACTTGGCGTCTGGCTTGCCATTTTGCTGGCAGCCCTGTTTAACAAGACACCATGGTCAGAGGCAAAACATGCCACCAGCGGTTCCGTTTTCTTATTGAGCCTCGTTGTTGCAGCCAGCATGATGCCTGTGGATTCCCTTCCTTCTGCGAGTGCGGGCATTGCCCTTGCTCTCGGCTTTATCAGTTCGGTGTTCGATAATATACCTCTTACGAAGCTGGCCCTGACCCAGGGCGGGTATGACTGGGGTGTACTGGCGTATGCCGTAGGATTCGGAGGCAGCATGATATGGTT
>CALMKH010000262.1 GCA_937867025.1 uncultured Bacteroidota bacterium | reverse complement strand
GGCACTTCCATACAGGTTGCATGGAAAATGGTTATTATGCAACATAAAGGAAAAATCATGCAAACTTAACATGTTCTTCATCCATACTTTTGCCTTAACCAAACTCATCAGCGCTTGTTTATTCAATTAACAGTTTTAACATATCGAAAAAATGGCCGAAGAAGTAATAAGGCACTACAATATAGTGCTGGCGGAAGATGATGAGGATGACAGAACTTTTTTCCAGGACGCAATAAGCATAATACATCCCCATGCGACAGTCAATATAGCGAATGACGGGGAGAAACTTTTAAACTACCTGGACTCCGTAAGCGAGATTCCCGATATCATTTTTCTGGATTTGCATATGCCCCGCATAAATGGCATCGAATGCATATGCGACATAAGAAGCAAGGAAAAATTCAATGAAGTGCCTATTGTGATGTTCACGATTTCGGGAACTGCCCCGGATATGCTTGAAAGCAAACGGTGCGGTGCCAATGTTTATATCAAAAAATCAGGAAGCTTTAATCAGCTTGTCGAAACCCTCAGGGGGCTTTTGACAAATGACGGCTTTAAATCTCTCCTTATGGGCAGGCAGAACTATGTCCTCGGCGAAACAGGCTCGCCATCCAACCTCGTCTGAGTTGCAGAATTAAAGTAAAAAGTTATATAATTAAAACTGCCTTCCTGCAGCTGATCCATTCTCCCGGATGGTTTAATATCATATTATCAATTTGTTATCCTATAATTCCTTTAACTTTTACTGAAGGATACAAGGAATACCGGTGTGATTTAATAAGATTTATTAAGTATTTTTGTCTAACTATTATTCTCTCCTGCATGAAAACACACACCGATCCAGTTGAAGTCATTTTCACGGATGACGACCAGGATGATTTAGACTTTTTCCGTGAGGCCCTTTTACAGGTTGAACGCACAACGCATCTGAATACCTTCAGGGATTGCGAGGGGCTGATGAAATATCTTAACCGCAAAAAATCCCCTCCGAGTCCGGATATCCTGTTCCTGGATATCAATATGCCGAAAATGGATGGCCTGACCTGTCTTCATAAAATTCGTGAGGACCAGAAATACCGCAAACTTCCAATCATTATGTTCACCACCTCGCTCAGGCCGCTTGATGTCGAACAATCATACCGCTGGGGAGCTAACCTGTACATTAAAAAGCCTTCAGGGCAGGGCGAACTTGTTATCACCCTTAAAAGGCTTTTCTCCAAGCAATGGTTTGACAGGCTTATTAATCATGAAAAGCAGCATATCACTTATCCCGTACAGGGATATGGCTCGTCCACAACATCTTACAACCCGATATTGTCGGAAGATTTTTAAATACAATGTAAACTTATAATCGTATAACCCTTTCTACCGGTTTTGACTCAATCTTTGCAATATGAAAACTTCAGGCAAAGCAACATCAAACATCGGAAGGGACCAGGCTCCCGCATTCATCCAGGATGCTGCGCACACGATTGAACGATCGCAACTCCGGACATTGTTTGAAGACGGTCTCCGCGATCTGTACCAGGTTGAGAAATCACTGCTCACAGTCCTGCCCCGCATGGCGGCAAATGCCAGTTCGGAAAAACTTATCCAGGCCATCGGGCGCCACCTTGAAGAAACCAGGGAACATGTATATAAGCTCGAACAGATCTTCGGCATTACCGGGAAAAAAGCCCGGGTTAAAAAAAGTCCCGGCATGGACGGGATAATTAAGGAGAACCATGAGATCATGAAAACCACAGATGCCGGCATCATGAGGGATGCTGCCATCATCGCTTCAGCACAGGCTATCGAACATTATGAAATTTCGTCTTACGGCACATTGAGAACCTATGCCGAAATGCTTGGGCTGGATCATATTTCCGTAAAGATCCAGGACATCCTGGATGAAGAAAAGCGCGCCGACGAGACCCTTACCGACATAGCTTACACGATTAACCGGGAAGCGGCGGGCCGATGATTACCACTTCAGATACCACAGCACATTATGAGCACACCATATCATCCCGACCTGCACCATGTCATTCCGGGCAGGCACAGGCATCCTGATTTTTTTCAGCACCAGACCCAACCTGTCGAATTCGACATCATCATTTTCAGCCACCTTCGCTGGGACTTTGTCCTTCAGCGTCCCCAGCATATAGCCTCGCGCCTGGCCCATCATATGAAAATACTTTTTGTAGAGGAGCCAATCCCCTACAACAAGGAGGAAGAAGGAACCGCGCGGCTCAGGCAGGTGAACGAGCATATAACGGTGATGCAGCCCAGGGTGCAGGAGATAAAAGACATTGAACAGCTCCTGAAATTCATGGTGAGACAAAAAACCGTGCCCATCGGCTGGTTTTATTCGTCTGATTTCAGTCCCTTGCTCCGCAGCCTTCATTTCAGGAAAATTGTTTACGACTGCATGAGCGACCATGAGCCCCGGCCCGATGCGGATGAACCGGCCATGCTTGCGGAAGCCGACATTGTGTTTACGGACAGCAAGGCCCTGTTTGAATCGAGAATACGCGTGCATCCTAATGTGCACTGTTTCCCCAGTTCAGTTGAGCACGGGCATTTCAGAAAAGCCCTGAAAAACATAGCTGTTCCCGGGGATATTGCGGAACTTAAAAAGCCGGTTGTAGGATATTGCGGCGTAATTGACGGACGGCTGGATATGGACCTGCT
>CALMKH010000261.1 GCA_937867025.1 uncultured Bacteroidota bacterium | reverse complement strand
AAGTGTTAATTTTTCAAATATTAACCGGACTCTCATGACAAAAGTAATGCTATTTTCTGACTTATTGAAGAACTGTTATAAACTTATGCGTTAAAAGACTGAAATGTGTCTTTATTCTTACATCACAATAAAAAATCATTAGTTTTGATTTTTCATGAAAAAAACGATTCCCTTATTTCTTATCTTGTATGCTTTGGGGATGTTTTTATCCCTGAACATGAATTCCAGATACAAAATCTATACATATAAGAGCTCCATGCATTCCGATGCTGCAGGCTATTACATGTATCTTCCTGCCACTTTTATTTATCACTGGCAATATGATAAAATGCCCAAAGGCATGGATACCCTGACTGGTTATGGTTTCTGTCTGGATTCATCGAAAAAGATCATACATACGAAATATACTAACGGGGTGGCTTTCCTGCAGCTGCCCTTTTTCAGTCTAGCCCACCTGTATTGCAGACTCACTAATACCAAAAGTGATGGTTTCTCCCAACCTTATGTCAACAGCTTGTTGTTTGCAGGAGTATTTTATATGCTGGCCGGGCTTTTGCTGATGTTTATGGTCCTGAAGTCATTTTACTCCCAAACTGCAAGCTTAATAAGCGTCATTGCATTCCCTTTATGTACAAACCTGTATTACTACGGCATGGAACATCCGGGTCTGGCACATGTTTATTCATTTTTTCTTTGTACATGGCTACTGTTCCTGCTGCAACATTACACACACAGGAAACTCTTGTTGATCATTCCGGTATGCGCGTTGATCTTGCTGATAAGGCCCACTAACATTATACTCCTGGGTATGGTAATAACTTTTCTTGCATGTACAAAAGACCTGGAATGGCTCAAAAATGTAAATTACAAGTATCTCGTTTCAGGACTCTTCCTGGGAATCCTGGTGATACTTCCACAACTCTTTTACTGGAAGTATATCAGCGGAAACTGGATTACGGACAGCTATGCCGGTGAAGGTTTCACACATTGGCGATCACCTGAAATCGCCAAGGTTTTATTTGCTGCACAAAATGGCTTCTTAACTTATGCGCCCGTTTTGCTTTTTGCATTCTGGGGCTTCTGCTTCAAGCCTGTCAGCAAATGGTTTTCAATCATCATTTTAATCCTGATTGCTCTGATTGTGTATACCAATGCTTCCTGGTGGTCGTGGCACTTCGGATGTGCATACGGTGGCAGGGCATTTATAGATTATTACCCTTTCTTTGCATTTGGGCTGGCTGCATTCATCAACTATGTGTTATCCAAGTCAAAAGGCATCAAACTCACATTCATTATATTATGGATTGGTTTGGCAACTTACAATATTGCTTACATTTACGGATTTGATGATTGCTGGAGAAGCGGTGAATGGGATTACGCTTTTATCCTGACTATCCTCAAAGGTTGATTGTTTTTTTTATGGCTGTAGGAGCTGTAGCCCTCTCTAAAACCAGTAAGAAAAAAAGATCCTCTTCACGGATCAGTGCAATTACTCGGGATTTTCTAAAAAAAACTACAATTGGTTATTGACACTAAAGCCTCGCCGGAACTTGATGAAAGCAAACTGGCAGCCGGGGGATACGGACATTTACGTTCTGCTATAGAGATTGCCGTTGAAGATGATTTATTAATACCGTAATGGTGTTGCATTTCCATCATTACTTCGCATTGACGGAGGTGAGCTCGACACCTATAAGTCAGAATTAAACGATATATATGAAAAATGTTGTGTTTCAATTGACGGTCATAGTGGACCAGAAGAACTGCAAACGACACCAACTGTTCATGAATTTAAAGCTGATTTTGAGAAATTTAAAATAATACGATCAATGTTTACAAAATAACTATATGAAATAAGGTATAAAGTATATACTATGGGGGGAATGATCCGCTGTATTTTACTTTTCAGTCATTTAGTATTCAGGTGAAATTCCCGGGGTGCTGGCCTGACAATGTCAAATAACATGCATGACTTTCATGAGTTCCGGAGTTCGGCTACTTGTTCCTCCGGCATCACAAGCAATGGTATATGTGTATAAAAAGCCTCGGCTTCGCTGGCGCTCTTATGGAAAAGTCGGCTGAAATAGCTATAATGATGATGTATAAAGACCAGAAGGTTGGCATGATGTAAGGTGTAAAATTTCTCAAGTCCGTGAACGAGGTCGTCATCCTCGATCCATGCAAAGGCTTTTTCTCCAACGCCAAGTTCGGCCTTCAACTTCCTGTTCATTGCTGTAGCATCGGGATGTTTTTCGCCTTTGGAAATGACGTTCCCTATCAGAAATCTGGTGTCGAAAGTTGTTTTCAGAACTTTCAACAGGTCCAGGTTGTGTTGTTCAGCTTCCGTTTTATAGTCACAGGCAAAAACGATCAGGCTTGGCATTGTATAGGTTGCCTTAGCCGGTATGATCAACACTGGCCTGCGAGTCCTGTTAAGTATATCAGTCGCCACGCTTCCGAATCTTGCAGCATTCCCGGCGCCATTCATGCCCAGAATAATCAGGTCGGCGCGTTTTTCCTCATTTATTATGCGGTCTACGGCCAGTCCGGTCGTGAAAATTCCTTCGGCAGGTATGCCGAAATCCTTACTCACACTTTCTGCAAGCTTTTGCAACCTGTCTTTATGGGCGGCTGAGAGCTTGCTCACGGCCTCAGGACTGATCATATCCCCTGGCGTAACCGGCGAGAGAAATGCATGAATGATATATAACCGGGCATTGAGAGCCTTTGCTAAACTGCCGGAATAAGACAGGGCATTCAATGAAGACTCTGAAAAATCAGTTGCGACCATGATGGATTTCAATGTCAGGGGCTTGCCAATAGCCTGTCTCTGTCTGGTGTTATTATTGTTTTCAGCCATATGCTAAATTTATGGTCAAAATTGGGCAGGTTTGTTCAGAATTCACATGTTTAGTCTCATCATCTCATATGACTCGCGTCATAACCGGCCATTAAAGGAGTTCACCGATACATAAATCGACGTGTGTTGAAACCGGAAAAAAGCTTAAGTCTATCACTGTTCCGAGGCGAATTAAATAATCTTCCAGCCGCTAATCACCCTGAATCCATAATGAAAGAGAATCCTTGCAGGGATAATATACCGAAAACGTCAGTTGTATACCTGTACCAGTTAGGTTTTCGAACCTAACGGTACGGCATTACTCATTCTACAGAGTGTTTCTTCGAAAACCTACTTAGAATGAGTATAACAATATATACAGGCTTTGACAAAAGTCACCCCGACCTGTGATGCTACTCATTAAGCGACTTTCCGGAATTTTTCATTTTTGTTGTATGAATACTATTCCAGTTCCCATTGATTCTTCAGCAGCTTCTTATAATGCAGCGGATTACAGAGCAAACATGGTGTCTGGTATCAATCTGTTCGGCAGGAAGTTAAGCGCGAAGATGAACTTTCATACAAACATTCCCTTATTAATATTGCCAGAACAACCATGATGCCAGGTATAGAATCCGGTACTGCGTTGCGGAACGTCATGCTGACATTGCAGGTTCTTCGTACGGATTATGTGACTCATGATGTAAAACGCTTCATTCTCAAAAAACCCCCGGGATTTACGTTTGTTCCAGGTCAATCGGGTAATTTCTCGATCCATGCCCCAGGGTGGGAGGATAAAATCAGGCCGTTTAGCTTTACCAACCTGCCGGAAGATAAACATATCGAATTAATGATAAAGATATACCGCAATAAAAATGGTGTAACAAGGGAACTTGAAAGGACGAATGCCGGCAGTGAGCTGATTCTCCATAGCGTGTTCGGTACAATTGAATATAAGCAACGCGGTGTTTTTATTGCCGCAGGTTCTGGGATCACCCCATTTCTTTCCATATTCAGGAATTTGTTTAAAAAAGGAAAAATCCATCACAACCAACTTATTTATTCCAACAAGACCCTGAAAGATGTCATTCAGGCGGAAGAACTCAAGAGGATGCTTGGAAAAAATTTCATAGAAACGTTTACCCGCGAGAACGTCATTGGCTTTATTGACAGGAGAATTGACCGCGATTTCCTGATTGAACATATTTCAAACTACAAACAACATTTTTATGTCTGCGGCCCTGAAAATTTTGTGAATGACCTGGTAGCTATGCTCAAGGATCTTGGCGCTTCTACTGAATTCATCATTTTTTAATAGACCCTTGCAAAGTGGCCAAATACAGTTATATGGCCCAATAACTTATAACCATTAACTTAGAAGCGGTCTCAAAAATTTTCTCTATAGCCATCATAACTTAATTTTTGTTTTCAGGACTTCCCGTGTTGGTTGGTCACCAGCGAAATACTTAT
>CALMKH010000260.1 GCA_937867025.1 uncultured Bacteroidota bacterium | reverse complement strand
ATCGGGCATGACGGTTAGTTTTTTTCTTAAAACCCTGTTAAGGGTTGTTGGTGTATGCACCCCTTGTATGTTTAAATTCCCTTCATCCTCCGTACCAGCGATCTCACCGTTTCACTGTTCCATTTGGCAAAACGACCTCTTTGCACCACCATGGTGTTCTGGTCGGGGAAAGTAATAAAATAGTGAAAGGCAAAACGTTCCTTGGGGTCGTGCCAGCCGATGATCTGCCCGAACCTCAGGTCGTTGAACACCAGGGTGTCGCCCCACTGCTCCACGGTATAAAATCCCTGCGAGAACCGGATGAGGTCGCTGACATCCTTCTGTTCCTTCACGGCCTTCAGGAGATGTTCATTCCTGGGATAAAAGTTGAGCCCGAGTCTGGGATCTTTGTCGAATACAGAACGGTAACCAATCCTGTACCCGCTGTCATTTTCGAGTATCACATACCAGAGCCAGTTGTTCAGCGGGGTGGGAGTGGTAAGGGATTTTCTGAACGGGATGCGGTCGGCACGCGCCCCTTCCACTACTGCATTTTCAATCACCGTTTTGTTAAAGATACAATATCCGAAATACAGGAAAGTGGGCAGGAGCCCGAACCATTTCCAGAATGTCCTGCCGGGATGCCCGTGCCTTAGAATGGCCAGTACCACGCATGCGATGCCGGTCCACACAGACAGGAAAGGATCGGCTACGTAAATGGCATTCAGAGATACCCTGGCATGACTGAAGGGCTCAAACCAGCCGACGCCGTAATTATTCATGCCGTCGAGCAACAGGTGTATGAGTATTTCCGTGTTGAAGAACCACATCCAGCGCTGAAAGGAGATATTGTGCGGCCGGTGCCATTTTTCGGCAACAAGGGCCAGAAACGCGGCCATCAGCAGTCCGAATAAAAAGGAATGGGTAAAACCGCGGTGCGCCAGGAGGGATGATGTAGGGTCGAGCCAGAAGGCGGATATGAAGTCGATGTCGGGCACACTTTGTGCAAGGGCTCCCCATACCATGGCTTTCCGGCCGATCTTTTTCCCGAAAAACGCTTCGCCTATACAGGCTCCCAGGGCAATATGGGTAATTGAATCCATGCTTGGCAGTGAGGTCCAAAACAGGAAGCAATATTAATAAAAGCTGCCTGTAATGTTCTATGACGAGGATCATCTTGAGTCTTAAAGTTTTACATTTTTAAAGGGCTCTATTACGCATATTCGGCGTGAGGGGCTTGTTTATTTGGTGCAAATAATCTTACCTTTGCTAAAAAACAAAAAACAATGATCAAACACACTGCGCTGTTTTGCGGGTTGATTCTGGCCTGCGCACAGCTCTCCTCACAGTCGATCGGTCAGAAAGTTATCTCTTCCGGCGGGACTTTCAAGTCGACATCAGCCGGTTCTCTCACCTTTACAATAGGCGAAACGGCCATTACAACGCTGAAGAAGGATAGCTCCATTCTCACCCAGGGTTTCGAACAAGGCACGCTGAAAAGAAAGAGTTCGATAGCCAGTATCGATGCTGGTGGCGTCAGTATTAGTATGTATCCTGTTCCGGCAAGCACTTTCATTGAGTTTGACATACAAACCCCGGGAAATGAAAAGGTATCCATCACCATTCACGACATACTGGGTAACAAGGTGTGCGAAGTAGGCGACATACAATCCACAGGTTACGGGACTCATGCCCTTCATGGGGTTTCAGGCATCCCTGACGGTGTTTACATCGCCATTATCTCGGTAACCGGTGAATCAGGTTCACCACAATTTTTCTCCAGGCGTTTCATCATTAACAATTAAAATAATAAAACCATTTTATGAATCACTTTACCTTAAGGCATTTTTTCCTTGCCGCAGGATTATTTCTGTTTTCTTTTGCAGAGGCGCAGGTTCCTCAAAAGATCAATTACCAGGCAGTAGCCAGGGATGCATCCGGCAACGTCATTGCATCCAAGAATATTTCAGTGAAATTCACAGTGCGTGACGGATCTGCCGCAGGCACTGTTGTATACAGCGAATCTCAACAACTGGCCACCAATGCCTTCGGGGTGTTCTCAACCGCCATAGGAGGCGGCACAGTGATCACAGGCACCATGGGAACCATTAACTGGGGCAGTGGTGATAAATACCTCCAGGTGGAATTCGATCCTAACGGAGGCAATTCATACACTGATATGGGCGCTACTCAATTGTTGAGCGTACCCTTCGCTTTGTATTCCGCCAACGGAACTCCAGGCCCGCAGGGTCCTGCCGGTCCTCAGGGCCCGCAAGGTCCTGCCGGAGCAGCCGGAGCAGCGGGCGCAACCGGCCCCCAGGGACCGCAAGGCCCGCAGGGAGCTACAGGGCCTCAAGGTCCAGCCGGTCCGACAGGTGCTACAGGTCCTCAAGGCCCACAGGGTGCTACAGGGCCACAAGGTCCTGCCGGAAGCGGTACTTTATCCGGTACAACCAATGTTATATTGAAATTCACAAGTTCAACCGCGGCGGGCAACTCCAACATTACTGACAACGGCACCACCGTGGGAATTAACCAGTCTTCCCCAAGCTCGCTGGCAGCGCTGGACGTAAACGGCCAGGTCAGGATTGCAGGTGGTTCTCCCGGCAAAGGCAAAGTGTTGCAGGCAGACTCCGTAGGACTTGCCAGCTGGCAGGATGTGGCTAATCCTAAAGTCGGTTTTTCAGCCAAGACAAGCGCCAACTATACCATACCGTCAGGAGCTTTCCTCACCATGCCTTTCTATACCGAAGATTTTGACGACGGCACCAATTATGCCGATTCGATGTTCACAGCACCCGTTACCGGCGTATATCATTTTGACGTACAGCTAAACTGGAACATCATGTCAGCCAGCACCGGGCTGAATGTGACCCAGCTGATCATCAATGGCAACACGTATACGGAAAGCATATTGCCTAATTCCAACGCGTCATATGTCAGCAATAAACTCTCTGCGAACGTGAAACTGACACAGGGGGATGTTGTAAAAGTAAAAGTGTATCAGAGCAGCGGTGCTAACCAGACCATCGTATTTACAAGCGACAACAGGTTCTCCGGTTTCAGGGTGTATTA
>CALMKH010000259.1 GCA_937867025.1 uncultured Bacteroidota bacterium | reverse complement strand
CTACCGTGTAGTAGAAAAACCCTGAAACGAAATTTCGGGGTTTTTTATTTTATTCGGTCAGGGTTTTACGCATACACGGTTGCCACGTAGCGTGAACGCAACGAAGTGGAGTTCTCTACTACTGTGGCTACCTGTTTAAGGCGCGAATACCCCTAGGGGACTATCATGTGATAGAGAAAGCGTGGCTGCTGCGTAGCGTGCATATAACGAAATGAGATGTTCTGCTATCGGGGACCATTCATTCCCATTGAATCAGATCAAAAAGTTCGAAATGGCGTACTCTTGGGAATCAGCAAAAATCACCCTGTTGGCTAGATCAGTCCAGATAATATGATTTAATCTATTTGCCTGTTATATTCTTTTATTACCTGAATGAGTGACTCCCTGAATGTTGGAAAAGCGGGTTTCCAATCAAGAAGTTTTTTCGCTTTATGGTTGCGGACTCTGTAAGAGGAAACAAGGAGTTTGCCCAATGCCTTTCCTGCGAAAAGAAACACGATCCATTTTGGAGCGGACTTTACTTTTTGATGACCGAATTGCTTCATAAGCAGTTCGGAGAATTCGCGCATACGTAGCGGATTATCATCAGAGATTATCAGGGTTTCGCCTATGGGTGGATTGTCTATAACCTTAACAAAAGCATTGGTAAGGTCGTCCATATGGATGGTAGGCCAGTAATTTTGACCATCTCCAACATACCGCAATTTACCTTTAGCTGCCTGGTTCAGGAAATAGGTTGCAAAAGTTCCGGAGGTTGAAACAGGAAGACTTAATCGTAATACAACAATTGGCAAGCCTTCTTTTAAAAGATTCGGAATCAATCGCTCAGTTTCTAAATGATAGCTGCCTACCGTACGGCTTTCTTTTGCGATTGTGTTTTCATCTGTCCATCGGTCGCCATAATGACCGACCGCACTTATTCCCGAGGTGTAGATAATTATTTTGCTGTTCCTGTTAAGCTTTGCCGCCTTAACCAGCCCCATGAAACCGGTTTTATCAGCATCGGCAGCCTTTTTTACCCATGATAAGGGGACCCGCTTCCCGAAACGGAGTTGAGCACAATGGATATATGCATCGGCTTGGGAAGCTTGCTTTATCCAATGCGATGGGTCGGTGAGATCACCTCTGACGACTTTATAACCAAGCTTCTCCAGTTTCGCGGCACTTGATTCAGACCTAGCCAAAGCAATTATGTCGTGGTTGTTTGATGAGAGTTTCAATGCGACGGCGCTGCCTACATAACCAGTTGCGCCTGTAATAAATATTTTCATAATTTTTTCTTCAAGTATTTGCGGATGGGATCCCAATAAACTTCTTTCCATAGTTCATCAAACTGATCAGGCGTGAAGGCATGTACCATTTGGATTTGTGCGCCACCTTTGATGTTGGAAAAGATCAAGGAGAGAATAGAATGAGGATCATCCTTTTCCCAAACATTGCCTCTCCAGGATTGTACTATCATCCTGTTTGGGATGATCAATAGATTTTTACCCGTCAGGTTACCGTTAAGGAGTGAGAATTTACCACCTACTTCCTTGCTAATCCTGGCTTCGGCACCATTATGAATCTCCGTATGTTTTTCGGAGTCCAGGAAAATATCGAATAGTTCTGCGGCTGTTGTTCCTTTAAACACAACTGTTTGTTCGAATGCTTTGTTCATTTATGATTATAATTAGGTTTATTTGTTTCTGAGTTCCTGATATCCATATGGCATATTTTAACAGATACCTTTAAAGGTTTCAGTCAATGTCTTAGACGATGGACTGGGAAAAAATGATCGGAGCTATTAAAACCAGTGGTTTTGGATGTGATTGCCGTTATAGGTCAATCATAATAGTAATGGCAACAGACAGATAATAGAGGGATATTAATTTGTATCCACGGCCCGGGTGGTTTGATTAAGCAGGAAATCATGCAGATCCGAACTGCCTGCCTGCAGAGGATCAATAGCTTTTACCAACTCGGTTCTTATGCGGAATAAATGACTTTTATCTTTCCTGTTAGCGGCCTTAACCAATTCCATTTCGGAAATGATGCGTTGGGTATCGGCTTTTTCATTGCGAAAGCCATTTAATTCTGAACATTGGTGGCAAACCCCTTTTTTGTTTATCAGAGCACAACGATGTTCAAAAATATCGTGCATGGTGCTGCGTGAGTTGTGGAGATGATGTTTGATGACCCCGACAGACAAACCCATTATTTCAGCGATTTCTTTAACCCTGAATGCATAAATATCAGCTAACATTAAGACAAGGTGCTCTTCAATGGGAAGGGTCTTTATAATACAGGTAAAGCAGAAATCAATATGCTCCCGGATCTCGTATTTACCGGCTTCTGATGTATATGCGATATTTTTTAATTCAGCTTCTAGGGAAGGGGTAGTGCTGATGAGATCCTTGCACTTATCCTGTGCATTGACCGGCCATCTTTTATTGGCCCTGAAATGATCTTTGGCCAGATTGATCCCAATGGCGAATAACCATGTCTTAAAGGAAGAATCGACTTTGAACGTGTTTATTTTTTGAAATGCTTTAATAAAGGTTTCCTGGGCCAGATCTTCAGAATCTTCGCGGGATGCGGTGAAGCGATATAAAAAGGACTTTAGTTCAGATTGGTGTTTTTTTACCAGTTCATCAAATGAATCTTTTGTCACTACATTATCGTTCATGACACAAAAATAGCGCAAAAACCTAACCTGGAACAAGCATTTCTTACCTTAAATTTTTTTGAGGAGATTTGATTTTTTGAAAAATTGTTTTCGCTTTGATGCATGCCTCACGAATACCTTTCTTTACAGTTATTATACACCGCGATTGTCTGTTTTTTATGTGGCCGCGCTTTCATTTCTTGCGCTTCCCGGTCGCGTTCTTACCCTTTGGTAGAACAAACACACCATAGGGTGAAGCGCCTTCCCGGCTCCCCATGTTGTGTACCTGAAACGCAGTGAGGGCGCTGCAACGCGGCTTTTCATCTATATATTTCTAAAAAAAGTTAATATATTTGTGCTATATAGCTGATATGCCTGGTTTTGAAATAATGAACTTTGGTGCATTGAACAACAAGAAACAGCATTAAAAATATTCAAAACGGGACGATACCAAAAGAAATAAAAGCACAGACCATAAAAGCAC
>CALMKH010000258.1 GCA_937867025.1 uncultured Bacteroidota bacterium | reverse complement strand
TTTCAGCCACTGGGGTCGGCAATATGGTAATGGCCATGGTATCTCTCTTGATACACCCGGTGAATGTATCCGTGGCTGCCAATACCCTGTTTCCACTCGTAAGAGCTGTCATAGTCGCCACATTGGTAGTGAAACCGCCTGGATTCCAGCTGAAGGTTGTCCTTGAATTATTTGAACTGTTGACACCGATGCTTATCTGCTGTTCCCTGCAAACGCTGGTATCACTTCCCGCATTTGCCACCGGTATGCTGAACTCCGTTGTAGAAATGGTATCAAAGATTCCCTGGCTGAGGTTAAAATATGTGCCGCTGCCGCTCACCTGAAGTTTTTCACCCCGCACCATATACACGTTATCGCCGCTTAAAGGGCTGTTATCCACATAATAAAGGTTTTGTGTATTTCCGAGAAGTGTGAAAGTGCTGTCTATGTGTTTCGCCCTCAATACATAATATGTATGAACTGCGGTATCGGACGAAGCTGTCCAGCTGATCTTAAACCTGAGATTACAGCTGTCCTGCCTGGTTTGAATAGCATGAGGAGGTTCAACCGGTTGCATCCTTACAGACGGATCGCCCAGAAGGGCCACATGAATGGAAAAATTAAAGTAAGCCGTTGTCGGGTACAGGTACTGGAATGCGGCAGTATCAATATTGCTTTGAGTCCTCATGGTGCTATAACCTATGGTTTCTCCAAGACCCATATGGTGAAAATACCAGTGCGGTCGGCCAACATTAAAGGTGTTCAGCATATTGCCTCTCGAGGCGAGCAAGGCCCTTAACAAATTGTTCGAATTGTCCCAGTCGCAGAAATAACTGCCTGTAAACCCGCCGAATACCGATTTAACCAGCCGGCTGCTTTGGGCCAAGCTATCGGTATGTGCTACACCGGCGCAACTGCGGTACGTCCCCGCTCCCATCCCGAAACACCAGAGATAGTCGTTCGTTTTGAGTGTTGAGAGAAAGTCGAGACTCCTGGTAACGGTATCGGAAATCAGGGGGGCCATATTCCTCCAGGCATTGCCGCCGAAATGCTCATAAAAGTTCGGCCAGGAGTAAGGAATCACCCCATAGTTATCGTCAATGAGACACCTTTCCCTTACGGTTTCAAGCTTATGCCTGAAATTATGGTTCTTGGTAAAATAACGCTTTAACAATTCACGCTCGGATTGCGAAAATGCAGGCAAATCAGCCAAGTCTATACGCCCGACCTGCAGTTGCACCATGTATCCCGGTATCTCGCTGTAATCGAATTTACCGTCGCTGGGATTGTTGTTATTGGCTGAGCGTGCGCCAAGATTGTTGGTCACAGTGGAATCCGGCCAGGTGGGATTGACCATATCCCCATAGTAACAGTCGGCGGGCCAGGCGCCCTCGTGACTAGGGCCCGAACTCGTTGTATGTCCGTCCGGGGGTGGCAAGCCGGAAGCTGAATAATCTCCGGAGTAAGGCACCGCCAGGTTGCCTATCAGCACCACACTCTTGACATTGTTCGGGTCGGCATTGTACCGTCCTACAATATAGGCCTTTATGGCCGCCACCGAGGTCGTTGAGTCAAACCACTTAAGCTCTGTGGTCCATCCATCGCCGATAAGGTCATTCCTGAACGTCCTCAGGGCCGTATCAAGGAATGTCTTGTGCGTACTGTCGGCAATCATCAGGATCTTGCCCCGCGACATGACTGACGGTACCCTGTGCCCTGCGTGAATATACCCCAATACCGTATAGTCGTCGTATCCGAAATCCTTTTCAAACTTGTATTCGTAGCTGCTGCCGGTAGTAATGGTATCGCTGAAAGTGGAATCATAATCCCGTATAACCCTGTATGGCGATCCCCAAAAATAATCGTTCTTCAATTTCCTGTAGACCCTTTGTGTGTCCACTGCCGGTGCTCTGTAAGCCCATTTGAAATCCAGTATGGACTGTGTCGAATTGTATGTCCTCGACTTGCATGAAACCTCAAGATTATAACACCTTATAACCTGGGAATTAGCAATCGAACAACATAACACACAGAAATACAGAAAAATGTGACGCACGATAATCGATTTTAAAGAATATGTCAAAAATAGGCAAGAATATAATTTTAACCAAATTGTATTTATATGATCAATGCCCTTTTGGCCTTAATCTTTTGGTAATCTGTTTGCCGTTCAATTGTTTTGGAATGATAAACACCTGATAATCAAGGCAATTTAATAATAAACAAAAGCTTGCGATTTTTTTTTTGAAAGTCATTACCTTTAAAGGTCCCGGCACTAAAAATCAATCGGTTTGGCAGGCAAAATCCAGCTCTTGGCTTTGAAATTATACAAGAACCAAGGACAGCTGTGAGTATAACAGGATATCCTGCATAAATGGTGAATATCTTGCCTCATGCTGCCTTGTTTTTTATACTATGTTTGTGATTTAAATTTTTAGACATGGAAATTACAGGCAGAATTATTCAGAAACTGGATGTCCAGAAAGGCACCAGTGCAAAGGGGGAATGGAAAAAGCAGGAATTCATTATTGAAACAAATGACAAGTTCCCAAAAAAGGTCTGCATATCAGGATGGGCCGAAAAAGTGGACGAACTAAACCGTTATAAAATCAACGATGCCGTTAAAGTCTCCGTGAACGTGGAAAGCCGCGAATATAATGGCAGATGGTACACCGACGTAAGGTTCTGGAAAATAGAACCGGCCGGTGAAAACGGTTCAGCTGAACAGTTTTCAGGGGAATCTTCACAGGCACCGGCTATGGAAGAATTCAATGAATTCAACAACGATTCAAGCGACGACCTTCCGTTTTAAAACATAGCGTATGGATAAAAAGAGCAGGAAATTCTTATTTGATTACCTGAATAACTCCTCCCCGACGGGTTTTGAAACTTCAGGCCAAAAGTTATGGCTGGATTATTTGAAACCATATATAGACGATTACATTTCAGACGCTTATGGATCGGTAGCGGGTATCATCAATCCAGGTAAAAAATACAAGGTGGTCATTGAAGCACACGCGGACGAGATTTCCTGGTTTGTAAAATACATTACCGATGACGGTTACCTGTATGTGGCCCGGAACGGTGGTTCGGATCATATGATTGCTCCATCGATGCGGGTGAATATTGCGACCGAGAAAGGAATTGTAAAGGGTATTTTCGGGTGGCCGGCTATCCATGTGCGTACAGGTGAAAAAGAGATCACCCCCAACACGGACAACATCTTTATCGACATCGGCTGCTCAAAAAAAGAAGATGTCGAAAAGCTTGGTATTCACGTAGGTTCAGTTGCAGTATTTGAAGATGAGCTTATGGAACTCAACGAGCGGTATTATACAGGCAGAGCCCTTGACAACCGGATCGGCGGTTTTATGATAGCTGAAGTGGCAAGGAAAATCCGCGAACAAAAGAAAAGCCTCCCCTTCAGTCTTTACATAGTGAATGCGGTACAGGAAGAGATCGGTCTCAGGGGTGCTGAGATGATCTCTAGAAAGATCAGGCCTGATGTCGCCATCATCACAGACGTATGCCATGATACCTCTTCGCCCTTGTACGATAAAAAGAAACAGGGAGATCAAAGATGTGGGAACGGTCCGGTGCTTACCTACGGTCCTGCTGTTCAGAACAACCTTTTAAAGATGATCATTCAATTGGCCGATAAGCATAAAATACCTTTCCAGAGGGCCGCAGCCAGCAGAAGTACGGGTACCGACACCGAAAGTTTTGCGTATAGCGGCGAGGGTGTTCCGTCGGCTCTTATTTCCCTTCCCTTAAAATATATGCATACGACTGTCGAGACTGTCAGCAAAAAAGATATCGAACAGGTCATTGATCTTATGTATCATTTTGTCGTAAACCTGAAAGCAGGTCACGATTTCCGCTACATCAAGTAATTATCGAGCTAACTGGATCATAACCATTATGACTCATTTTATTAGCTCTATCGTATCTCGCCTGGGAATATATCTTTTGCTCGGTTTGTCCCGCCTGCCATTATGGTTTTGGTATGGAGTATCCGATATTCTCTATATCGTATTTTACAAATTAATTAAATACAGGGTTAAAGTAGTCCGTGATAACCTGCAGAATTCCTTCCCGGAAAAGGCAATTTCCGAGTTAAGGCATATTGAAAAGCAATATTACAGGTATCTGGCTGATCTTGTCGTGGAAACAGTCAAAGGGTTCACTATCAGTAAAGAGGAGCTTTTTAAACGCATCAAGGCAGAAACACATATATACGATGAACTATTCGAAAAGGGTCAGAATGCCATTGTGGTGATGGGCCATAATGGTAACTGGGAATGGATAAGTCGCTCATCTCAACTCATTTATAAACATCAGATACTGGTAGCTTACAAACCTCTTTCCAACCCGTATTTTGATCGGCTCCTATATAAAACACGAACAGCATTCGGTGCTCAGCTAGTCCCTATGTCACAGGTAGCCAGAGTATTATTGCAGCAGCAAAAGCCTTATTTACTAATATTGGTGGCAGATCAATCGCCTTCAGACAAAAAATCCAGCATATGGGTGAGGTTTCTCAACCAGGAAACTGCTGTCCTGCCCGGGGTAGAAAAATTGGCGACCAAGTTCAAATTGCCGGTTATTTTCCATGAGGTAAAACGAATAAAACGAGGATTTTATCAGTGTTTTGATGCATTCCTGGTTAAAGCTGGAGAAATGCATCCTCCGGGAGAAATAACAGCCATACACACCGGATATCTGGAGGAAAAAATAAGGGAACAACCGGAAACCTGGTTGTGGAGCCATAAAAGGTGGAAATTGAAAAACGACTAAAAGAGTAACTTTATTTTATTTTTTCAATTAAGCACTTGCGGACATAAAAAACATACTTATATTTGCAACCTATGGCAATGAGCAAAAAATCCTTATTCGAACCTTTTGAAGTTGATTTAAGCGTAGTATGTAAAGCATTGGGGCACCCTGCCAGGATCAAAATCCTCAAGATCCTTCTTGCAAAGAACGACCAGACCTGCCAGGAAATAGTTGACAAACTCCCTTTAAGCCAATCTACTGTTTCTCAACATCTTAGCGAATTAAGGAATGCCCAGCTTATTAAGGGTACCAACCATAAAACGAGTGTTATTTACAGTGTTGACAAAGAATACCTGGCAAAATCCCAGAAAATGCTGGGCGATCTGTTTTACGCTCACATACTTAACGTCAAGCAAACCACCCTATTTTAATTCCCGGATCTCCTGTTCAAGGGCATCCAGTTTTAAGGCCGCTGTATCAGCTGCCTTCCTGATACTTTCTATACCTGAAAGCAGCTTTTCCTTTATTTTTTCAGGGTTGTAAGCCAGTTCAGCCCTAATCATATCGCCTTTATCCAATAAAAGCCAGTCTGCACTTATCTCCGGAAAGTGATGTAATATGGTGGTCACCAGGTCCAGGCTTGCCTTATTACGGCCGGAGGTAATATGGGACAACACTGCATTTGAAATACCCAATTTGTTGGCGAAGTCAATTCTGCTTAATCCTGAACGGTTAAAAATTTCTAATATCTTGATTTCTATCATGTTACAAAATTATCTTTAGTGTTTACAAATGTAAATAACTGCTTTTACAAACGTAAATCAATCCTTTTACATTTGTAAACAATTTGTTTTACACTTGTAAAGCGTTGGCAACCTACTAATAATCAACGAGTTTAATATAACCAGCCCATCTTATGACCTCTTAAGGGGCTATTTTCCTTGGAACAAGGAGGGAAAACTATATCCCAAAGTGCAATTCTGCCGCAAATGGAATGAAAAAAGATATCTAAATCAAAGGTTTATATATTATACATAATTAACTGATTATAAATATTATAAAAACATTGTTTAACATGAAAAATTACCAAGTCACAGGGGTGGTATTCCTTCCCTTTGGTTGAAATGCTGTGAAACTTTTTTATGTTTGCCAACCCCATTTATGAAACCAAATGATGCGAGAACCAGAAGGGCGATTACCTTTCTCTGGTTAAACCTGAGTGCACACATTATTCTTATTGTACTTGATTCTGTTGAATTAATGCTTTTGCAGAGAGCAAAGACAGACAATTCAATGGAAGTAATTAATCTTATCACCACCAGCGACCTTATTCAACTGATCTTCGCCGGCATTTATCTCGTTATACTCGTACTCACGTATATTTTTTATATTCAATGGTTTCGCAGGGCCTATTACAACCTGCATTTCCAGTCGGATTATCTTTCCTATTCAGAAGGCTGGGCGGCCGGATTTTGGTTTATCCCGGTTTTGAACATCTATTATCCCTATAAGATTATGAAGGAAATCTTCAGTGAAACATTATCCGTCCTCGGTAAAAGTGAAGACGATTTTCCCAGGGCATTATTAAGGACATGGTGGTTTCTTTACATATTGGGATCCGTTATTTCGCAGATCGCTTCGAGGCTTCAGTTTCGGGCAGATGACATCGACGAACTGATAAAAGGAGATATGATAAGTATTGCCGGTTCCATCGTGGTGATTTTCGCCGCGATCTTTGCCGTGAAGGTTATCAGGCGATATGAACCCCTGCAGGAAGAACTTTATGCCACCTCGCAGGAAGGGGATTTTACCAGGCATCTGGCGCCTGAAACCGAATGACCTAATCGACAGGAACTTCTTCCCTGACAAATTTTTCCGGCCTGATCCGTAATTTGCTGTCAAGCAGGAAAAATGCCGGAATGAATGCCAGCAACCCGCTAATGAGAAAACAGATCGCAAAATTCTCCGGGTTATTGCTGTAAAGCAGGCCGCATACCGAGGAACCCACAATAACACCGGTTTCCAGGAAAATAAACAGTGTGCCAACGGCCTTGCCTTTCAGACCCGGAAGGGATAAATCGGCGGCCCAGGCAAAAATGGATGGTGAAATGAGTCCGAAACCAATACCAAACAGGACAGATGACAGGGAATACAGGTATATGCCTGTTGTAAATGCCAGTACGAACATGCTCCCGCAGAGGAACAGACTACCCAGCAAAGCAATGCGTTTACGGCCGAACCGGTCGCTCCATCTGCCGGCCATAAACCTTACCACCAATGAAGAAAGAATGTAAATGGCCATATACATGCCCTTGTTCTTTATACCGATATGCGTTGTAAAATCGGCAATGAGCGCCAGTATGGCCCCGGATGAAAACACCACCAGGAACAAAATGAAACCCGGCAACAAAACTCTTTTTTCCATTAGCTCATGCGTCCTGACCATTAAGAACCTGTATGAAAAACGGTTCTGCTCAGGGATAGATTCTTTCAGTGTTGTAAACATCATAAAAGCTATGAGCCCCAGAACGGATGCAATAATAAACATGGTATCAAGTCCGAAGGCATTGGAACAGGCGCTGCCGATCACCCATCCGAAAGCATTGCCCATATTGTTGAATATGCCTACTATCCCCATGGCTTCCCCCCTTCTGGTCAGCGGCACGATATCATCGGCATAAGCTGTGAAACCTGTTGGAGTAAAACCCGCGCAGATCCCATGAAAAGCCCTGTTGACAAAGAAAAGTGAAACAATGGGAATAAAAAGATAAAACGCACAGGAAAGCGTGGTGACAGCTGCTCCGACACACATAACGAACACCCGCCCCACCTTGTCCGAAAGCTTCCCGCTCATGGGCCTGGTTAGCAATGCAATAGCGGCAAACGAAGGTATGATGAGCCAGCTGTAAATAGTCCCGTTGATCTGGGCCAGCAGTACCGGTAATTCGGGGATGACCATAGAAAAACTGCTGAAAAAGAACAGGCATGCAATACATAATTTCCAAAAAGCAGCCGGATAATCCCTGAAATATTCCAATGTGTCTTAATCGTCAAGTTTAAGGACGGCCATAAAGGCTGACTGGGGTATTTCCACACTGCCGACCTGCCGCATCCTTTTTTTACCTTCTTTCTGTTTTTCCAATAGTTTACGTTTCCTGCTGATATCTCCCCCGTAACATTTTGCAGTCACATCTTTTCTCAGAGCGCTCAGGGACTCTCTTGCGATGATCTTGGCCCCGATCGACGCCTGTATGGCGATATCAAACTGCTGTCTTGGAATAAGTTCCCGGAGTTTTTTGCATATCTTTTTTCCAAGATCGTATGCCCGGTCACGGTGTATGATAGACGACAAGGCATCAACCACTTCCTTGTTCAGCATGATATCCATTTTCACCAGGTGCGATAGTTTATATTCACTCGGGTGATAGTCAAACGAAGCATAGCCCCTGCTTATGGACTTCAGTTTATCGTAAAAATCAAATACAACTTCAGCCAAAGGCATTTCAAACGATAATTCTACCCTGTTTGTTGTGAGATATACCTGGTTTTTGATAGTCCCCCTTTTATCCATGCATAAAGCGATTACCGGGCCCACATATTCGGCTGCAGTAATGATATTGGCGTGTATAAACGGTTCTTCCACATAGTCAATATAATTCGGATCCGGCAGGTCGCTCGGGTTATTCACTTCAATCATCTCGCCTTTATTTGTGTAAGCTTTGTAAGATACGTTAGGCACGGTGGTTATCACTGTCATGCCGAATTCCCTTTCCAGTCGTTCCTGGATGATTTCCATGTGCAGCATACCCAGAAAACCACACCTGAAACCGAAACCGAGGGCAGCCGAACTTTCCGGTTCAAATACCAGCGAGGCATCGTTAAGCTGCAGCTTGAACATGCTGTCCCTCAACTCTTCGTAATCTTCAGTATCCACCGGGTAAATACCGGCAAATACCATAGGCTTTACGTCCTCGAAACCCTTGATCGGTTCAGCCGTCGGGTTCACAACGCTTGTAATGGTATCGCCTACCTTAACTTCCCTTGCCTGTTTGATCCCTGTGATAATATATCCGACATCGCCTGCAAGCACTTCGGGTTTGGGTTCCATATCAAGACGCAGGGAACCGACTTCATCGGCAAAATACTCGCTGTCAGTGTTCATGAACTTGACGCGTTCCCCTTTCCTGAGTTTGCCGTCTACCACCTTATAATAAGCAATAATTCCCCTGAACGAGTTGAATACCGAATCGAAGATCAGGGCTTTGAGGGGCGCATCCGGATTTCCTTTCGGAGCAGGTACGCGTTTAACTATCGCTTCGAGAATGCTGTCAACCCCCATTCCTGTTTTCCCGCTTGCCGGAATGATCTGGTCGCGGTCGCACCCTATCAGCTCGACTATCTGATCCTTCACTTCCTCGGGCATAGCCCCCGGGAGGTCCATTTTATTCAGAATGGGTATAATCTCAAGGTTATGTTCTATTGCCAGGTACAGATTGCTTATGGTCTGGGCCTGAATGCCCTGGGAGGCATCGACAATCAGCAAAGCGCCCTCACAGGCGGCAATGCTTCTGCTTACTTCATAGCTGAAGTCCACGTGGCCCGGCGTATCAATAAGATTCAGCGTATAGGGCTTTCCTTCCAGCATATAATTCATCTGGATGGCGTGGCTTTTTATAGTGATTCCCCGCTCCCGCTCCAGATCCATATTATCCAGAACCTGAGCCATCATGTCGCGCTTTGAAATGGTATTGGTATATTCGAGCAATCTGTCTGCTAAAGTACTTTTTCCATGGTCAATGTGGGCAATAATACAGAAATTGCGTATATGCTGCATAAATTAAGGGTGCGAAGGTAATCATTTCAGCGGACACATACAATTGACAGGGCTCAAGGTTATCAGCCAACTTATGCCTGATTTGTGCATAACAATCGTTCATGGGCGCCGGGGTGGTCGGGAGGATAAGCAGCCTGTAAACAAAAAAGGGCGAACACCATGAATGCCCGCCCTACCCACACAATAAGTTGCAACATCCGGCTTAACACACATATCCATAAGGACATAGCGCTCTGCTGGCGTTGATTGATTGGGATCAGAAATGGAGTTAGATTCCCTTTTTATATGCCCTGACTTTTACAGGGATATATATGGGTTTTACATCCGTTGGGATGTTGTTTCCCGAAGGCTGAAACAGCCTGTCAAGAAGTCCTTGCACACCTGATACAAGGTTGGTGAAGAGATTATTTTTGTTCATTTGTGTAATTATGTAATTCTGTGTAATGAAAATCCTGATTTTCTGAAGTATGTCTAACCGACGGATCAATTTTTAATGATCCTGGTTTTAGAAACACCTGAGATCGTCGAAATTTCGAGGAAGTATACACCATTTTCTATGCCAGAAATATCAATTTGTGATATTTGGCTGAAAAAATTGTTAAATTCCAGTACTTTTTGACCAGCAGCGTTATAAACAATGACTCCCGTTACAAGGTCAGGACTGGTTCCGAAGTCAATGTTTACAATGTCTGTAGCAGGATTCGGATATAAAGACACCGAAGGATTAACCGGCTCGCTGAAATTGACGGCAACGGTTTCTGAAACGGTGCTGTGGCCATTGACATCAGTTTGCCTTAGTCTATAGTACTGCATACCGCTTACAGGCTTATTATCAATCACTTGATAGTCTAAAACGGAGTTTGACTGCATAGCGCCTTCCATTTTAGCCACAGCCGACCAGGTTTGTCCGTCTGTTGATTTCTCAACTGTAAAAAAGTCGTTGTTTAGTTCTGATGTTGTAGACCAATGGATTGATACGTGATTTTTCCCGGCAAAAGCGTTAAAAGACAGCAGTTCGATCGGAAGGGCATTGATTCCTGAAGGAGAGGAAAATGTAACCCCCTGGATACTGCCTGAAACCCTTGAAGAGGTTGTAACGCTGCCGATTGAATTTGATCCTGTAGCTGCACCGCTGATGGGATTCCAGGTTGTACCGTTGAAAACAGCCACCGCCAGATCGGAAGAATCCACTATACCACCACTTCTTTGGGCTGCATTGTAAAACAGGGTGATCCTGCTTATCTGCGAGGCATTCGATCTTGTAAAGCTCCACGTTTCCATAGAACTCAATACGCCACCGCCATTCAGGGATCCCGCAGGAGCGGTTGTTGTGTAATAAACAGTAGTATGCTGGGCAGTAGAACCGCTGCTGAAATCAGAAATTCCGATGGGAGCGTAAACCGAACCGTTGCCAGTGGGGAACGTAAACGCATCGTTACCTATTTTTCTAACCGGTCCGTTGACGTGGCTATTATCGTTTGCATTAGATACAGTAGCATTGTCAGATATTATCAGAAGGTCGTCAGATGTGGTCTGGACAATACCGCTGGTGAAGGTCATAGTGCCTGAAACAGTTACAAGGAGAGTTCCAGCGCTTGCGAACGATAAAACGTCGCTTGCATTAACTTCAAAGTTAACAGTATTGATACGACCTGTCCTGGAGGTTTGTGAGTTCATAATAGTTCCTCCGTTCACAGTTACTTTTGAAGACACATTAAGAATATACCTGCGCGTATCGAAAGTTCCTCCATTGATTGTAAAATTCTTGATTGTGCGGGAGTTTGTCAGTTGGGGCTGATAGGTTGCTCCTGCATTGATGATCACATGATCATCCGTCTGGGGACGTGAACTTGAAGAGGAAGTAGACCAGTTGGCTTTGGTGTCAAAATTGTTGCTGATGCCGCCTATCCAGGTCCAGGTAGCTGAGAAAACAGATTGTGAAGAGATTGTTAAGGTTAATAAAATCAGGGTCTTAATGGTCAATTTCATGGTATTTTGTGTATTGTGTGTATTCTGCTCGGGTGAAAATTTTAGGTGTAATTACATATTGAGTATTTATACCTTTTGATTTCCGATGCAAAGATAGAACAGGAAGTTATCCACAAGCTGTCCATAAAATAAAAAGTAGTCCCATTTTCCTTATCGGGAGATTAATATCGTTAATAATTAACGAATTGCGAATGCGTACCGCATCTGTGTTTCCGCATTCTGATACAAAACTTGCCAATATTTTGGCTTTTTTGAGACTGGAAGAATAGAATAATGCGGCTCGAAAACGTCACAAAACTGCCCGGCACATTAAAAAACATAAAATACTTAACCCGTTTAGTAGCCTGTTTCAGGGGGCTTAGTATTTTTTACCGGGTGCCTTGCAATGAACCTTTCAAGCGCATTAAGCACACACACATTTATACTTCAATTTCACTGTGACACTCCTTGTTAAGCATAAAGAGCGAACATCGTATTTCAGATGTCCACTCTATTTACACAAATACACAAAATATCATAGTGTCGTTTTGGTCAATTTATTTAAAACATAACAGGGAACTATATACTCCCTGTTATGTTTTTCCTCCTTTGCAGGATTAGTTTTTCATTAATTTTGAAACATTTACCCCATTTTCATGGTGTATCTCTATCGTATAAATACCTTTTTCAAAGGCGCTCATATCAATAGTGAATATCTTGCCTGACTGACCGCTGATTTCGTACACCTTCATGCCCATGTTATTGAAGATGACCACGGATGCATCGGAACTTGCAACGCTCAAACCGACATTCACCACATCAGTAACCGGGTTAGGATACACGGAAACTGTAGCGGCGTCAAGGCTCACATGCATGTTGACACTCACAATATTTGATAGCGTAGTCTTGCCATCCAGGTCGGTTTGCATCAGTCTGTAAAACTGCACACCGCTTACAGGCGATTTATCAGTAAAGTTATAATCGCTGGTCTGTCCTGAGTTTTCGGAAGCATTCACTATGCCGATCACTGACCATGATTTTCCATCGGTTGACCTTTGAACGGTAAAGTAGTCATTATTGATCTCGGAAGCAGTTGCCCAGGTTACCTTTACATCCTGGTTTACAGGCTTGGCATCAAAGCTAAGCAGTTTTACAGGCAGTGGGTTCAGACCGGTTGTGGAACCGAGGGTGAAAGGACTGAAATCGGTTACCCTGGCAGAGGTGCGGACAGTTCCTGCAGTGTTGTTGCCTGTACCGCTTGCACGGCCATGGTCTTTCCAGGTTGTTCCATCCCATCTCACGACATTCAGCTGGGTAGCATTGTTAACTATACCGCTCCTTGTAGTTTCATCAAAGCTCAACCTTACGTTTACATCGGTAGTAGGTGTTCCGGTAGTGGCGTTCCTGTCAAGGATCCAGTATTCAGCAGAGCTGATGTGATCGATCGTGTTGTCTTTTGACGCGTGATTGTAAGGTGCGTAACCGTAGAAATACTGGGCAGTGAAATAATCCTGTGCCCTTACCTGTACAAAATCCGAGATTTCGATCGGAGCATATGTCGCGCCATTTCCGGTTGGGAAATCGAAAGTAGTGTTACCGCTGGCACCCACAAGTCTTCTTACAGGACCGTTCACGTGACTGATATCGCTGGCTCCTGAAGCGGATGCATTATTGTCAAAAATGAGCAATTCAGTAGAGGTTGTATTAATAACACCGCTGATAAAAGTGGCTGAACCCGCAATGTTTATCGAAACATCCAGGTCGAGCGTACCGGCAAAGTCAACAACCAGGTCGTTGATGCTTATAGTTCCGGGGTTGGCAAGGGTTCCGCCTTCATACTTGTACTCATCAACCACGGAAAGGTTGTAACCGTTAAGGTTGAATGTACCTGATTTAAGGTTCAGATCGTCAGGAATACTGACGTTAGCAGAGATGATGGTGAAAAGTCCGCCGTCAATGACCACGTCATTATTGATGTCGAACTTGTCTCCCCACATGCTGAAGTTTCCCCCGTAAAGGAAAATATTGTCAGCAGTAATTAAAGAAGCGTCGGCGTTGAAATTACCATCATAAATGGTAATATCCTGGTTAGACTCGAAGTGGTAACCATTGGTTGAAAACCATCCGCCATACATGATAAAGTCATTGACCTCCGCATCAGCAGTAAGAATAGGATACGTAACAGCACCATCATAGAAAATGATGACATCGTTGTTTCCAGGAGTTGACTGATTGTCGGTCGTTGACCAGTTTGATTTGTCGGTCCAAACGTCAGTTCCGCCTACCCATGTCCAGGTAGCGCTTGCCGCAAAAAGTGTGGCGTTGCCGCAATACATTAGTACCGCAACAACTAGTGTTGTAATTTTTGAATTCATATGTTTGTGTATTTTTCTGTGTAATTCCCATGGATTTTTAAGTGTTTTTACGGTTAAGTATAAATACCTATTTTCCTCGAGGCAAAAGTAGTTTAATTATTAACATTCCCAAAAAATAATTTAAATTTTGCTGTAAATGGTATTTTAATTTATTGACTTTCAGCGCTAAATAATTTAACAGCTGACGCTGCGTGTGGATAATTTTCAGCTGTTTTCAGGCCAAATTAGGTAATAATACCTATTGTCAGACAGGTGTTTTATGGTTAAGCGTTTCGATAGCTCAAGTTTTTGATTATAAGACAAAAGCCGAAAAGCTATGGAAATAAAAAGTCCACCTTTATGAGGTGGACTTTTTATAATATTATTAATTGATATTAGTTTTTAAGCACTTTGGAGATGCTCACGCCATTGTCATGGTGAACTTCCACCGTGTAAATATCTTCGTACAGGTCAGACATGTCGATGCTGAATGCATTTCCTGACATTCCGTTCACTTCCATTACCTTTTTACCCATGCTGTTGAACACTTTGATATCAGCATTTCCGGTTGGCTCGCTGAGCATTACGCTTACCATGTTATTGGCTGGGTTAGGGTAAAGGGTTACCACGTTGAATTTCTCCGGAGCAAAGTTCACAACAGCCAGGTTGGAATGCACGCTGGCACCGTTTATATCGGTCTGAAGCAGCCTGTAATATTGTATGCCTCTCAACGGAGCCTTATCCATAAAGCTGTAGTTGCTCATATAACTTGTGTTACCTACACCTTTTACTATGCCTATTACTGACCAGCTTTCGCCGTCGGCGGATCTTTGCACTGCAAAGAAATCGTTATTTACTTCTGAGGTGGTTGACCAGCTAACCTTTACTTCGTTTGCCACCGGAACAGCCTTGAAGTTGATCAGGGTAACAGGCAACGGATTAAGACTGGTGGAAGAACCGAATGTGAACGGGCTGAATGATGTAATCCTGGCGGAAGATGTGAAAAAGCCCACATTGTTATTACCGCTGAGACTTGAATTTCCATGATCCTTCCAGGTTGTTCCGTCCCACCTGGCTATCCTGAGCTGTGTAGCATTGTCAATGCCACCGCTCCTGTCTGTAGTATTATATCCGAGTCCTACGCGCACATCGGTAGTCGGAGTTCCTGCACTGACCCTGTCAAGGATCCAGTATTCCGCAGATCCAACGTGGTCGAGTGATCCGTCTTTTGAATTATGATTGTATGGAGGATTGCCCTGGAAATATTGTGCTACAAACCTGTCCTGGGATGATTCGTCAGCAAAATCGGATATCTGCAGAGGTGCGTAATAAAGGCTGTTACCCACAGGGAAATCAAATGTGGTGTTACCTGTATTTGCTACAAGCCTTGTCACAGGGCCGTTCACGTGGGAAGCATTGCTGGCTCCCACTGATATGGCATCATGATCAAAAATAAGCATGGCTGATGAACTGGTGTTGATCACGCCATTGATAAACCTTGCAGATGTGAGGATGGTCCAGTCGAAGCTCAGGGTATAAGTTCCTGAAAAGTCAACGATGAGGCTGTCGATGGCAAATGTGCCGGGATTAGCAATGGTACCACCTTCATAGAGATAGTCTCCACCCACAGAAAGGTTAAAATCCCTGAGGTTGAGAATGCCCGAGCTTAATTCCAGGTTGTTGAGGATAACAGCATCCGTGTTAAGGATGTTCATCAGACCTCCTGAGATAATTACATCACCGGAGATGTTGAACCTGTTTCCCTGAATGCTCAGTTCTCCGCCACTCAGGTAAATGTTGTTGGCAGTGATCAGCGAGCTGTCGGCCGCAAAATTTCCATCATACATGGTGATGTCGTTCAGTGAAGTGAACGCATAACCATTGGTTGAGAACCAGCCACCGTTGAAAACAAAGTCATTGACGGTAACGTCATTAACCAGGATAGGATACGTTACGGCGCCATCATTAAGAATGACAATGTCACCGCTTCCCACAGTGGCGTCATTATCCGTGGTGCTCCAGTTAGATTTGTCGTTCCATACATCTGTACCTCCAATCCAGGTCCAGGTGGTGTTTGCTGCGAAAGATGTGGTGCCGCATAGCAAAATCAGTGCAGCAGCGAGTGTTTTAAATTTAATATTCATATGCTTGTGTTTGTGTAATTTTTAGAAATCCATTAAAGGATTAGGTGTTTTTACCATAGTGTATAAAGACTTAGTTTTTAGTTGGGCAAAAATAATTGAATTATTAACATTTGCAAAAATAATTTGGATTTAATCCTTTACGCTAAATTGTATTAATATGATTAAACAACATATATTAACAGCTAAATGGTGACCACTTTTTATTGTGCTGGTTGTATATTTTTACAGACTCATCCGTGAAAATACAGGTTATCCCCAATTAAATTATATATGTTGATAAAGTTAAAATTAAGATAAATCCATGTAAAAAGACTCAAAAAATGTCGCTTCTCTGACGGGGAAACGAACATATTTAATAAAAAAAAAGGCTGCCGAAGCAGCCTTTCGAATTATCCTAAACAACTGCTATTGCTTATAGAAATTTATCCATTGCGCCGAGTCGCCTTTACCTTTAAGTTCCACAAGGTACAAACCGGCGGGTAAGGAAGACACGTCTATTGACTGGCGGTCGCCGGGATATTCTACCTGTATACGCATAAGCTCCCCTCCTGCCGCATTATAAATACATATTTTTTCAATATCCGTTTCTTTCAGGTCGAGATAAACATACATGCCTGAAACAGGATTCGGATACATACTATATATATTCCTTGTATAATAAGCCGCTGCAATGGGCGAAACTGATATACTGCCATCAAGGTCTGTTTCCTTTATACGATAATATTGCCAGTCACCGACCGGGTCCGGATCTGCAAACCTGTAATCAGTTGCTGATCCTGCCTGATAGTTTGCCTTCACTTCACCGATAGGACTCCATTGCTTGCCATCCAATGACTTTTCTACCTCATAATGGCTTACATTCACTTCTTCTGAAACACCCCAGCTCACCAACATATTGTTGTTCCGGGATTCTGCTTTTACATACAGCCACTGTACAGGCAACACGCTCAGTCCACCGGAGGAACCCAGTGTAAACGGACTGAAGCTGCTGACTGCGGCACTGGTTACAACCGTGCCATCGGGCGCTGAATACGAGCTCCCTCCGTTCCCGTGGCTCACCCATTGTGATCCGTTCCACCGGGCAACACGCAGGTCGGACAAGGCCGATGCATTGACCCCGCTGCCCCTGTTATCGGAGAAACTGAGAGTTACATTCACGCTGTTGGTATTTCCCGAGCGGTCGAGCGTCCAGTATTCTTTGCCACTTACCCTGTTCAGACCGGAAAGTGAAGTTGTGTTGCTGTAAGCGCTATATATATATTGTGCAGTAAATTCCTGGTTTGTATTTGCAGGTGCAGAAATGCCAATGGGAGCATAATATGTGCCGTTGCCAACAGGAAAAGTAAACGCATCATTGCCTATTTTCCTGACAGCTCCATAGACATGCCCGGAATCCGAAGCCCCGCTAACCGCAGCATTATCGGCGAATATCACCATATTAGCGGAAGAGCCTGTCAGAATACCCCTGGTAAAAGACAACTGGTTACTTACAGTGATGCTCGAGTTCAATGTAACGGAGCCGGAGGTATTGACCAGCAGATTATAAAAAGTGGTTG
>CALMKH010000257.1 GCA_937867025.1 uncultured Bacteroidota bacterium | reverse complement strand
TTGCTGTCTTCCGTGCGGAATACCATTTCGCCCCAGCGGTTATATACAGTCATGTCATAATTCCTGAAACGCCCCGAAACAAATGGCCCGAAAACTTCATTCGCCTGGTCGGTATTGGGCGAAAAGGCTGTCGGAATATAAACGGTGAACTCGCAATCCGTAATGATATTGAAACCCAGGGTATCCTTGCACCCGTAATGGTCTATGCGCGCTACAGGGTACCTGCCATATGACGGGATGGTCATGAAACGCCCGGTGATATTCTGCTCATACCAGTTGTGCTGCCGCGCATCTCCTCCGTCAAGCACCATGGAAAACCTGGCTTTTTCGTCGCAATAAAATGAGTCGATGTTCCTTCCGGAAAAAGGGAATATGTCTATAAATGCCGAGTCGGTGACCAGGCATTCGCTTCTCTGCACTTTCAGCACAACGCGCACCGGGGCGGTAACTTTAATGACATCGGTGCCGGGGTTTTTATATAGCACCTTGAATTTATTGCCGTAAACATTGATAAACGGATACTCATCGTATTTGCAGACAATGGTGTCATGCAGCAGGTTGGTGTCGATATGCTCCATGGTGAGGTTGAAAGTCTGGTTCAGGCTGCGGCATTTCGAAAAAGGCCCAGTCAACTTATACGACCCGCTTTTTACAACAGTGATGGAAGGCGTTGTATCCCCGGTGCTCCAATGGTATGTCAGCAGGGGTTCCTTTGTGTATCGCAAAACCCTGGATGCCTTGTTACAGGTATAGATGTCTTCGGCAATAAGCAGGTTCCTTGGACCTTTTTCAACGTCGATGATCACGGAATCGCTGTAGGTACACGTACTGTCCCGGTAAAGCACCTGTATCCTGTTCTTGTCTGTATACATTACGGAATCGCCCGGGCGGAGGGGAACCGAATTGATATGCATATATCCGGCTGTATTGTTTTTTATCACGTAGCGCTGGCCTTCACAAAAAAAGGTATCGTTATAGCGGTGCAATGTAGTTATCACCCTGGTTGTAAAGGTATCCGTGAACGTGCAGTTCTCGCTCTCACCGGTTACGCGGTAAAACGTGTTGTCTGTACTATTGCGCGTATAGACGGGCCGGTGTGACAGCGGGGAGGAGCTGTATTGTCCGGCGGTCCAGGTGTAATTGATCTTGCGCGGATAGTCCGTCAGCACGGAAAGTGTCAGCTTTTCATAACACCACGAAATGGGCGGCCCCTGTATCCTGAACATATAGCGCGTGGTATCCCTTACATAAACCAGGTCGAAGGTATCCCTGGTGGATCCGGCGACATGGATGGCTATCAGCCTGATCGCATTGCTGTCTTTCAGCATCTGGTCGAGCCTGCTGAAAACGGGATGTATTGCGGTACTGAACAACTGCCCGTTCATGATCCATTCATAGCGCATGCCGGCTCCCATGGTAGAAGCATTTTGCAGCAGTACCGTATCCTCCTTGTCGCATCCGCCTCTCACCTTGAACATGGCTATGGGGTGTTTAAAGTCATAAGGTTTGCAGACGGTATTGACCGGGTTAAGGATATTGATACGGAATTCAATATTGGCGTCGTCGGATTCCTTACAGATTGCCTGTATCCAGTAATCGCCGCTGCCCATGCAGCTCAGGGTGAAATAAGAATAGGCATTGCCGGCCGAAGTCACTCTGGTCATCGCCCCGCAGGTGCCCCCGTAAACATTGAAGGATAACAGGCCCTGGATGGAAACCGGCCTGACCTCCATGTCGAACTTCGTGAGATTTGTGACGCTGATCCTGTACCAGGTGGATTTCCTTCGGGCAGGCTTATCGGTTTCACCTGGTGAGTTGCCATATGTATGGCAGGCATTGTTGCTCACCAGGCTGTAACTGCCGTAATTGGTATAACTGCCTGTAACGGCATTGCTGCACAGGTCGCCGTCCTGCACAACCGTCAGCAGTTCTGCGCTCAGGTGGGTGGCGTATTCATCCGTGGCGGGCTTGTAATATTCATTCAGCAACATGAAATACCGGTTCTCGCCGCAATTATAGAACGAACCCGTCTTTCCGAACTGGTAATTCGCTGCAACCAGTTCCATAGACTTTATGGTGCTGTCGAAATTATCGGCCAGTTGCGCTGCGAAATCACGGTGGTATGGTCCCTTGTACCTGTATACTTCCACGAGCTCATGGTTCTGGTTGTTGTATTTGCCCTGGGATTTAAAGGTCATTTTCAGGTTGCCTGAAACCGTAAAGGTATACCACAGGTTCTTATACCCCTGAGGCCTTCGTAAGTTCAGGGTGTCTTTGTATGGGATGGCAACGGCTGTACGGTAATCCGATCTGTCGTTGTGCAAGGGGTCTGAATCCAGTCCGTTGGTATGGCAGGTGACAGGCGTGAATGACGAGATCCGGCTTTCATTGGCCGAATAATGCCCGAAGTCGTAAGCCTGGGCCGCAAAATCATTGGGACTGGGCCTGTGTGCCGAAAACCTTACCACCGGGCTGGCAACCTTTGATCCGGCGCTTACGGGCAATACCAGCGTATAGATTCTTCCGCCCTCCAGGTTACAGATCACCGTCCCGACATGACAGGCGGAAATGATCCTGGCGGTGTCGAATATAATCCTGAAATTCTTGAAAGCATCACCCTCAAACAGCTCATATGGCATATAACTACCATAATTGTCATGCACGCCCGAGAAGCTTGCATTCCCGGCAAGGTAAAAGGTGTAATAATAATAGTTGGTATTCGGGCCTATGGCTGCTTTCGTATGGCATGACAGGGCGGGTATGATGGATGAATTTTTTCCGCAATCCCTGCAAAGCGGCAGGTTAAAGTGATAATCGAGCTTATCCATCTGTCCTGTTGCCGACAACACATCCATATTGGAATTGATAGGGAAGGCATACTGGGGCTCAATATTATTGTTGGCCTGGCAGGTGTTTTTTTTATAAAAGCCTATGGAATGTCTGGACGGGAAACAGGCTCCCGAAGGTGGTTTCGCGCCGCCTTGCCTCACCAGTACAAAGGAATAAAACCCCTTGTTGAGCACATTGCATCCTGAAAAATCCGTTTGCGGCTTGTCATAGCTCATTCCCGGTATGTTCTGGGCGCTGCCCTTGCTGAGCTGCCCGCTGAACATATACATGGAGCAAGCATAGGGGTTGATAGTCAGGTCGGATGTTTCGGAAATGTATATCTCGGTGAAGGTCAGATCACCCTTAATGGTAACGGCACCTACCTTTATTACTGTATCCTTGTTCCTGAAGCTGATCTTTTCACTTTCAAGCGCCTGGTCTTTTTTGGGGTTGAAGTCGGGTAAGAGTTCAGGGTTCAATGGATAATAATATTTAGAGATGTAGTCTTGCTTTTCAAGGCTGATGATTTGCCGGTTTCCCGGATTCGACAGGTCCCTGACAGATGTCAGCAGCGTATAGGTCCCTTTTTTGATACAGTATTTAAAACCAAGACCATTATAATCATAAAGCATGGTATCAATCCGCTTTGCCAGGTTGCAGGTATTCCTGATATCACCTTCATAAAGCGCGTATATAAGCAATTGACCGCCCGTATTCTGATACTGGGTCTTCACATTCAGCCCCCCGTCTTCCAGCACGTTCAGTATGGTATAGGCTCCGAAACGGAAAGTATCGGCCATGCCCGCCGGTTCAGGCCGGCGAATAAGAAAAGGAGGGATTACATTTTTGCAGGGGTGCGTTTTTAAATAAGCCTCGCAATTAAAATAATGCAGACTATTATGTGCACTGGTATAATCCAGATCAATCACGTTATCTGTCTGTGGTGTGTTCCAGCCGTCCGCCTTGTATGTGCTGTTACCGGCCGTTATGCTTATGCTGTTTATGTTATTTTTTGCAATAAACTGTATAAAATAGCGGCTTATGCCATTGCCGGCAGGGCATTCCATATCAATGATCCTGCCATGCAGGACTAAAGGTATAAAAGGTTTCTGGCTTTTTACCGAATCCTTGCCAGGTGGTCCAGTAAATATCCTGTATCGCAGGTTGCCCGGTTCTGAAGTAACATGCAGGCTGTTATAAAGGGTATTTGGGGGAAATGCAACGGACATCCACACACTTTTGGTAAAGGCGCTGTCAGCCAGGCCCTGTGCCTCCTCCTGATCAAGACTTGCGCATCTCATGTCGAGATTTGCCGTTTTCGATTCATCGGATACCATGCCAAAATTGTAATAACCCATTGCACTGTCATAAGGCTCCGAAGCCGGTGCGGAAACATCCAGTTCCACCCATAGCTCGCCCTTTGCCTTTTTTTTGCAGCCCACCTGTATGAGGTACCAGCCCGAGCCAAGACAGGTATTGCCCGACACGCCGAATTTGTTCAGGGGAGGCAGCCTGTATTCCAGGTCAGACAGGGTATAGTTGCAGTCAGGTATACTGTAGATATTGAATCCGGCAAATATCTGCGGTATGGCGCTGTCCTTCTGTGTAAGACGGATGGACACATTCCTGGTTGTTCGGATATGGAACCGGTACCAGACCGTTTTTGTACAGTTCCCCGTCTCCTCAAGGTCCTTTACACATAGCTCGGCAAATTGCCGGCTGGCTTCGCTCACATCAGTGCTTTCTGAAATGAACCTGCCCAGGCCATAACCCTCTTTCTGTATAATAATCTCGGAAGCGTTTTCACAGTCGTCATTTGGTGGAGCCTGTGCCATGACACGGCCCGAAAACATCAGGAATGCGATACATGTGGCGCTAATAAAGGATTTCACTACACTTGCAATTAGTTATAGGTAGCCATTAATTTTAAAGGGCAATGCATTTAAAAATTAAATAACGCAGAATCGGGATTTTTATTTCAATTCTCCGTGAAAACTTATTTTTTTTGGGAGAGGAGGTGAGGGGATGAATAAACTTCTTTCCAGGTAATCATGTTTAAATGCTTCGCCTTCAAAACTGGTTTCATAAGCGATTCGGTGAGCCAGGGTTTGTGTAAAAATTATTCCAAATCCTGTTTGATTCACACCCAAACCAGACAGGTTTTGTATAACCTATTGCAAGATATGATATCTTTTCATTCGAAAAGCTATTAACGGTAGAAAAAGCTATATATACACTGTTTACTTTGCAATTATCAACTTGCTGTTCATGTATAAATTCCCTGAGTCTAAACTCACGAAATATACCCCGTTTTCAATACCTGTAACATCTACTTCGAATTGCTTAGCGTTTGTATCAACCTGTTTTTCATATATTACATGCCCCATTGCATCAACTATTTTCAGTTTTCCGGCTTGAGCATTCATAGATGAAAGGGTTATCACCACAATGTTACTTGCAGGGTTTGGATACAATGAAAAATTTATTTTTTTGTTACTTTCACTTATACCCGACAAATTGCAATTAGTCAGTAGTTTAGAATTTGTTCCGTCAAGATTCATGGAATAGATATTAATCACACTACCAGGAGAAATGTAGGTATAATAAAGTTTATCCAGGGTTGGGTGGTAACCCGCCTGGTAAAAATACTCCCCGCCTGTTGAAGTGGTAATGCGATTCCAGTTTGCACCATCTGCATCTGCAATAACCAGGTCACTGCCATTGTTGTAACCTGCATATTCTGTAGTCATAAATATTATTTTTGAACCATCAGGGCTAAAGTGCATATTTGCTTCCGCAAAACCAAATGAATTTGGCTGGGTAATATTAACCCAGTTAGTGCCGTTCAAATCCATCATTACAAGGTAATCATCTGCATTATATCCAGCCTGGAAATATATTTTATTACCTGCCTTATTATATTTTGGCGCACTTTGCCAGTTAGCCCCGCTTTGATTGGTTATCTGGACCCGGTTATTCCCGTCCGCATCCATTGTAAATATTTCGGGATATTGCTCGTTGTCCCATGCAGAAAAAACTATCTTTTGGCCATCGGGCGAAAAATTCGGATAGCCATCATACACGGTGTTGTTGGTTAGTCGTTGAAGGTTACTTCCGTCAGTATTGATGACATAAATTTCAGCAGTCCCGTTATAATCACCATGCTGGAAAACAATTTTTGAACCATCGGGATTCAGCGAAGGATATAATTTATTCCCCGTGGAATTAGTGAGCCTTAACGTGTTGGAAATACCATCAATATCAGTTCTGTACAGTTCATAATTCGCCCCATTCCTGTCTGAAACAAAATAAAGGTACAAGCCATCTGGGGATACTTCTGACCAGTAATTATTACACGTTTGTGCCTGTGCCGCGAAAGGGAACAGGAGCAAAGCAAGCTTGATAATGAATTTCATGTTGATTTATTTTATTAGCAAAACTACAGGCAGAAAAAATAGAATGCGGTGATTTTCATCAAAGATAATAATGATAATAATCTTTCTTTGGCCCACCAGTCTTACCAGGGCAAATTATCCAATAACCATTAACTGATAACTTCCCGGGATTAGCTTCGCTGGACCCAGACGCTATGTAGGCTTTGGTACAAAAATTTAAGCCGGTGTTTCTTCCCCCCATGGTTGGGTGTTCGCCACCGACCATCCGAAATCTTCTCCCAATAACCATTAACTAATAACTGATAACGGACTGGGATTGACTTTGTCGGACCCATGCGCTATGAAGTCCTGCATGAAAATTTAAGCCGGTGTTTCACGCCGTCCCTTTTTTGTTTTTCAGGCCGCTTACAAGCAAGCTTGACAACCTTT
>CALMKH010000256.1 GCA_937867025.1 uncultured Bacteroidota bacterium | reverse complement strand
CCTAACCCCGCAAGATAGGGATAAAAGATTTTGTTTCTGCTTCTTCAACCTCAAAAGATAGGGATAAAAGATTTGTTCCAGCTCCTAACCCCGAAGGGGTTAAATACGAATAATGCCCCCCGCGCCCCAAGACCGTAACGGGGCTGACAAGGGAAGCCCGCCCCTGTAGCAGAGCACAGCAGCGCTACAGGGCCGAGCGCCAGCGGAGTGTGGAGGGCGAGGAACAGGCGCCCTGAAAAGACAAAAACCCGGACCAACATGGCCCGGGTTTTCCATTATGAGTGTTTTAATAGTGCTCTGGTTAATTCCGCAACACCACCAGCTTGGTATTGCCTACTTTCCGTCCGTCTTTCAGCACTTGTATGAAGTACATGCCCTGCGGCAGCCCGGATGTATTGATCTCCGACTCTCCGCTGGCATCATCAGGAACAATATGGCTGATCGTTCTTCCGTTGACATCGGTCAGGACGAATTCAATCCTTGCGGAGATATCTTCAAAACTGTAATTGATCACGGCCCTGCTCGACGCCGGGTTCGGATATACGGCCAGTGAATATTCTTCATAGGTGTTGACGATGATATTGACAAGCGAATCACATGGAGGCAGGTAGATACATACGTCTTTCCAGCACACCTTGCCAGTTGCTATCTCCGTGAGCAGTACCTTAAAGCAGATGATGGAGTTGGCGGGAGGGTTGTCAAAGAAATTCACGCTCAGGTTCTGCATGCCGGGAGGAACAGGGTTCGGAGTGATGGTTCCGAATGTTCCGGCTGCTATGGGAAGTATGGAAACACTGGCATTGCCCGCGAACGGATTGAAGACCGTGAGATCGATATCGTATATCCATGTACTGCCTTCTTTCATGTGGCAATGTGCACATTCGCCGTAAACTCCCAGTTTGCAGCTGTCGGGACATTGTTTGTATTCCCTCTTGAGTGAGTCTTTGCAGATTGTTTCGCTAAGGGAGTCGTATGCATAGAAATACATGGTCAGGAAGGTATTGGCAGGAGGCATGTCGGTGTAAGTGTAACACAGTGTCTGCGAACCGTTGTTAATGGTGACTGGGTTTGGTGTAAATGTACCTGCGGGTGAGGATACCGTAAAGGTAGAGCCGTTGCTTCCGCCCCAGGCCACGGTCATGCACACATAGTACTGGGGGTTGCCGTTGGCGTCGTGACCAGCACAGTCAAACCTGGTGACCTTCACGTCCAGCTGGCAATCCTTGTCGTCGCAGGGTGGGAGCTTGACGCATATGGTGGTGTCGCAGCGCTGATCCTGGTTATAGATCACTATAGTGAAACAGGCATTGCCTGTCACAGGAGGCATATCTTCGAATACGGCGGTCACTGTATTGATTCCGGCGGCCAGGACGGCAGGGCTCAATCCTGTAACAGACCCGTCGGGTGACGAAATGGCTACGTTGGCTCCTGCACCGAGGGTGTTGTTGAAAGTGAACGATACATTGTAGGTCTGGTTGCCTGACGGGCTCACAGGACCGCAGGTGATGGTCATGGACGCATTGAACTTACAGCCCCCGCATTTGACGAAATCGATCTTGATCGGATCGGAGGTGACTGAGCATCCTGCAGCGGACGTAATCATGACCGTATAGGTTCCTGCCTGGTAGAGCGGAATATGTATGGTGTCGGTTGTTGCCCACGGGATCGCCACATTGTTGAAGTACCACTGGTACGATGCGTAGCCGGGAGGCGCATACCATACAAGCTGCGTGACTGTATCGCAGATATCATAACAGCCGGTCATCAGTCCGCAGAGATCAGGCAGTGGGTTCACGACCGTAGTGGCCTGGGCCTTGCAGCCAAAAGAATCGATGACTGTGACAGTATAAAGTTTCGGTATGCCTGTATAAATGGTGTCATTCACTTCGCCGTTATCCCAGAAATAACCTATGAGGTTGGTGGAAGTGCTGGTGGCTATTATCATGTTGTTGGTGCCGGCGCAAAGTGGCGGAGCAGTGACAATGCTGACATTCGGATTCGGGTGAATGATAAAGTCGAGCGTGTCGGTTCCGTAACAGGTGTCGGGACTTATCACATTGACGATCATCTGGTGATTGCCTACAGTAAAGGATCCCGAATAGAAGCTGAGCTGGTTATTGCTGCTGCCCTGCGCTATGCCATCGATGGTCCATGAGAAGACAGCGCCCGGAAGGTTCGGGTAATTGGCTACATAATCGTAGAAATTATTCAGGCATATGGAGGACGGCCCTATAATGTTCGGTTTAGGCCTGGTCTTCGCCAGCACATTGACATTCGGTGTAATAAAGAAACATCCTTTGGCATCGGTTATTTCCGCATGGTATGTGCCTGTCTGCAGGGCCCATATCACCTGGGAAGTCTGCGTGGTGGTCCAAAGGTAGCTGTAGGTGGGGTATCCTCCTGTGGCATTGGCGGTGAGCTTGACGCTGTCTCCTTCACAGAATTTTAATGGTCCTCCTGCAGTAATGCTTCCGCCGAGGTTATTGATCAGCACCACTACATTCTTTTTTGCCGTATCCAGGCAGCCGAGGTTGTTAACCACGGTCAGCGTGACAAGATAGGAACCGGCATTGGTATAGGTCCTGACCGGACTTGTGATCAGCGAGCTCGATCCGTCGCCAAATGTCCAGCTTGAGCTCAGCGAAGAGCCTGTGCTGGTGTTGGTAAACATGACAGGCTGTCCCTGGCAAAATGAATCCTGTATGGTGAATGATGCGTCCGGCAATGAAGGGATAACAATGGTCTTGGTCAGCGTGCAGGTTCCTCCCACCGTCAGGCTTACGGTATATGTGCCCGGGGCCAGTGTCATTACCGGACTTTTTACCGTGCTGGTATAAGACCCGGGATTGATAAGCCAGCTCCACGACGGCGCGGGGTATCCCACGAGCACTTTCGTGGTATTGACAAATTTCACCTTCACTGAATCGGCGTAATTCATGCAGTACATTGAATCGTAGAAACCAGGTATATACTTAATGGTATCTACCTTATACATGCAGACATTACAGTATCCTGTGCCTGCTGCGTTTGGAACGTCGGCGCATAGTTTGACGCGGTAATACCCGGGTTCTGTAAATGTGTGCGTGACAGGGGTTCCTGAGGCTCCACCCGGATTATAGGGATCATCAAAGTCCCAGCCCAGGTTGATAACGCCCACTGAGGTGTTGGCTATAAAACTGTCCTTGTTGCAGCCTAAGCGTATCCTGCTGTAATCAAGCGTATAGGTGGCGGGAGTGCAGGGTGTGCATGAAATGATGGATACGGTGATCACATTGCTGGTATCCTTGCATCCGTTGCTGCCTGTGGCCACTACGTAATAGCTGCCCGTAGATGTGGCAGTGTAGGATGTGCCTGTGGCTCCGCTTATAGGCCCGCCGCTGTTATGCCACTGGTATGTAATGCCCATTGCCGGCGCGGCCACATACATGGTTGTCGAAACCGGGGCGCTGCAAAATGCATTGGGATCGGGGGTCGATATGCTGACATTCGGCTTAGGCAGTATGGAAATGCTCGCTGTACTGCTTGCAGATCCGGGACATGAACCTCCGTATGTAACGGTCAGTGTAACGACATAATTGCCCGGTGCCGTGTAGATATGTCCAACAGGATTGCCGCTTCCCGTTCCGGCATCGCCGAAATCCCATGCATATGTGACGGCAGTGGTGCTGCTCGACATGGTGACAGTCGTGCCTGCACAGGCCGTAGCAGGAACTGTGAGGGCAGGGACCGGAGGTGCGGATACATTTATAAGTATGGAATCTTTTCTTGATGAACCGCAGGCGCTGCGTTTCACGACAAGCCATGCGTTGCCGGTATAATTGTTCCATTGTACCGTGATAGAGCCGGTATGCTGACCTGAGCTAACGCTTCCGGCTATTGAAGGATTAATGCTCCAGATGAAGTCGTCCCCGAAAGCGGTGGTTGAATAATTGCTGTTGCTGTTCGCACAAACAGTTGTCGGACCGGTTATGGCTGTTGGGCCCAAAGGCAGGGCCGAGCTTACCGACATGCTGGTCGGAATGGATTTGCAGCCTGTAACGGGGTCAACCTGGAAAACACTGATACTGTATGGTCCGGCGGGGCCCCAGGTTATGCTCAGGGTATTTCCTATGCCGGTTGCCGGTGTTCCGTTGGTGACCTGCCAGCCGATAAAATAATCGGAAGAAGTAGGTACCGCCGTGTATGAATAGGAGTTATTGGGGCAGATCGGGTTCGGTCCGAACAAGGTGTCCACGGGAGGCGGAATGGGGTTTACCTTAAGTGTTTTTTTGACAGGGCCGTTGCAGTAATTTCCGGATATGTCGTTGGCCGTGACAATGAACTGTCCCGGTCCGTATGTCCAAACGCCAGTAAAAGGAATATTGCCGGTGAGCGTATTGGATGTATACGTGGTGGCTCCGCTTATATCGGTAATGGTCCAGTAGATTGTACCTGACGGGGGAGGGGAAATGCTGAAATTGTAAGGCTGGTTCTCACAAATGCTGGCAGGGCCGTTCATGATCATTTGCGGTCTCAGGCTTACGGGCAAAATGGAGCTGCCGCCGCAACTCAGCGGGGGAGAGGCGCCATTGGTGGTATGGTAGTAGTCGACTGTGATATTGCCCGAAAAAGGTGCAGACATATAATAACACACCTGCACTTCATGCACATTTACGGAATCTGTGGTGACGGTGACGCCCGGAGGAAAATGCCATTCAATACTGTCAATGGGTATGTCGCAACTGATATGATAGGTATAACATTCGTTCTGGCATACCAGGGAAGGGCCCTGGATAGTGGCGTTCGGTGTGATGATAGGGACAAAGACGGTTGTCGGCGAATTGCAGAATCCCGGACAGTTGACACTCAGGGTAATGGATCCCGGCCCTGTGCTGCCCCACTGAACAGTGACAGTGGAATCCGTGTTCGACCCGATAATGGTGCCGTTCGTAACCGACCATAGGTATCCCGTACATCCTGAAGCATTGGTACTGTAGGTGACTGTTGCATCAGGGCACACAGTGCTGATACAGAATATTTCGGGTCCGGGGTTGCTGGATACCACGACAGTCACATAGGCTGTATCTTTACATTTGCATTGATTCTCCACTACCAGCATCACATTATATGTGCCTGGCGTTGAATAGGCATGCGAGGTGTTGCCCCATCCCGGAGCCGCCTGGAATGCGGTTCCCCCGTCGCCGAAGTACCAGCTCCATGAACTGATGGGTGAGCCGACGCCAGGGGTAGACTGGTCAATAAACTGTATGACCTGGTTCAGGCAGGCATTGACAACAAGGCCGGTAAGCGGTGGGAGGGTAGTGAAAGCTGCCTTGGGCTTTCCTACTATTTCAATACATTTTTCAACTTTCCTGGAACAGCCCCATACATTGGTTTCTGTGACGGAGACGCTGCCGGTTCCTACGCCGGTCCAGAATACAGTCAGAACGTTGCCGCTGCTGCTGTAAGTGGCCGATCCGGTAACAGTCCACGTGTAGGTGCTGCCGGTGTGCAGCGGTGTGGAGTAGGAAACAGATGTTGAATCGCAGGCCACAATGCAGTCTTCATCCTTATCCGGCTGACCGGTGCTTTTCCTGCCCCCGCATCCCGAAATGAAAGAAGGGGTGATAACAGGGTTGGGTTTGGCATGAATAACGACATTGATGACATTGGTGCATATCACTACGTTCAATGCGTTTTTAACGATCAGCGTGACAGTGCCGCTGCCTGTCGAAGTCCATGCAACAGTGATGCTGTTGCCCGAACCGATAACCGTTCCGCCGCCGGTGGCGCTCCATGTATAGGTTTCGCCGGGATTGGAAGGCGTGCTGTAGTTGCTGTTCTCATTTTCGCATACATCCGTCGGTCCCGTGATAGGGCAGGTGGCGGATAATTGTGAGGGAAGGAGAAGCAGCAAACTACATAAAAAGGTAAATGTGATTTGTGTAAAGTGTTTCATGTAGAATTTTTGAATATTACAAAATTAACAAAAAAAATACGTGGCAGCCAAATTTAGTTTCCATCTGGAATGCTTAACTGTATTGTAAATCAATCAATTGAAATGCGTTTCAACAAATGTTTGCATGTAAAGGATGAATATTATGCACTGATACACAAGTGCATAAAGATGTTTTAGCCCCCTGGCCTTTTTAAGGGGTAAAACGTATTGTTAACCGTATGGAATTTTGTTCAAACAATAAAAAGAATGGGGAAAAGGGTCTGTTTTGATTTCCGGGTTGCCTTCGTCAGCTATAACGGACCGGGTTTACTGCAGGTCACACACTTCCATATAAATTCCTTTATCCGTATCTATATTGTAGAGTATCCGTCTGCCGTCGGGAGAAATACTTGCCCGCGTATGCTCATGCCCGGTCTTTCCGGTAGTGAGACGTGTTGTCCATTTGCCATCTGAAGGACTTTGAAAGATGCTGTAAGCGCCTGAAGACATGGAGGAATAATAAATCCACCTTCCGCTTGGGCTATAGACGGGCCACCCGTCATGCACATCCGGCGTGCGGCTGATATTGGTGGAAAGGAAATTGGAAAGGTCCAGCACATACACATCATCTTCGCGCCTGCTGTTCTTCAGGTAAACGATATGCTTCATGTCAGGAGCAAACCTGGAGCAGGTTTCGTCTTCGGGCGTGTCGGTTAACCGTGCAATACTGCCGTCGGAAATGGTGTAGCGGTAAATATCAAGGCTGCCGTTACCCCTTGTGGAATTAAACAGGATGTATTTGCCGTCCGGACTGAAATACGGATGTATGTCACGGGCCGAATCGCGGATGATGCATTTGACGGAACTGCCGTCGCTTTTGGCCAGATATAGATCTTCGTTGCCATTCCGGTCACTGACAAAACATATCCAGGAGTTGTCAGCGCTCAGGTCTGCAAAATAGTTGTTTCCCGAATCGCCGACCAGCACTTTATGCGTTTTCTTTTCTATGTCCATTTCCATCAGCTTCCATTTTCCGCTGCTGTCGCATTGGTACAGTATCTTTTTTCCGTCTTTCGACCATCTCGGGTAGGCGCACTTGAAAGTTCCGGCGCTACAGAGGGGCTTGCAATTCACTGTCTGCCCTGTGCTGGTCATGGGAAGGCCCAGGGACATGCACAGGCATAAAAGCATAAGTTTATTTTTCATGATGATAGGCGTTTTCGAAATGTTTAATGATCACCGACATGGGCCTTGAACCGAATGAAAGAAAGCAGCGGTGAAACCTCTTCCGGTCAAAGCTTGTACCTTCCTTCTGTTCCATTTTTTTTCGCAGTTCAGCCAGGGCTTTGGCCCCTGTCTTATAGGTGAGTGCCTGCCCGGGCCAGTTGGTCACCCTGGTAATCTCCCGCTCAGCGATATCATCCTGGCCCGGAATATGTTTTTTCCAATACGCCAGGGCTTCTTCGCGGGTCCATCCGTAATAATGGATGCCGGTTTCAATCACCAGCCGGGCCGACCGTACAAGATCCCATTCCCATTTCCCGAAGTAACTGTACAGATCGCGGTACATGCCCAGTTCCTTCCCGTAATATTCCACGTAGCAGGCCCATCCTTCAAAATTGCCTGGATAAAATCCGAGTTCCTGCAATGGATCAGGGCGCTTCATGTTTCTGAAACACCATTGCAGGTGATGACCCGGTAAGGCTTCATGCATGTATATCCAGTCGATGGAACGCCTGTTGAACCGGTTGCCGTAAAAATTGTACTGGAACACGGCCCTGCCATATGCATTATCCGTTTTTGAAAGGTACATGCCGGGCGGTGTGTGTGCTCCGGCGCCAGGCCATTCCATCGGGAAAACCCGGGGTATCCTGAACCTTCCGGCAAATTCGGGAAGCCAGGTACGTATAATGCTGTCGTTCGTATGAAAGAGGTTCAATAATTCCTGTTTGTCGTATATGACAAAGGTGTCGCTGTTCAGGAAGCGGTAGAAAGCCACGCTGTCCTTAAAGCCGGCTTGCTCCTGCAGGCTGCGCATTTCATTTTTCACACGTTCAAGCTCGTTTATGCCGAGCGACATCACTTCTTCGGGCCTTATATCCAGGGACGTGAATTTTTGGATGAATAAGGTGTACCACGCCTTGTAGTCCTGCAAACCGTGCAGACCGTTTACATGCAGCATGCGCTGACCGGTTACCCAGTTCTTTTCCAGCGCGATCCTGCGCATGTTGAATTCAATCTCATATTCCAGGTGATCGAGTTGCACCTGTTTGCCGTGCTTCAGTTTCTTTGCCTTGAATGGAAGCATCCTGCTGCGCATCGACGAAAAAAATTCTTCCTGCCGCTGAAGGTTTTCAAGGGGAGGAATGGCATTGAAATATTCCTTGTAATCGTAAGTAATACCAGGAATGTTCAACTGTTTGTATCCCGAACAGAAATCCGTTATAAGTGCATCGAGCGACTGGCGTTTTCCTCCTGCGCCCAGTAACAGGATACAAAGTAATAATGCGCACGTATGACTTTTTTTCATCAGGTCTGTTTGTTCAGCCATGTCAGTATGGTGTCGCCTACTGCAGAATTATAAGTGCCGGGATTCCTGGCCGCTTCTTTAAAATCAGCAGCTACCGACATGCCGTGATCCGCCGCCTTGACAGTAACGAATTCCGCATGACCCTGGTGGTAATGATTCACTGTCCTACTAATGATCTCATGGTCATCCCTGGCCGAAATATAATCGCTCTCTCCCCATACAAGCAGGGCTTTGCCTGAATAGTCCTTCCAGAGTGAGGGAATGTTCAATGCATACAGTTCATCGTTATAGGCCCTTGATCTCAGGTCGAAAATGCCTAAGTACTCCTTGCAGACCGGCTTCCTGGCGGACGCTTCAGCAGTGCTTAGTTTTTCTGAAAAATAAAGGGCGGCGCACTCGCAAAAATCCTTGACCAGCTGGTCGGTCTCTTCAGGAGCCATAGCGTATGCATCGCCTATGGTACGCCTTGTTTTTGCGAGGTATTCAATAAAATTCGAGCCAATGGTTCCATATGCAATAATGCCTTTAACAGAGGTGGATTTCGCCACCAGTGGGGCAAACAGGCCACCCATGCTGTGGCCAATGATAAATACGGCATTGGAGTCCACATCCGCGCGCTGTTTTAAGGTATTGATGCCCGCGATATACCCGCTTGTTTCTTCCATGAAACTTACCTGGCTGCAGGCCTTCGAATGATTGGCATTATCACCCATCCCCGGTTTTTCAAGACGGGCGCAAATATAACCTGCCCGGGCCAGTGTATTCAGCAGCCGGATTTCATTCCGCG
>CALMKH010000255.1 GCA_937867025.1 uncultured Bacteroidota bacterium | reverse complement strand
GTGATACCTGTCTGGGCAGCTGTAATCTTCAGGGTCCATTCAATGGTGACGGAGCCGCCGGAAGGCAGGTTCGAAACAATACTGTCGCAATAATGCGTGTTCCGCATACCGACCGGGAAATCCCCGGGAATGGTAGTAGCGGTAAACCTGCAGCCTAAAATGGAATAACCTGCCGGAAACGTGCTGGTGGTGCTCAACTCCATATCTATGATGTTGCCTGGTTTTACGTTGGAAATATTGTAAGCCACAGAAATGGTGAGCAAGGTGCCTACCAGGTTGGCGGTGGTTGCCAATACGGTGATGGTATTGTTGTTGGAGTTGCGCAGAACGTATATGTTCTTTGTAAAACTCGTGCTGACAGTTCCCGGACTCATATCCGATACTGTAACCGGCAAGGTCAGGTAGTCTGTAGTGATATTTGTATTATTCGGATATATAAGGCAATTATAGCCAACATAGAAAAAGGCTGTGGCTGAATCGCCGGCCGCTATATTGCCAAGATAAACGCTTGTCGAGGTCCTTATATTGAAGGACGGCGTTCCCGAAGTGTATGAGGCCGCACCCGTTGCCGTAAATGAGAGAGTGCCGAGAGAAAGTGTTACGCCTTGCAGCATGGAGCCTTTGGTGTTCACCACTCTAAAGGACACTACTTTGCCCTGAGGCCCACCTGCCGTGCAGGCATTGTCGAGCCAGAAATAACCCGAGATCAACCTGACACTGACATCACCGCTGCTGAGCGAATAACTCTTTTGAGCCGCCAGACACACAATAAGCAAAAAAAACTGTTTAATTCCCATTTTCATATTCATATCTGATTCCTTTCCTTTAATTTAACCTGTTTCACACGCAAAAGACTTCATGATAGGAGCTAAGTTTTTTTACACAGTTATCATATTTTTTTTATATTCATCAATCCTTTTCAGGGCTATACTTTTTTACTTATATCAAGATACCATAAAAACGCCTTAAACACAAAAAACACGTAGTTTTTTAAATTTCGCCATAACACGATGATAATCAATAAATTAATTTTTAATCGACCGTTAAAAAACGATAAAAAGAGAAGGAAAAAATTGGTGAAGAAAATTTTAAGGGTTTTGAAACATCAAAAAAATTCCTTTCAACAGAATTTTTCTGATCTTAAACGATTAAAAGTGACCGGATAAAAAAAAGTCCCATTTTAAGGAAATAATACTAAAGTCAAGGCTAAGTGGGCAGTAATCCGTTAACCCAGCTTCTGCCGTTTAATAAAGAATGGCAGAAGTATCTGCTCGAAATCCTTTCGCACATCCGCTTCCACATAATCGATCCTGAACTGGTTGCATTTAAGCTTGAGCTCCTGCCTGAAATTCCTTACATGCTCAAGATAATAGGCTCTTACATCATCAGGATATAATTTAAGCTCTTCGCTGGTTTCAGAATCTACAAAACGGTATGGCCTGTTGTCGAAATCGAATTCCATTTCGGTTTGTCCGTCCACAATATGGAACAATATCACTTCATGTTTCCTGAACCGCAAATGCTGCAGCGCATCGAACAACTCGTCTTTGCCAGAGCCTGAGTCAAACATATCGCTGAATATCACCACCAGGCTGCGGCGATGTATCTGCTCGACAATCTGATTAAGGGTTTTGGCCACATTGGTAGCGGCTTTTGCCGGCGTACCGGCAAGGGTATTCTGCAACTGCTGTATCACCAGCCTGTAATGGCTGAGCGACGACCTGACATCGGTTTGAGAAAGGATGGTGTCGCTGAAACGGAACAGACCGAATGCGTCGCGCTGTTTTTTCATCAGGTTGGCAAGCACTGCTGCTGCAACCACTGCAAAGCGTATCTTGGCGTTGTTTTCTTTGGGATAATACATGCTGCCGGACACATCCAGCAACAGGTGGCACCTGAGGTTGGTCTCTTCATCGAAGCGCTTGACAAAAAGCTTGTCGGTGCGACCGTATAGTTTCCAGTCGATATTCTTTGTCGATTCCCCGGTATTGTAAATCCTGTGCTCGGCGAATTCCACTGAAAAACCATGAAAGGGACTGCGGTGAAGACCGGTGATAAACCCTTCCACCACCTGGGAGGCCAGAAGATCGAGGTTATCAAAGGCTACAGCAGTTTCCTGTAAATTCATGTCATCAAAGTTACAATATATAAACCGTGATTGCCAATTTTTATTGCCCCTAAATAAACACTTTAGCCTAATTTCCGCCGAATATAGCGTGCTTTGCAGATATCAGTATCGGGGAAAGGAATTCATCGCGGTGCGCCTGTTTCACTTTTTGCCTGAAACCTGCAAGGAAGGATTCAAGGGCAGGTGAAGATTTTTTTGGCCTGCGGAATTCCATGGCCCGGTCTACGGTCACCATCTCAATCGCCAGAACCTGTTTGACATTCTCGCACACCCTGTATAACTTGGTGGCTGCATTGGCACCCATGCTTACATGATCTTCCTGTCCCGCGCTGCTCACTATACTGTCTGCGCTTGCCGGGGTGCACAACTGCTTGTTCTGACTGACAATGCCTGCAGCGGTATATTGCGCAATCATCAGGCCGCTTTCAAGACCCGGGTTCCTGGCCAGGAACGGAGGCAGTCCCCGTTCTCCTCCCACCAGTTTGTATATTCTCCGTTCGGAAATGTTCGCCAGTTCAGAAAGTGCCAGCGCAGCAAAGTCGAGACTAAGAGCCAGTGCCTGTCCATGGAAATTACCACCGCTAATCACCAAATCTTCAGCGGGAAAAATATTCGGGTTATCGGTTACTGCGTTGATCTCTTTTTCCACGATGCCTTTGACGTAATCCAAGGCATCCAGGCTGGCCCCGTGAACCTGCGGTATGCAACGATAGGAATAGGGATCCTGCACCTGCTGTTTCTCCCCGGCTATGATCTCACTGCCTTCCAGCAATTTCAGGATATTCTCCGCAATCCTCACCTGGCCATCCTGTTTCCTGATGGCGTGTGTATAAGGCCAGAACGGCTCTATCCTCGCATCAAAAGCATCTATGCTCAGGGCAGCAATAAGAGAGGACATTGTAAGTATGGCCCTTGCCTGCATAAGGCTCCAGACGGCGTATGCCGACATGAACTGCGTACCATTAATAAGTGCCAGGCCTTCTTTCGGCCCCAGGGTGATTGGCTGGAGACCGTGCTTTTGCAATACTTCAAGGCTTTCTGTCACTTTGCCGTCGTGCCATACATAACCCTCCCCGATCAGGGGAAGGCAAAGATGCGACAAAGGGGCCAGGTCGCCGGAAGCTCCCAGGGACCCCTGCTGGTACACCACGGGTACAATATCCAGGTTATAGAAATCGATAAGCCTCTGAACCGTATCCTTGTGCACTCCGGAGTATCCGTATGAAAGCGATTGTACTTTCAGCAGCAGCATAAGCCTGACAATTTCTGCGGGGACATATTCACCTGTGCCGCAGGCATGCGAACGAAGCAGGTTATACTGAAGTTCGCTGAGCTCGTCTTTGGGAATAATGGTGTTGCATAAGGATCCGAATCCCGTGTTGATGCCGTAAATGACAGCATCGCCCTGATCCATTTTGTTCTTTATATATGCATGCGAACGCCCGATCTGTTCAACTACCTTCTCGCTTAACTCAAGCTTTTCTCCCGACTGTAGGACCTCTTCGAGTCTTTCTACGCTTAAAACTTCTCCGACCTGCATATCAATTGATGCCTTTGAACAGCCTGTTCCACCTTATTTTAACATACTTCTGTTCTTTCACGCCTCCGCCTACAGGCACATTCTGGTACTGTATGCTGAAGAATACGAACAGTGGCTTGCCTACGATATGGTCTTCCGGCACGTACCCCCAGAAACGCGAATCGAGCGAATTATCCCTGTTATCACCCATCATCCAGTAATAATCCATTTTAAACGTGTACTCCGTTATCGGCTTACCGTTAAGGTACACAGTCTGGCCATTCAGTTCAAAATTTTCATTGCCTTCATATTTCATGACAGCGCGCTTGTAGAAATGGAAATTACCCGCATCAATCTTTACGCTCTGCCCGCGTTTCGGAAGATATACCGGACCATAGTTATCCTTGTTCCATGGATATATGTCCACTTCATCGGGGAATGCGTTGTTCCCTCCCGACCTCAGCTGCCATTTCAGTTTTATGGAATCTACTTTTGGAACTTCCGCATATTTTTCAGGCCTGGCATATTCCGGATTCATCATCACCACGAGGTTTTCAAAATTGGTAGATAACGGCTGATAGTATACAATGCCAAGTTTACGGATATCGTTATCGGCTAACTGCTGACCGGATTTTACTTTCAACACCGCATTGTATTCCCTGCCTCCAACAATAAAGTGACTGCCGGAATCAGGGGCTAATGCCTGCTGGTAATAATCGACCTCAAAATCCTGTTTAATCTTCTCAAGATCTTCCTTTGACAAGGCCATAAAAAATCCGTGTTCGTCAAACTGCTCGAAATCATACACGTCATACTCCCTTGTCAGGGTCTCGTCATTCGGCACATTGGAATTCGGCTTGAAACGTATATAGTAGTTGCGCAGCATTTTGGGCGGCTGGTAAGCCACTGCATCATTTATATACAGCACCCCCTTTTTTATTTCCAGTTTATCGCCGGGAACACCCACACAACGCTTCACGTAGTTCTGCATTTTATCAACCGGCCGGGGCGTGGGATCGAGCTGATCCAGCGGCACGTTAAATACAACAGGATCATTGCGCTTGATATCCTGGAAGCCGGGCAGACGCATATACGGTAAATGCAGTATATCTGAATAGGCTTTTGCACCGAACAGATCCTGGTGCACCAATGGGAAGGCTATCGGGGTTATAGGGAAACGCGGACCGTAATTCATTTTGCTGACAAACAGAAAATCGCCCACAAGCATGCTGTCTTCCATGGAAGGTGTTGGTATCTTGTAAGGCTCCAGCTGGAACATCCTGATGATATATGCCACCACAAATGCAAAGAAAATCGCGTCTGCCCATTCCCTGCCGACGGGTTTTTTACCAGGCATGTATTTTTTCCTGAAAGCTGGATCGCGCGCTTCGCCGAGGTACACCACTTTTTTGTCAAAGGCCATCAACGGGTACATGATAAAAGGGACCATAACTCCGGCTACCTGTTCCCAGAATTTGAACTTGCCGAAACTCTCCATCATATCGATCACCAGCGAGAACCAGATGATCACATCGGCTGCAGGGATAAGCGCCCATATCATCCAGGTCTTGGGTCTTCCTGCCAGCTTGATCCAGGGCCAGTAACACACGACCGGGATAAAGGCCAGCCATGCATTCCTGACATTCGCTTTCCTGAACAGGAAATATAAACCCAGGTGTGAGGCAATGTACAATGGCACATAGACCATTAAAAATAAATCAAAATTCGTTGGATGCATTATTGTCTTATATGAATTAAAAACCTATCAAGTCGTTCATGGTATAGCAGCCTTTTTTGCCGTGAAGCCATTCTGCCGCCACAATGGCCCCCACAGCAAAGCCCGAGCGGCTGTGGGCCGTATGTTTGATTTCGATGTCGTCTATCTCCGAGGAATATGTCACCTTATGCGTACCGGGAACATCGTCGACGCGTTTGGCTGTTATCACCAGTTCATCAGTTCCCTGTTTTGCATTTTCGCGCAGGACCCAGCCCGACTTTCTGCTGAGCCCGGCCATAATACCTTCGGCGATGGTTATGGCAGTGCCGCTGGGGGCATCCAGTTTTTGCGTGTGATGTATCTCCTCTACTTCCACATCGTATTCCGGCAGGTTTTCCATTGCCTGGGCAAGTATCTTGTTAATATGGAAAAACAGGTTCACACCGATGCTGAAATTAGTGGCTGTGAGGAGGGCCTTATTGCCTGAGAGACATAATGTGCGGATTTCCGCCATGTGATCGTACCAGCCTGTGGTACCCACCACCACGGGAACATCCAGGTCAAAGCATTTCTTAATATTGGCAACAGCAGCTTTGGGCATAGTGAATTCAATCGCCACATCAGCCTTTTCCGCCTGTTCCCAGTCCGCTCCGGAAGAGTCCGCATCGATCCTGGCAACAATCGAATGTCCGCGTTTCAAGGCGATCTGTTCGATTAGCTTTCCCATTTTTCCGTATCCGACCAGTGCAATTTTCAGCTGTTTAGCCATATGTTTCTTTTTTGCAAACCTACATGTTTTTTTTCAGAGAACAAACCCGGCGCGGGATTAGTAGATAAAAGGCAAGGAAGGGTGGACAAGCGCTGTGCTGCCTGGTATAGGTAGTGCACTTAACAGAACGGTTACAGACATACATTTTCCCAGCGGCATGACGTCAGCGATGCAAGTCCAAAGAGGACGTCAGAGCCTTATCTTCCCACAACCTTAAGCCCCGGACACTCTCAAAAAAGGTTATGACATGTTGTTCATTAACGATTCTTTAAACTAAAAACACTTTTATCAACAATTAACCTGAACAATGATTCACATCAGAATATTATTGAGAAATGTTGAAGTAAATGAAATTTTTGTATTTTTGAACTTAAACTAAAGCCAAACTCCGAATGAAAACATTTAAACCCTTTACCATTTTAATAGTTTAGTTCACATTCATCTCCGGTTTGATCCTGACCGGGCATTCAATGCCTTCTTCTTTCCTATTATGCATAATGAGCAACAGTTGTATATGAACAGACCCATACGCATTCTTCACCTGGAAGATTCTCAATTCGATTCGGAAATAACGGAACGGGAACTGAAAATAAGCCATATGCCATACGAAAGGTTGTGGGTCACCAACAGGAATGATTTTATCAAAGCCCTTCATGAATTTGTGCCTGACGTTATCCTCTCGGATCATTCCCTTCCGTCTTTCTCTTCGGTTCAGGCTATAAAAATCATTCAGGACAAGGGGCTTAACATTCCGTTTATCCTTATTACAGGTACCATTTCCGAGGAGTTTGCCGCCGCCATGATCAAGGAAGGAGCTTCGGACTACCTGTTGAAAGACCACCTGAAACGGCTGCCCGAGGTGATCAGGATGGCATTGAAAAAATCAAGGGAAGACAAACTCAAAAAGGAATTTTTCGAAGAAATGGTGAAGAACGAGCACAGGTTCCGCGCCATCGTCGAGAACATTCCCATCGGTATCATGCTGGTCAACCGGCAGGGAGGGCTGCTGTACCAGAATGCCGCCTCCATAAAAATAAGCGGGTACGTGGAAGACCCCAGGAACAGGAATATTTTCAAAATGGTGCATCCGGACGACCTGCCGGACGTTCTGGCTTTTTACGGCGATATCGCCGGTACACCGGGCGCCATGTCAGAAATCGACTACCGGATCCTTCACAATATGGAACATTATATTCATATCCGGGTTCATATAAAAAACCTGCTGGATGATGACAGTATCAAAGCACTGATGGTATATTTTTCGGAGATCGGGCACCGGAAAACCTGAAAATTTTTCCTGAAACACCAGGAACAGTGTTTAAAATCAGGTCAAAATGTCCTTTTATCTGTCTATTTTTCATGATTTTGTGAATGGATACCGATTTGAGACAACATAGATAAAAGGAAAATACATACAATGAACATCAACAAATTTACCATAAAGGCCCAGGAATGTGTGCAAGGTGCACAACAAGCCGCATTCGAGAATCAGAATCCGACGATCGAGAACGCGCACATCTTAAAGGGCATATTCGAGAACGACGACGAGATCATTACCTACCTGTTCAGTAAATCGGGTGCTAATCTCAACCGGGTAAAACAAGCCAATGACGCGATACTTCAGGGTTTGCCGAGAGTAAGCGGCGGCGGTCAGAGCCAGGCTTTGTCCAGCCAGGCCAATACCACGCTTATGCAGGCTGAAAAACTGATGAAGGAGATGGGTGATGAATATGTATCGGTCGAACATATCATACTCGCCCTGATCCACAATAACGACAGTGTGGGCAACCTGATGAAAGATGCAGGTATACGCCTTGCTGACGCCAAAAAGGCCATACAGGAGCTCCGGGGCAGTTCAAAAGTTACCTCGCAAGCAGGGGGTGAACAGTATAACGCACTCAAGAAATATGCGCTCAACCTGAATGAGCTTGCCTCCTCCGGTAAACTCGACCCGGTGATAGGCCGTGACGAGGAAATCAGGCGCGTGCTGCAGATATTGAGCAGGCGTACTAAAAACAATCCTGTCCTTATAGGAGAACCCGGGGTGGGTAAAACCGCTATCGCCGAAGGTCTGGCCCGAAGGATTGTCCAGGGCGACGTACCTGAAAATCTGAAGTCAAAAACTATTTTCAGCCTGGATATGGGCGCACTTATAGCAGGCGCCAAATATAAAGGTGAGTTTGAGGAAAGACTCAAAGCCGTTGTAAATGAAGTGATCAAAAGCAACGGGGAGATCGTCCTGTTCATTGACGAGATACATACCCTTGTGGGCGCCGGAAAAAGCGAAGGCGCGATGGATGCCGCCAATATTCTTAAACCGGCGCTGGCGCGCGGCGAACTGAAAGCCATTGGAGCCACTACACTTTCCGAATACCAGAAATACATTGAAAATGACAAAGCCCTTGAGAGGCGTTTCCAGAAAGTCATGGTGGAAGAGCCGGATGTACAGGATGCTATTTCCATCCTGCGCGGACTCAAGGAGCGTTATGAAGTCCATCATAAAGTGCAGATTAAGGACGAGGCCATCATCAATGCCGTAGAATTGTCCAACCGCTACATCAGCGACCGCTTCCTTCCGGACAAAGCCATCGACCTGCTGGATGAAGCTGCTTCCAAACTGAGGATAGAGATCAATTCATTGCCGGAAGAACTCGATGAGATGAACCGCAAGATCATGCAACTGGAGATCGAACGCGAGGCCATTAAAAAAGAGAATGACACAGAAAAACTGGAGAAACTCAACAAGGAGCTGGCTAACCTTGGCGAGCAGCGTAATACAATAAACGCACGCTGGCAAAGGGAAAAGGAAGTTGTGGAAAACATTCAGGCCACCAAGAGTTCCATTGAAAGTTATAAAAACGAAGCCGACCAGGCCGAACGCAACGGTGATTTCGGCAAGGTGGCGGAGCTGCGTTACGGAAAAATAAAAGAGGCGGAGCAGAAAGTACTGGAACTGCAGGCTAAACTCGCTGAAGTGCAGGGTGACAAACCGATGGTGAAAGAGGAAGTGAGTGCAGAAGACATTGCCGAAGTTGTCAGCAAATGGACAGGCATTCCCGTGAGCCGCATGCTGCAGAGCGAAAAGGAAAAACTGATCCACCTCGAAGAAGAACTTCATAAACGCATCGTCGGGCAGGATGAAGCCATCGCTGCCATATCCGACGCCGTGCGTCGCAGCAGAGCCGGCTTACAGGATCCGAAACGCCCCATAGGTTCGTTCATCTTCCTGGGCACTACAGGGGTTGGTAAAACAGAGCTGGCTAAAGCCCTGGCGTCTTTCCTCTTTAATGACGACAACGCGATGGTGCGGATCGACATGAGCGAATACCAGGAAAAACATACGGTCAGCAGGCTTATCGGAGCGCCTCCCGGCTATGTCGGATATGATGAGGGAGGACAATTGACTGAGGCTGTCAGGAGAAGGCCTTATTCAGTGATACTGCTCGACGAGATCGAAAAAGCGCACCCAGATGTCTTCAACATCCTGCTGCAGGTTCTCGATGACGGCCGCCTGACCGACAATAAAGGCCGAACCGCCAACTTCAGGAATACCATAGTGATCATGACCAGCAATATCGGTTCTCATATTATACAGGAAAATTTTGAAGCCCTGGATGAACATAACAAGGATGAAATCCTGGCCAGGACCAAGAATGAGGTATACCAGCTGCTGAAGAATACGATAAGGCCCGAGTTCCTGAACCGTATCGATGAGGTGATCATGTTCGAGCCATTGAGCAGGGAACATATTCTCGATATCGTCAGGATACAGATGAACGGCATGATCAGGCAGCTCGCCGAAGCGGGCTTCACGCTGGAAATGACGGACGAAGCCATAGAATGGCTGGCCCAGCTGGGCTATGATCCGCAGTTCGGTGCACGTCCGCTGAAGAGAGTGCTGCAGAAGAAAGTGCTGAATGAACTTTCAAAGAAAATCCTGACAGGTGAGGTCAAAAAAGAAAAACCCATCATTGTGGATTCCTTCGATCACCAGATCGTATTCAGGAATTAGTTATTGGTTATAAGTGAATAGTTATTGGGGTGTTGATTGTTGATGCCTAAATAAGGTTGACCGTTATTTATATATTATTTCAACTGCCTGACCTCCCCGCCTTACTTCCTGGTTTTCCTGTATCCTATATCCTATCCCCTTATCCTTCAACCGGATTTTGTTTTCCGGCAAAAATGAATGTTCTTTGCGCGCTTTATTTATAGCATACATGAGCGATTTCATTCAACAGACAAGCATATTATGGCAGGAGATTATCAGTGATCCGGGCACATCGCTGGCCATCATCTGCAACCTTATCATCATCGAAAGCCTCTTGTCTGTTGACAACGCCGCAGTATTGGCCACCATGGTCATGGACCTTCCCGAATCACAACGCAACAAGGCCCTGAAATACGGCATTTGGGGCGCCTATATATTCAGGGGGCTGGCCATGCTGTTCGCTGCCGTGCTTATACGGATATGGTGGCTGAAACCACTTGGAGGATTATACCTCTTATACCTTGTATGGGACTGGTATAAAGGCAAGCAAACCCCGACAAAGGAGGATGACATCATCGACAAACAGAGCAACTGGTTTTACAGGGCCACTGTAGGTTCCATCGGTACATTCTGGGCCACGGTGTGTCTTGTCGAATTGATGGATATAGCATTTTCTATTGACAATGTGTTTGCCGCCGTTGCTTTCACACCCAATATCATATTGGTCTGCATAGGCGTCTTCATCGGCATTCTCGCCATGCGTTTCATCGCGCAGTGGTTTGTCAGACTGATGGCCAGGTACAGATTCCTGGAAACGGCCGCATTCATAGTGATCGGCATACTGGGTACCAAACTCCTGCTATCGCTTTACGAACATGTGTATCCTGAAAGCCCTTTCAGCAAATTCCTTGGCAGCCATGGCGCAGATATAGGCATTTCAGTTTTGACAGTTGCCATTTTCTTTATACCTGTGCTGACATCTATAGTATTCAATGTGCCAAGAAAAAATGTAGTGAAGGAAGGGAAATAATCACCTATGCGAAAAGCGGGTGGCCTAAACGGTTAACCGTTCCGCACGCGATATGAAGCCCCTGGTTACAGCAGGAATCAATTATCTCAAAATATCCACCCTCACCGTCCTGGTATTTTCGCCATACGCATAGCTTAGGTAGTATATGCCGTTCTCAAGGCCAAAATCTGTTCCCATCACGAAACTGTTCTCGCCTTTCTGCGACATGACTTCCCTGCTGTATACCTCTTTCCCGCAGACGTCAAGCATCCTGAAGGTGGTGAGCATTTCCCTTCCTGAAAAATAATTCACGGTAAAAACGCCCCGGTTCGGATTCGGAAAAATGGAAAGCGAGTTATTAATGGTCCTGCTCAGTGTCACCGGATCGCCGAGATTGCTGATGTTCCCTTCCCTGTCTTTTACTTTCAGCCTGTAGCTGAACTCGGGGAATTCGCCTATCGAATGGTTGAAGACATATCTGAAGTCAGCCGACGGATCGTAGGCCAGCTCGCCTGCCGGAATGTAATCCAGGCCATTGGTACTGTATTCCACTATATATTTAGCCGTATTATCCTCTTCGGCTACTGTCCAGTATACAGCATTATATCCTACTTCTCTCTCAGCCCTGAGATCAATCAGTCTAACCGGCAGGGCGGTAACATCAATGACGCTGAACCCTGCAGAACCCACTGTCGTAGCGCAAGCAGCACTCAAGCCGTTGATGCTTGAAGCTAGATCGAGACTTGAATTTCCTCCTCCTCCGCCTGATACAGATGAGATCGTATAGGTCACAGATTCATTTGCCTCATACACGCTTTCATTCAGCGCCTTGAACTTGATAGAGATCAGGCCTGCGGTAGAGCCGCTTGAAAGATTCGGATTATAGTCGCCAGGCTGCAGTGTCCATTGGACATCGCCATTGGCGTTCATACTGATGTTTCCCCGGCTGGGACTCGTGATCGTGTAATCTGAAAGATAGGTTGAGGTTCCTGTCCTTGTCAGGTTGACAATGGCGGCGCTGGAGAGCGTGCCGTTTACATACACGTTCAGATAATTGCTGTCGAGCTCGTAGGTTCCGGTAGAAGTAAACCCCTTGATGTCGACCAGCGGTTTCAACGAAATGGTGACATTGTCCAGCAGATTGCCGGTATTGCCACCCGATACCGCCCTGAAGCCGTATCTCCTGAGTCCTGTGGAGGCATTGTTGGTGAGGGTTCCTGTATAGTTGGTCCATACGCCTGTTGCCGTATGTGTTGACCCGGTAGCAATACTGACACCGGCAGGTGTTTGAAGATGTGCTGCTATCTGTTCACCGGTACCTGAGGACGCTCGCCTGAGATGCCATACAGAAAAGGGCACCGATTCGTTGGCAAGAAGACATATTTCCTGGTAAAGAAAAGCACCGCTGTTGGCGTTGGTTTCTGCAAACTGTGAACCCTGGTAAGCGCTACGGCTATTAAAGGTGCTTGTCCATAACTCAATAAGGAAAGACTGGGCCGAACCTGCAGTTCCGCACATGACAGTGCTGGAAGACACATTATCCGTGGTCTCCCAGCCTGGCACGCTGGATTGCGGAAGCTTGGCATAACTGTTCGCACAACCCAGGGCGGGCTCTTCAAAACCCGGATTGACAATAATCCTGGTTGGGATTTGAGAGAATAGTACGAACGGCATAAGACAAATACACAGGATCAATACGGATAAAACCGCCGATTTGATAAATCCTTCTTTAGTCTGGTTAATGTTTTCCATATGCTTTCTCATTTAATTGGTGACGCTGTTAGGTACAAACACCCGGAACGTAGATATACTCAGCATTTCCGAAGGGCTTTAAGTAAAGTTAGGGATTAAAACTGATTTTGTAAAGCATTCAGGAGATTATGAATTGCCTGTCGCAATTTTTATAACATAATTTTTTTAAAGACAATACCTTATACATTAATAAAAATTGACTTTTTTTCCGACTCTACTCGATAACTTAGCGATATACGCCTTTTTACCGAGATGGATATCGGTGTAAAAACGTAAGACACTTTGTTTTCAAACCTGTGGAAGTGCATCATCCTGAAAATACGGTTACAACATATCAAGATCAAAACAATCAATGCATTAACGAAAAACAAACCCTTGCCTGTGCGATAACCGAAAGATAAAATGGCATTTTTACCTAAAACCTGTGGGTTTTTTAACCCAGATGTTTCCCTATCCGTTCACTTTGATCGTTTACAGATTAAATTTTCAGCTTCATTCATTTTTTCATAAGTTCGCCATCAAGCCTTGAGTAAAAGCTGGTGTCCATATTGCAACAGTATCCGCAGCAGCCTGCTGGGAAATGTGTATTGCTCCAACCAGGCCCAGCCGATGGGGCTTCTGGAAACGGGCACACTGAGCATACGGGCAAAATCGCTGGAAGAAACCGGCGACCATGTGTCGCGCCTCTCCATCAGGTGCATGCTTGCAGGCGAACAGCATTATAAGGTGGGAAGCAACGACTACATGGTGCATCCAGGAAATTACCTTGTGGTCAACCAGGGACAACACTACCGCACATCCTTCACTGCCGATACGGAACAGGAAATGATACTGGTGGCATTCAAACCCGGCTTGGCCGAAGCGCTGATGCGCGACATGTCCTGCAGCGAGGAAGAACTGCTCGATGATCCGTTCGACGTCTCATCGGGACAGCTGCTGTTCTTTGAACGCACGTATGACAAAGATCCGCAGATCGCCCAACTGTTCCTGCAACTGAGAGAACTTTTACACCACACATTCCAGTACCACCAGGTGGATACCGATGCCATATATACGCGTATGCTGAAACGGCTTATCTGTTTGCACCAGCATTTACGACCTGAAATCGACCGCATCAAAAGCCGCAAGCAGTCAACACGTACAGAGCTTTACAAACGTTTGCACATTGCCAGGGATTATATGGAAGCGCATATGGGGGCCCAGCTCAGGCTCGAAGATATTTCACAGGCTGCCTGCCTGTCGGTGCATCATTTCAAGCGTGCGTTCAGCGAGCTGTTCGGCATCACTCCTCACCGTTTCCTTGTAGATAAACGCATGCAGCGCTCGAAACTCTTGCTGAAAGACCGGTTGCTTACTATTGAAACAATCAGCCAGCTTTCAGGTTTTGCCGATACAAGCGCCTTCATCAGGGCATTCAGGTTATCTGAGGGTATGACGCCGGGACAGTTCCGGAAAGGAAGTATGGCGCCGGACAGCGGCTGTACGCTATAGTGTCGCCTTGTCTGCTGGTGTTTGTTATGTGGGCAGCGGTTTGCTTTGCGCCACCTCTGCCCTGCATGCAAAGCACGGCGCATTCATGGCGCCAGCTGCCGTTGCCATCCGCGGCGCGTTAAAAAAGCCTTTTCTGCATACTGACATCCATACATAAACCGTATTTTTGTCAGTACCTCATCTATGAAACAACTACTGATACTTATGGTATGGCTAAGTTCCACCGCCGCATTTGCGCAGGAACTGCCGCGCAGGGTGTACCTCGGCATACGCATGGAAAACCTTACGGAGGATGCAAGGAAAATTATGGAGCTGCCCGGCAAAGGCGGGGTACTGATAGCTGATGTGCTTCCGCAATCCACAGCTGAACAGGCCGGGTTTAAAAAGGGTGATATCCTGTTGAACCTCGATACGGCCACCATGACGTCTACGTCTGATGTATTCGCATTCCTGGCAGGCAGGCAGCCGGGGCAACTCTTTTCCTACAGAATCAGGCGAACAAAAAAACTCATTAAAGGCAAGAATGTCTTCAGGGCTTTCCCGGAAGAGCGATACAAAGACCTCGACGTAATCTATACAGAAACAAAATCAGCAGCAGGACAACAGCGTATCATTATCACCAGGCCACGCACAGCGCGAAAGTTACCGGTCATCGCATTTATCGGCGGCATTGGCTGTTATTCGCTTGATTTTCCTTTCGACAGCTCGCGGAATGAAATCCGGCTGCTGAATACACTGGCCCGGGCAGGTTATATTTGCGCCCGTCTTGAAAAACCGGGGATG
>CALMKH010000254.1 GCA_937867025.1 uncultured Bacteroidota bacterium | reverse complement strand
ACTTCTTCCTTTCCGGCAGTCAGGAGGTTTTTGTCCATCACTACAAAGTCCGCATCCTTTCCGATGCTAAGGGAGCCTTTCCGGTGCTCAAGCTTGCACGCTTTTGCTGCCCAGATGGTCATGCCTTTCAGCGTTTCTTCAGGACTGAGCTTTTCTCCAAGGAGGAATGCCCCCTGTTCCCTGTTGTTGGCATTTTCGCGAAACACGGCACTGTAGAATGTATAAAGCGGATTCAGGTACTCTACAGGGAAGTCGGTTCCAAGGGCAATGTAATGGTTTTGCTGCAGCAATCTCCTGTATGCATAGGCTCCGGGCATCCTGTCTTCACAGATCCTGTCCTTTACCCAGGGGGCATCGCTTGTGGCATGTGTGGGCTGCACGCTGGGAACTATAGCGTATGTTTTAAACAGGAAAACATCGGCGGTATCGACGATCTGGACATGTTCTATCCGCCAGCGCCTGTTATTCCCGGTTGGAAGGTATTTTGAGTAGGTCTGCAGAATGAGCTTGTTGGCTGAATCGCCTATACAGTGAGTATTGACCTGGTATGTGGTTGAATGGTATACTTTATCGCAGAATGAATTGAAAAATTCCATGCTGTTCAGCAACATGCCTGAATGCCCTTTCCTGTCGCAATAATCCCTTTTAAGTTTAGCTCCCCGGCTGCCCAGGGCTCCGTCAGCATAGAGCTTAAAGCTGCCGATCCTGGCATGATCCGTTTCGTAAATGCCTTTGCTCCTGGCATATTCCAGACCTTTTTCAGTAGGGTTAAGCATAAGGTACAAATACATGGAGAGATCGCCGGTTTTATGGAGCGAATCGAGGAACAGGCACTCTTTCAGGTCGAGGCCGGCATCAGCCAGTGTAGTCAGGCCCAGGGCATAACATTCGGACTCGGCTTTTTTCAACGCTTTGACCATATCTGCGGAGGAGGCATTCAGCACAACCTTTTCAACAAGGTCAACAGCATTGTCAACCAAAACGCCGGTCAGTTTTCCGTTCGCCTTTACAATTTCGCCTCCTTCAACAGAGGTTTGCGCATCAATACCTGCCAGGGTCAGTGCTTTCCGGTTGCATATCGCCGCATGACCGTCAATCCGTTTCAGTATCACCGGCCTGTCAGGGAACATGGTGTTGAGCGCTTCATTCGTCGGGTATGTTTTTTCGGCCCAGTCGTTCTGGTCCCAGCCTCTGCCTGTTACCCAGGCCGATTCAGTCGTTGCGGCAAATGAATCGAGTATGGTCAAAACCTCACTCCAGCTTTTTGTGCCGACCAGGTTGCAGCTCATCAGGTTCTTTGCATAGCCGTAAAAGTGGCAATGCGCATCTATAAGTCCCGGGTACACGAACTGATTTTTCAGATCAACTATATTCGCCTGATCACAGCTGTATTTCTCCAGGAGGGATTCATCGCCGATCGCAATAATTTTACCATCTTTCACCACCATGGCGCTGGCTTGCCCGATACTGTCATCCATAGTAATGATCTGCCCGTTGTGATAAATGGCGTCTGCCTTTTCTGTTTTCTGACCGCAGTTCCCCAGAAGGAATAGGATTATTATTAAAGAAAGTCTCATGTTATGGTGCAATAATAGCAATTAGTATTCAGTAATCGGCAAAAGAAAACGGCAGGAGGCAACCTGGTTTCAGGGAGTTTACGAACGTGGCGGATAAACACACCGCCGTCGTAGAAAACTCCCGGTGAAATAATTAAAGGATTGAATTATCCATTGTGAATTGTCCATTGTCAATTGTTTTCCTAGTTTTGCATCATGAATTTTCCGTCTCCAAACCTGTTTGATTCCAACCTGCCATTATTCAGAAAGATCGGGGAAATGGCCGACAGGAACCAGGTAGAGATATACCTGATCGGGGGTTTTGTGAGGGATGTGTTCCTGCAAAGAGATAGCAAGGACATTGACATAGTGGTGATTGGCAAAGGAATTGACTTTGCACGCAAAGTGGCTTCCGAACTCAAGCCTTCCAAATTCAGTTTTTTTGAAAACTTTGGAACTGCCCAGGTCCTTTACGGCGATCTGGTTCTGGAGTTTGTCGGCGCCAGGAAAGAAAGTTATGAACGCAACAGCCGCAAACCCTTTGTGGAAGAAGGTACGTTACAGGATGATCAGGACAGGCGCGATCTGACCATCAATGCCATGAGCATCGGCCTGAATAAGGAGAACTTTGGCAAACTGCTTGATCCTTTCAACGGTCTCGACGACCTTGAACACCAGATTATCCGCACACCGCTCGATCCGGACACGACATTCAGCGACGACCCTCTCCGGATGATGCGGGCAATCCGTTTTGCCACGCAGTTAGGTTTCAGGATCGATCATGCCACATACGAAGGTATAGAAAGAAACCGTGAGAGGATTGGCATTATCTCGCAGGAACGTATCACCGATGAACTCAACAAGATCATCCTTTCACCGGTCCCTTCCATCGGATTTGAATACCTGTTCGACACCAGGCTCCTGCATATCATTTTTCCTGAGATGGTGGCATTGCATGGTGTTGAAACGCTTAACGGTCTAAGCCATAAAGACAATTTTTATCATACGCTGAAGGTGCTGGACAATCTCGCGCAGCTGAGTGACGACCTGTGGCTGAGATGGGCTGCCATTTTGCATGATATTGCAAAACCCGCCACCAAGCGCTTTGAACCCGGAACGGGATGGACGTTTCACGGTCATGAAGATAAGGGCAGCAGGATGGTAAAACCAATATTCAGGCGCATGAAGCTGCCCCTGAATGATCGCATGAAATTTGTTGAAAAAATGGTATTGCTGCATCTCAGGCCCATTGTGCTTTCGCAGGATGTTGTAACTGACAGCGCGGTGAGAAGGCTGATGATGGAGGTGGGAGAGGATATAGACGCTCTGATGATGTTATGCCGCAGCGACATTACAAGCAAGAATGAAAAAAAAGTGGAGCGGATTAAGAAAAATTTTGCGCTGGTTGAGGAAAAGATACGGGATGTGGCTGAAAGGGACTATCTCCGGAACTGGCAACCACCGGTGACAGGCAACGATATTATGGCAAATTTCGAGATTGTGCGGAAAGAAGATATAGGGGTGCTGAAAACGAGGGTTAAACAGGCAATTCTGGATGGTTTTGTCCCTGATACATATGAGGATGCCATGCTTTATCTCAAAAATATGGCGAAAGAATTGGGGATAGAGGAAAAAATAAAAATATAATTTACATTTGCAGTTCTATGATTTATCGCTTTAAAGTCTGGTTTGAAGAAGAAGAGGATATCAACCGTGTGATAGATATTCTGCCGGGCTCTACCTTCCTCGAGTTTCATCATATTATTCTGGATTCGATAAGTTTTAACAAGGATATTCCTTCATCATTTTATTGCTCTGATGACAACTGGAGAAAAGGCAAGGAAATCAGCCTTAAAGAACCCGGAAAACTGCAGATGGCCGACATCAGGCTCAAGCAGTATGTAAATGACCCGCACCAGAAGTTTGTCTTTATAACCGACTTTAATGAACAATGGATACTGTATGTCGAATTGCAAAGCATACAGAATGAAGTGAA
>CALMKH010000253.1 GCA_937867025.1 uncultured Bacteroidota bacterium | reverse complement strand
AGAACAAAATACGGCGTCCTGGTACCTGCCACGGAATATTCCGTTAGTCTTCCATCCGGAAGCACGCCAGGCAGGGTGACATTTATCCCTAAGTCTGTTTATCTTGACAGCTTCATTACATTCTCCATCAACTATTCCGACCTGGGTCCATATTTCTGCGACTCCACCATCAGGCGCACGGTAGTAGTGGCACCAACGCCATGGCCGAATTTCAAATTCCCGGCCTCCATCTGCCTGGGGGATATCGTACTGTTTGACAACACCACTACCATAAAATCGGGTAATGCTACCTATATGTGGTATTTCGGGAATGGCGACAGTTCCGACCTGCAGAGCCCGGTTTACGAATACAAGGCTTCAGGCATTTATAACATACGACTGGTGGCTAAAAGCTTCCCATGGAATGTCATACATGATACAACCATCACGGTGGAGATAGGTGAATTGCCAATCACTAAATTCAGGGTCAATAACAAATGCCAGGGAATTGCCGTAAGCTTCCAGAATCAGACTACTGTTGCCAACGGAACACTTACCTACGACTGGGATTTCGGTGACGGAACACCTCACAGCAACGCTACGAACCCGACACACCTGTATTCCGCCCCAGGGGGATACAAAGTCACGCTTAAAGCCTCTGCCAATGGTTGTGTGTCCACGCTTGTCAAAAATGCCTATATGTTTGCGCGTCCTGTGGCGAACTTCATTGTTCCTGTGACGCCGGCCTGCGCCAGGACCGAAGTGTTTATGCCGAATACATCCACCATTGCACTGGGCAACCAGGGGGCATTCTGGAATTTCGGTGATGGTGACGGTTCCACACAATTCCATGGGGCACACCCCTATGCCGCTCCCGGCACATACCAGGTAAAACTGCTGGCTGTATCGGAATTCGACTGCAGGGATTCCATTACAAAAGCAGTTGTTGTCAAACCTGCGCCTTCGCCTGATTTTACTGCCGACCAGCTCTGCGGTAAAAAACCGACTGTCTTCAGGAATAACACGACCGAGGACCTCCCTAATCCCGTCTACACATGGACCTTCAGCGACAATTACTCTTCCACTCTGAAACATGTTACGCGGACATGGCCGGTTGAAGGCCCTTATACCGTTACCCTAAAAGCGGATTACAGCAATGGCTGCAGTGGAAGCATCACCAAAGATTTTGAAGTGCTGATACAGCCAAAGGCTGATTTCGCCGTTGAGGATATCTGCTCTGGAGAAACAGCTGAATTTGTAAATCTGTCTCAGGGCGACAGAGGCGGCATAGAGTATAACTGGGATTTCGGTAACGGCACCTATTCCACTTTGGCAGCACCCGTAATCCTGTATAATCCTGCGGGCACCAGCACATATACCATTACGTTGGCGGCCTCCTACCCGGGAGCATGCAGCGACACAGTGCGCAGAACCATTACGGTGAGTGAGGCCCCGGTATGCGATTTCACTTACAAAGATCTTGGATTCCTGAAAGCGAGGTTCACTCCTTCCAATACCACCTATACGAAATATGAATGGTTCTTCGGAGAAGGCGGAACATCTAAGTCAGCCACTCCAGACTATCAATATAAGTATGCCGGCAAATTTAAAGTGACCATGTCTGCAACAAATGTAGCCGGCTGTACATGCCAGATCACCAAGGCGATCAGTGCCACAACGGATATTAACCGGTTAAACACGTCAGGCGGAATCAATATTTTCCCTAACCCAACCCAGGGTGTCTTTCATGTAAGTAACACATCCGGTCAGGGAATGCACATCGAAGTGTACAATGCCCTGGGTGATGTTGTTTACTCCCTCAATACAACTGAAGACACCTCAAAAATTGATTTGAGGAACTTCGCGAAAGGTCTTTACAATGTAAAGGTGGATATAGCCGGAACCATATACAACGCATCTATAATTCTGACAGATTAAGCTCATTTTCTGATAGTTACAAAGCCCTTAAAAAATTTAAGGGCTTTTTTTTTGTATTTTTTGAATTTCTTATCAAAAAGTAATTACATTTGAACCGTCAATGGTCGTCAATTTCCGTCCATTTGTCGATTAGTTCTTTAATTTTCAATGTTTTGTTGTATCGAAAGCTTTAATTATTTAAAGCAATAGTGGTTTAGAAGATAACTTTCCATGGATTTCCATAAATTTTAATTCAAACAATATAAATCAACCGTATGAACCTCACAACTTCGACCCAGAAAACAACTGCATTAACTCTCCTTTTCCTGATTCTGCTCAGCGTGAACCTGACAGGGCAGAATTATCTCATCAATCAGAATTTTTCCTCCACCTCAGGTACAACACCTCCCGCCGGATGGTCCAACAACATCATAGCAGGCGTATCAGGTGTTGACAATTGGGTATTTGGAAAACATCCTAAATTTTATTTTGCCCCGCCGTTTGATAATAACTACGCGATCGCTGACAGTTATAACGGGGGATCGGCAGGTGGTACGGCAACAAATGGTGTTGCCGACAACGTCGCCCTGCAGTCGCCAGCCATAAACACGGTGGGGAAAGCCAACTTATACCTCAGCTTCGATTATATGACCCTGTATAACGGCGGAACGGGCTACATGGAAGTTTCAACCGACAACGGCTCTTCCTGGTCAGCTTTTGCCGTGTATACCACTGTCACATCAGTTCCCGTGAGCGTGATCTACAATTTCAGTTCCTACATCGGCTACACCCAGTTCCGTTTCAGGTTCAGGTGGGACAATACGGTCAATGCCACGTATTCAGGATATCTGGCAGTAGACAATGTCAAACTCTTTGAGCGTTATGCCAGTGATGCCACAATCACCGAACTGGCTCCCATGTACGACAAATCATGCCCAAGTTCTTCGCAATCCATCAATGTCGTCCTGAAAAACGAAGGCAATTCAACCATTTCAAACATTCCGGTCCTGGTAACCGTTTCAGGTGCCGTCAACACGTCTATCAGCGCTACTTACACCGGCTCCTTATCCACTAACAGCAGTGTGAGCTTCAATGTCGGAAGCATTAATAACAGCAATGGAGGACTTTTGAATTTTAATGCGGTTGTACAATATGCGGGTGACAATAACCTGCTGAATGATACATTCAGAACATCCAGGATATCCGCAGCAATAGCCGGAAATCCGACCCCTATAGACGGGGCAGCCTGCGGAAGCGGCAGCAGGGTCGTCATCGGGGCCAGCAAAAATACCGGTGACTCGACATTCTGGTATGAGAAAGCGACCGGCGGCAACATTATTGGGACCGGTAGCCCCTTCCTCACGCCACCTGTAACAGGCACTACATACTTCTATGCGCAGAATGCCCAATTGTTCCTGAATGATCAATGGGCTTTCCAGGGACCATACAGGTTTAACGGCATACGGTACTCCGGGTCCTATTTCAATATATCCACCGTCAATGATGTGCTTGTCGACAGTTTCTGGCAGCACTTCGCTTATGCAGGACCGTATACTGTTTACGTGTACTACAAAACAGGCACATATTCGGGATTTGAAAGCAACCAGTCAGCCTGGACCCTGTATGACACAAAGAGTGTTACAACAACCGGGTACGGTCACATGGTGGGCATAAGTCTTAAATCGCCGCTCAATATTCCGGCAGGCCAGCAATATGCATTCTACATCCTTTGCGACGGAGGCACTACACAGAAATGCATTACCTTCAAGAATGCGACACTGAGCTATTCAAATGCCGACCTGACAATATCGACAGGCACGGTTTCATCCAACCAGTTCACAGGAATTTCCTCCAACTATTCATGGGACGGACGCGTCTTCTACAGGAAACTCTGCCTTTCAAACAGGGTGGCTGTAAAAGCGACTATCAAACCCAGACCAATTGGTGCATCCATAACAAAAGGAAGTGTATTTGAGGGGCAATTCAAGGTCGGGGATCCGTCTGCTCCGGACATTATAGAAGTTGGCAAAACCATTTCTTATGAAATCACCCCGCCAAACGGGCACAGCAATACCTCGCACAATTCCAGCTGGTTCATTACCGGCATTGTGGCCAGGACCAAGTCAGGGCAAATCGTGCCGTCGGGGGAATATGTGGTTGTCTCCCCATCAAGTTCAGGCCCCGGAACGATTACCTTCAAACCTAAGTCCGCCTACCTCGACAGCCTCATAACATTCTCCATCACATTCTCTGACCTGGGCCCGAATTTCTGCGATTCCACCATCAAACGATCTCTGGTGGTGGCACCGACACCGGAACCCAACTTTAAATTCCCCGCCTCGATCTGCCTGGGAGATGCCGTGCTTTTCGACAATCTGACTACCATTCATTCCGGCAATGCCAGCTATATGTGGTACTTTGGAAACGGCGACAGTTCCGACCTGCAGAGTCCTGTATACGAATACAAGACTCCCGGGGTATATTATGTCACTCTTGTGGCCAAGAGTTTCCCATGGAATGTTATCAAGGATACGACCATTGCGGTGGAGGTTGGTGAAATACCTCTTACCAAATTCAGGGTGAACAACAAATGTGAAGGAGCTCCGGTAAGCTTCCAGAACCAGACCGTTATAGGTAACGGCACACTTACCTACGACTGGGATTTCGGCGACGGAACACCTCACAGCACCGCCACAAACCCGACACATCAATACGGCACCCCTGGCGGTTATAAGGTCACCCTGACGGCTTCCGCAAACGGATGTTCATCTGTTGCCGTCAGGAACGCATATATGTTTGCAAGACCTGTCGCTAACTTTGTTCCTCCGTTAACCCCCGTATGTGCCAGGACCCCGCTTGCACTGGCTAACACGTCTACTATCGCACTGGGAGAACAGGGTGCTTACTGGACTTTTGGCGACGGGTCCGGTTCCTCGCTTTTCAACGGCATACACGCATATACCGCTCCGGGCACATATAATGTAAAATTACTTGCCGTATCCGAATTCGATTGCAAGGATTCCATCACCAAACAGGTCACAATCAAACCAACGCCCAGCCCTGACTTCAGTGCCAACCAGTTCTGCGGAAAGGTCCCCACCATCTTTACCAATACAACCGTGGAAGACCTGCCTAACCCTGTATATACTTGGACTTTCAGCGATAACTTCACCTCCGTGTTAAAACATGTGACAAGGACCTGGACTTCCGAAGGACCGTACTCAGCTACATTGAAAGCTTCGTACAGCAATGGTTGCGAAGCTGTCACCACAAAAGCCTTCACGGTCATGATACAGCCGGAAGCCGACTTTATCGTAAAGGATATTTGTTCGGGTGAGTCCGCTGCATTTGTCAACAAAACCAATGGGGACAGGGGGGGTATTGAATATTTCTGGGATTTTGGAAATAACACCTCTTCCACTTCGCCTGCACCAAAGGCACTGTATAATCCGGCAAATACTACCACATATACAGTGACACTTGTGGCCTCTTATCCTGGAGCCTGCAGCGATACGGTCAGAAAGACCATCACAGTGAGCGAATCGCCTCAATGCGGCTTTACCTACAAAGATATGGGCATGAGGAGAGTAAAATTCACGCCATCCAACACCACGTATGACAAATATGAGTGGTTCTTTGGGGAAGGAGGCTCATCGACAGACGTGGAGCCGGTATATCAGTATCTTTATATAGGTAATTTCAATGTGAAGCTGCGCACCACCAATATAGCCGGATGCACCTGTGAAATGACCAGCAGGGCAAGTGCCACAACTGCTATTCAATCCTTTGCCGGTGACACGGAGATAAGCATTTATCCGAACCCAAGCAACGGAACCTTCACTGTAAGCAATACCGAAGGCAGGAACATGCATGCGGAAATTTACGATGTGCTCGGAAACCTTGTCTACTCAGGACAGTCTGACGGCTCTCTTCTGGTCGATATCAGCACGGTGTCGGGTGGAATATACATGATAAAAGTGAATATAGGTGACCATACAACAACTGCCCGTATCATAATTGGAGATTGATTTTATAATGAGATGGGAAAAAAATTAAGCCCCTTTACGGGGCTTTTTTTATTGGTACTGTTTTTGAACAACCTATCATTGTGAGAACATTATCCATTTTACTGACAGCCTTCCTGGCTCTTTCATTCAAGCCTGTAAAAGTCAAAAACAAGGACTTCCAGGTTATCTCCGCCACCAAACAGACTATATACGGCGGAGTGGCGGGAAGTCCCGTCACCACCAGTTTTGTTATCAGGCTGAAGGCATTGCGTTCGTTCACTTTAACAGCTGACAGCCTGTTTTCGGATAACAAGGCGGATCGTTTCGGCATCATGAAAGACAGCTTTAATCAGGTGGACGTGATGAAAGTAAAAAAAGGCCAGACCATTGATATTGTGGCCTCCATCAAGACCGCCACGGAAATGGGAGGCTCTGATTACCAGCTGAAAATACCGGGCAGTCCCGATTCCATTACCCCGAAAGAAGTAGCGGAAGGCGTAATGTTAAGATATTATGGAGGAAAAAATAAATGCCTCATAATCAAGACAGTGACGAAAAAGCAGGATATTTTTATGCCCTGATTGGCATACAGGAAAGCTGAAAATCCCTTACAGGTAAAATATTTTGGACATTATATTTGCAATTCAGGTAAAAAGATGTAATTTTGCAGTCCAAATTTTTTTAAAAGCATGTACGCTATTGTAGAGATTGCTGGGAAGCAGTTCAAGGTTGAAAAAGATAAATACATTTACACTCACCGCCTGAGCGGGGATGAGGGTTCTTCCATTACCTTCGACAAGGTGATGCTGGTGGACAACAGCGGCAAGATCTCTGTAGGGCTTCCGAGCATCAAGGGTGCTACGGTTACCGGAAAGGTGCTTGAGCATCTGAAGGATGACAAGGTGATAGTATTTAAGAAAAAACGCAGGAAAGGCTATAAAAAGAGGAACGGTCACAGGCAATTCCTGTCAAAAGTTCTTATCGAATCCATTAACGCATAAATCCAGAAAAAGAAATGGCACATAAAAAAGGCGCGGGTAGTTCCAAAAACGGACGTGAGTCGCATAGCAAAAGATTAGGTGTAAAAATATACGGCGGCCAGGTAATAAAGGCCGGCAATATCATTGTTCGTCAAAGGGGTACCAAGCATCACCCTGCAGAAAATGTGGGAATTGGTAAAGACCATACCCTGTTTGCATTGACTGACGGTATTGTTAAGTTTTCAAAAACAAAGAATAACAGGTCATTTGTTTCAGTAGTAGCTGAAGCATAAATAAAACAAGAATATGCATTTATCAACACAGGAGAAAAAAGATATTTTCAAGAAGTTTGGTGGTTCTGAAGCCAACACCGGCTCAACAGAAGCTCAAATTGCAATGTTTACGGAAAGGATTAATTTTATCACTATGCACCTGAAGCAGAACCCCAAAGATTTTGCTTCCGAGCTCAGCCTGGTAAAATTGGTTGGTAAAAGGAGGTCTCTCCTCGATTACCTCGCTAAACAGGATATTTTCAAATATCGTGACTTGATCAAGTCATTAGGTATAAGAAAATAAGGATTTACACCTGACTTTAAAATACATTTTATGACAAAAAGCCCCCATTCCGGAGGGCTTTTTGTGTTTTACCGGCACTTCAGAATCCAGTAAAACCATAGCGCAAAAATTAAAGAAACAAAATAAACATATAACAGAATCGTATGACAAATAAACCAAAAGGATTTAGAAGCTCAATAGATATGGGCAATGGAAAATCCATTGAAATCGAAACAGGGATACTGGCCAAACAGGCCGACGGCAGTGTAGTCGTCAAATATGGTGATACCATGATATTGGCAACCGTTGTATCAGCAAAAGAAGCAAAAGAAAATGTTGATTTTCTTCCTCTCTCCGTAGATTACCAGGAAAAATTCGCTTCCGTGGGAAGGATCCCCGGAAGCTTCCACAGGCGTGAAGCCAGGCTCACCGATTACGAAGTGCTCGTTTGCCGCATCGTAGACAGGGCCCTGCGTCCGCTTTTCCCCGACAATTATCACGCAGATACGCAGGTGAACCTTATGCTGATGAGCAGCGACAAGAATTTTCCGCCCGATTGCCTCGTAGGACTTGCCGCATCATCCGCGCTGATGGTAAGCGATATCCCTTTCCTCGGACCAATTTCCGAAGTAAGAGTAGCTAAAATCAACGGTAAACTGGTGATCAATCCCACTGAATCGGAAATGGAGAATTCAACAATGGAACTGATCGTATCAGGTACGGAACACGATATCAACATGGTGGAAGGCGAATGCGACGAAATAGCCGAAGCCGAAATGCTGGAAGCAATCAAGTTCGCTCATGAAGCCATCAAGATCCAATGTAAGGCGCAGTGGGCGCTTTGTGAAGCCATGGGTGGAAGAAAACCTGCCAGGGAATATAACCACGAGAAGAACGACGAGGCCCTGAAACAAAAGATATGGGATCTGACTTATGACAGGGTTTACCAGGTTGCCAAGAGCGGCGCACCAAAATCAGTACGCACAGAGGCTTTTAAAGCCATAATCAAGGAATATCTCGATTCCCTTACCCCGGAAGAGTTGCTCGAACAGGAATTCATGGCGAAAAGATATTATCACGACGTGGAAAAAGAAGCCATGCGTAAAATGATACTGGATGAACAGATCAGGCTTGATGGCAGGAAACTCGACGAAGTGAGACCTATATGGACAGAAGTCGGTTACCTTCCCGCAGCCCATGGTTCGGCTATTTTCTCAAGGGGGGAAACCCAGTCGATAACCACTGTCACTCTCGGGGGCAAACTCGACGAGCAATTGCTTGACGCACCTATGCTGGCCGGTTACAGCAGGCTCATGCTGCACTATAACTTTCCGGCTTTCTCAACAGGTGAAGTAAGGCCTAACAGGGGACCGGGCAGAAGGGAGATAGGACATGGAAACCTCGCTTTGAGGGGATTGAAAAAAGCCCTTCCCGGCGATGATGAGAACCCATATGTTATAAGGATAGTCAGTGATATCCTCGAATCCAACGGATCGAGCAGCATGGCCACGGTTTGCGCCGGAAGCCTTGCCCTGATGGATGCCGGCATCAAGGTTAAAAGCGGCGTCAGCGGAGTGGCAATGGGCCTTATCAGCGACGAAAAATCAGGCAAGTACAGCATACTGACAGATATACTGGGCGATGAAGACCACCTTGGCGATATGGACTTTAAGGTGATCGGGACAGCCAAAGGTATCACGGCATGCCAGATGGATATCAAGATCAATGGACTGAGATGGGAAATGCTGGAGCAGGCTTTGGAGCAGGCAAGAAAAGGACGCACGCACATCCTGAACGAAATGAACAAGACCATGGATCAGCCTAATACCGACTACAAACCGCATACACCGAGGATCGAGCGCATCACTATCGATAAAGACCAGATCGGCGCTGTTATCGGCCCGGGAGGTAAAGTTATCCAGGGCATACAGAAAGACACCAATACAACTATCTCTATTACCGAGGTTGACAATGCAGGTATTGTGGAAATTCTGTCGGCCAACAAGGAGAATATGACCCAGGCCCTCCGCATCATCAAAGGCATTGTGGCCGTGCCTGAAGTAGGTGAAGTGTACGAAGGTAAAGTAAAGAGCATTGTGGAGTTCGGAGCCTTCGTAGAAATACTGCCCGGAAAGGACGGTCTCCTGCATATCAGTGAAATCGACTGGAAGCGCATCCCTAAAATGGATGGCATATTCAAAGAGGGTGATATGGTGAAGGTCAAGCTTGTCGAAATTGACAAAAAAACAGGCAAACTAAGGCTTTCAAGGAAGGCGTTACTTCCCAAACCAGGCCCCGAAGAAGGCAAACCGCAACAATCTTAATATAGTAAAAGCCCTTCCGACGAAGGGCTTTTTTTATTTGTGTCCGGCAGGTTTTACACAAAAAAGTTAATTAATGAACATGTGCGATTTTTTGAAATTTTCATTGTTTCTTTGTATCCCCGAAACAAGGGATCAATGAATAAGGTTATCATATTTTCAGCCCCTTCGGGCAGCGGCAAGACCACGGTAGTGAACCACCTTATTTCCACTATGCCGAACTTGGGCTTTTCAGTATCCGCCACTACCAGGAAACCGCGCGAATCTGAAGTTCATGGCCGGGAATATTACTTTCTTGAACGTGAAGATTTTGAAAAAAGGGTCAGGAACAATGAGTTTCTTGAATACGAGGAGGTGTACAGCGGTATTTTTTACGGTACCCTTAACAGTGAAATAGAGAGGTTGTGGTCGCTGGGAAAAACAGTGATCTTTGATGTGGACGTCATCGGCGGATTAAACATCAAGAAAAAGTTTGGCGACCAGGCCCTGGCTATCTTCCTGCGTCCCCCGGGCATAGACGTGCTGATGGAAAGGCTCAGGAAACGCAGTACGGAAGTGGAGCATCAGCTGCAGATGCGCGTTGAAAAAGCGCAATACGAATTGCGGTTCGAGAACAGGTATGACAAAGTGCTGATCAACGACCGGCTGGAAGAAACACTTGCCAGGGCGGAAGAAATTGTCAGGGAATTCATCGGTCAGAAACCATGAGAACAGGTCTTTTTTTCGGATCATTCAATCCCATACATATGGGCCACCTGGCCATAGCGCAGTTTTTTCTCAATGAAGCAGGCCTTGACCGGGTCATGTTTGTCGTTTCCCCGCTCAATCCGTTCAAAACGGCAGATACGCTGATCAGTGCGGAAAAACGCCTGGAGATGGTCAGTCGCTCTGTTGCTGACAATCCGGGGTTCACCGTTTCTGATATAGAGTTTTCACTCGAACAACCGTCCTATACCTTTAAAACGCTGGAAGCCCTGGGAAAAGCGCTGCCTGGAGACAGCTTCTCCATCCTCATGGGAAGCGACACCCTGCTGCAGGTTCCGGCCTGGAAACATCCTGAAATCATACTCTCCTACCCTATACTTGTATATGGCAGGACCGATACCTATACGAACCCGTTCAAAGATCACAAAAATGTTAAACTTTTCGATACGCCTTTGCTGGACATTTCTGCGACATCCATCCGCAAAATGCTTGACCAGGGAAAAAGTATCAAGTACCTGGTGCGGGATGAGATCATTGATTTATTAAAAATTTAGCTAAGTTTGCACCATGTCTTTAGGTTTTGAGGTTAAAACGGCCGCGCAGTATGCGGCAGAAGGTAAAACTCCGGAAGTACTGTTTTTTGTCGGCTGCGCCGGAAGCTTTGATGAACGCGCGCGTAAGATCACCAAAGCCTTTGCAAAGATCTTACATCACTGCGGGGTTGAATTTGCGATACTGGGCACCGAAGAAGGCTGCAACGGCGATCCCGCCAAACGTGCAGGAAATGAATTCCTGTTCCAGATGCTGGCCATGAACAATATTGCCGTGATGAACGGCTACGGGATCACCCATATTGTCACCACATGTCCTCATTGTTTCAATATTCTCAAAAATGAATATCCGTCACTAGGCGGTAATTATAAAGTGGTGCATCATACACAATTCCTCCAGGACCTTATCAACACGGGCAAACTGAAAGTGGAAGGCGGGGCATTCAAGGGCCGCAAGATCACTTATCACGACAGCTGTTATCTGGGCCGTGCAAATGAGGAGTACATTGCTCCGCGAGCAGTGCTCGAAACACTCGATGCCGAACTTGTGGAAATGAAACGCTGCAGGAGTAACGGATTGTGTTGCGGGGCAGGAGGCGCCCAGATGTTCAAAGAGGCCGAAAAAGGCAATAAGGAGATTAATGTTGAACGAACCGAAGAAGCTATTGCAACCGGTGCCACTATCATCGCGGCCAACTGTCCTTTCTGCATGACTATGTTGAGGGATGGGGTAAAACACTTCGAGAAAGAAGAACAAGTGGAAGTGCTGGACCTGGCAGAACTGGTAGCCAGGGCTAATGATATCATTTAAAGATCAGGAACCGGTACCTGGTATCCCGGATCTGCGGGGCCGTTAAAATGCAAACCTGCTACTGGTTATCTCTCCACTCGTACACCCATTTACTCTGGATCATCTCGAGGTGGCCTTCATTGCATTCCTCACGTGTACCTTTGAAATTAGGAATTTCCAGAACCCATTCGATCAGGTCTGTAAAGCGTATCCTGTAGATCTTTCCTTCATCAAATTCATCGCCAAATCGTTCATACAGCGCCATGGCTATGTCCTCATGGTCTTTCCAGTATATTGGTAATTGATACGTCATGTCTTTGTTAATGTCCTATTATGACCGACTGGTCGGGTATGGTTACCGTGAGGTCGGTATCCTCCAGCAATGTGCACTGGCAGGCCAGCCGTGAATTGAACTTCGGATTTCTTGCCCGGTCGACAAAATCCTCTTCCTTTTCGCTTATCTCCGCCAGGCTGTCGCCGCCCGACTCGACATAAATATGGCAGGTGCTGCATGCGCATACGGCACCGCAGTTATGATGAAGGTCGATATCATTGTCGAGTGCTACATCGAGTATCATCTCGCCTTTGGCTATATCAACCGTCACCGGTGTTTTATCTTTTTCTTCGAACTTGAAGGTAATCTTCGGCATAATCTGGGGACAAAGTTATGTATTAATTCTGGTTGTTTTTAGGTGCATTCACCTGCCTGCGGTACACAAACACTGCAAAGCATCCGATACCCGCCAGGAATGGGTATAAACTGTAAAACCTGATGAAATCCGCTTCGAAAAACTCGGCGAACATCCAGTTGGTATTGGCAATGATCCAGAAAGCTATTGATACATTCGGTAAAAACCGGTTTTTATCACGCCTGGTTATAACAGCCATCATGATGGCGACAAGAATGGTAGGGACTGCCACCGCAACGCCAAGCGTCCTGTAAGTGAGCAGCCAGCAAAGGTCTTTTATGAGCCATAACGGTATATGTACCGTTTCAAGAAAATAAACAACCTTGTCGTACCTGTTTGTATTCATCCTTATCCGTAAATCTGGACCTTGCGCTCCTTGGTGATCTCGTCATCAAGGTATTCATCATATGTGCAATATTTGTCAATCATTCCTTTAGGACCGATTTCAATGATGCGGTTGGCCACAGTATTGATAAACTCATGGTCATGGGAATAAAACAATAAAGTTCCTTTATAATCGATGAAGCTGTTGTTAAGCGATTGGATGCTTTCCAGATCAAGGTGGTTGGTCGGCTCATCCGCGATGATGAGGTTGGGACTTTCAAGCATGGTCTTGCTCAGCATGCACCTTACTTTTTCCCCTCCGCTCAGCACTTTTGCCTTTTTCAGGCTTTCCTCCCCGCTGAACAGCATTTTTCCAAGAAAACCACGAATGAAGGTTTCGTCTTTCTCCTTGGAGAATTGTCTCAGCCAATCGACCAGGCTCAGGTCAACGCCTTCAAAAAAAGCAGAATTATCATTGGGAATGTAAGACCTCTTGATGGTGATGCCCCAATCCGCTGTTCCTGTAGTGGCTTTTTCATTGCCGTTGATGCATTCGAACATCTTGGTGATGGCCAGGGCATTCCTCGACAGGAACGCGATCTTGTCGCCCTTGGACACCGTAAAGTTTATATTGCTGAAAAGGTTTTGACCGTCATATTTAAAGCTCAGGTTCTCTACATTCAGCACCTGATCGCCTGCTTCGCGTTCCGGAATGAAGAATATGCCCGGATATTTCCTGGTTGAAGGCTTGATCTCCTCGATGTTCAGCTTTTCGATCATTTTCCTTCTGCTGGTCGCCTGCTTGCTTTTTGCCACGTTGGCGCTGAAACGCTGTATGAATTCCTGTAGTTCCTTTTTCTTTTCCTCCGCCTTCTTGTTCTGCTCAGAGCGCTGCTTCAATGCAAGCTGGCTGCTCTGGTACCAGAACGTATAGTTACCGGTGTACGTCTGAATCTTGTTAAAATCTATATCCGCCACATGCGTGCACACGGCATCGAGGAAGTGCCTGTCGTGGGATACAACCAGCACGGTGTTTTCAAAGTTAGCCAGGAAATTTTCCAGCCAGCTGATGGTCTCTACATCCAGGTCATTCGTAGGCTCGTCCATAAGCAGGATGTCCGGGTTGCCGAAAAGCGCCTGGGCCAGCAATACGCGGACCTTTTGATTATTACTCAGTTCGTGTATGGTCTTGTAATGAATCTCCTCCGTTATGCCGAGACCGCTGAGCAGGGACGCTGCATCACTCTCCGCATTCCATCCCTCCATTTCGGTGAACTTTTCTTCCAGCTCGCTTGCCCTGATACCGTCGTCATCACTGAAGTCCGCCTTGGCATAAATATGCTCCTTTTCCTTAATGATCTTGTATAGTTCCTTATTGCCCATGATCACGGTTTCAAGCACCTGGAATTGGTCAAACTCAAAGTGGTCCTGCTTAAGCACGCTCATGCGCTTCCCTTTTTCGATTTCTACATGCCCGGTAGTAGGCTCTATCTCTCCCGATAATATCTTGAGGAATGTCGATTTACCCGCACCATTGGCGCCGATCACGCCGTAACAATTGCCCGGAACGAACTTTACATTCACCTCGTCAAAAAGCACCCTTTTGCCGTAACGCAGGGAAACATTGGAAACAGTTATCATATCTCTTAATTACCCCTATTTTTTTAGGGGTTGCAAAGATACGTTTTTTTTCAGGGAATAACCAGCAGTCAGATGAAAATCTTAAAGGCCTGCCTTGGGGCTATGGGACTATGAGTTATTGATTATCAAGGCAATTTGCCCAGGACCTCCCGAAGGATCAGTTTAGTTCTTTTTTTTCAGCGGTTTGGTCGCCCGCTGGATCACGCCTTCATCCCCGTCACCCGGGGGCTCGTCATCCCTGGCAATGAGTTCGGTGGGATGGCGCAACCGGAGTGTATTCAACAGCTCGGTGATATTCGAGGCTTTCTGCTCGTCGGCCAGCATCAGCTTCCTGTATATTTTGATCAGCGACCCGATGCTGCCTATAGGATCCAGCACATCAAGCTTAATCGGCGCATCCTGCTGGTACACTTGTTCCTTGTCCGGCATCTGCAGCTCCTCGGGGTGCAATTTATCGTAATCGGATGTCATGCTGTCGAGATACTTCCTCGTGGGAAAGCTGATCATTGTGTCGTAATGTGATTTCACCCGTTCCCAGTTTGCTATAAAATATGCCACTTTCCCCCTTTTTTTCTTTTTGCCGGTACGGAAATATTTATCCAGGCACTTGAAATAATGAAGCCTTTTCCTGACATGCATATCGGATATCAGTTGAAGCAGCAGCTGCTCATATCCCGTGCGCAACAGATTATACCTGGTCAGCATCAGGCTTTTTACAGAATCGGGAAGTGCCTTGTGATTAAAAATGCGCAATGCGTGGATCTCGGCAGTCTGCTTAAAATAGGAAAATTCGCCGACGAGCCCGGTATGCGCAAGGTGCATATTCTTGTCCTGGGAAAAAAGTGCACAGCACCATACAAAAAAACATACCAAAAACGCCAGGGGCCTGAGCATGAATATGAGCTTAAGCTCACAGTTTCTCATCTTTGTTTGTCTTTTTATTGATTTCCTGAACCTCTGCTATGAATTTTCCCACCTCGGGATCTGAATAAGGGCCGTAGGAATCTGAAAGCAGTCCCCTGGTTCCGTCATCAGCTTCTATCGCGTAGAGAATGGAACTGTCCGCAGGATCGCTTTCTCCTTCGAACCTGTAAAAACTCGGAATTCTGATCTGTCCGGGCTGATAGACCTGATTGGTCTCGATATCATAGAGTCCGGTCTCATTTACCATGAAATTAGCTGTGAATCCCTGCTTCTGCAAGGCTGCCATGCATGATGCCAGCGTTTTCAGTTCGCCTTTTACATGGTCTTCCGGTAATTGCTGTCTCATAATTATTTTTGGGGGTTTGGATGCTTAACCCGCTTACAAATATCCGTTTAATCCTCCCGCGGTTATTATATGATTCGGAAAAGATGTTACATGATATCCATTATTCACCCAGATTTTTTAAGCACTTCCGGATATTGATGCCTTTGCCGAGTATGCCCTCAAAAAGGTCGCCAAGCTTTTCAACCCTCTTTGGCAAGGTCTTTATCGTGAACTGTGACGGATTGAGACCTTTCTTCACTTCACTCCATTTAAGAGGCGCGGAGGCAGTGGCTCCCGGTTTTGGCCGGAGGCTGTATGCACATGCCAGTGTTTGTCCCCGCCTGTTCTGCAGGTAGTCGAGATAGATCTTGTCGCCCCGCTTTGACAGCGACCGCTCCAGCGAGGTGGTTTCAGGAAGGTATTCCTGAGCCAGCATGGCCACCAGGTGTGA
>CALMKH010000252.1 GCA_937867025.1 uncultured Bacteroidota bacterium | reverse complement strand
ATCAAACATATAGAGGTTTTCGGTTTTAATAATATCAAGCCCTTCGCTGTGCAATCTCTGCTGAAGCTCAAGCACCCGGGTGAACGGAACCGTCTGGCCTTCGGAAGCTGTAAAGCGGCAGCGCCAGTGGTCGGTGCAGAATGTGGAAGGATGCCCTTTGGGGTATACCACCACTCCCCTGTTTGATATCATGTTCAGAGACAAGTCTTCCAGATTTGCCTTTTCGCACAGAGCCCCGATAACAGCAGGGTTCCGTCCGGCATCGGACCAGTCGATGAATACATCGACCCCGATAAGTGTTTTCCGGGCAGGCTGTTTATCCTTCAGCGATATACTGATGGGTTTGGCGTTATGATTGAGCGTCACCGGCTTAAATTTGACGGGAACCTGGCCCAATCTTTCTATCACCGCTTCAGTGAAGGCCCTTGTTCCCACCTTCTTTGTACTGATAGTGGCGTCGAAGATATCCCCTGTATGGATGCCATCTTCCAGGGTTTTTAACAATGCATTCTGTATCTTTTCGGCTATGCCTGCCTTGCCGATCTGGACCAGCATCAGGCAGGCCCCGTTGATAAGTCCGCAGGGATTTGCCAAATCTTTTCCGGCAATATCCGGAGCGGAACCGTGAATAGCCTCGAACATGGCGAAGTTCTCCCCGATATTGCTGCTGCCGCCCAGCCCCACGGACCCGGCCACATCAGCCGCTATATCTGAAATAATATCCCCGTAAAGGTTCAGGGTAACAATGACATCGAAGCGTTCAGGATCACTGGCCAGTTTGGCCGCACCTATGTCGATAATGTAATGATCGGTGGTGATGCCCGGGTACTCCCTGGCAACATCGTCAAATATCCTGTGGAACATGCCGTCCGTCATCTTCATGATATTATCCTTGCTCATGCAGGTGACATGCCTGCGGTTGTTGGCCACGGCATATTCAAAGGCATACCTGACAATTTTCTCCGTTCCGGTGGCTGAAAGAATCTTGAGGCATTGCACCACATCCCCCGTCTGGCGGTATTCTATTCCCGCATACAGATCTTCTTCATTTTCGCGGATGATCACCAGGTCCATACCGGGGAAATTAGTGGTTACAAAAGGCGAATAACTCATGCTGGGCCTCACATTGGCATATAATCCCAGGGTTTTTCGTATAGCGACATTCAGGCTTTGGTATCCCCCTCCCTGCGGAGTGGTGATGGGAGCTTTGAGAAATACTTTATTCGTTTCAAGGATCTTCCAGTTCGCATCTGAAATGCCTGTTTTGTTCCCTGCCAGATACACTTTCTCCCCTATTTCGATTACATCATATTCGAGGCCTGCACCTGCCGCGTCGAGGATGGCCAGGGTGGAAGTCATGATCTCAGGGCCTATGCCATCTCCGTATGCTACTGTTATCCTGTTGGTATTCATTTTTTGGAGACGCGAATTTATGACTTTTAAGGACCATTGTCAAGCCGTATTTGATCAGGTTTTCCCGTGAATCCGAAAATTAAATTGATGTTATTATTTAGAAATGTTCTAAATTGCGGGCCGAAAAAACCGGGTATGAATGCATCAGAATTAAAAAGGGGAGAAAGCGCCAGGATTAATCATGTAGAATTTAACGAGCTCCAGAACAAACTGATTGAAATGGGGTGTTTTGAAGGCAATGAGATCAAAATGCTTTATGTGGCTCCGCTCGGAGACCCGATCGCATACGACATTAATGGCTACATTCTGGGCCTGAGAAAAGAAGAAGCCAGACTTATAAAAGTAGTTAAGCTCTGATTTGAACCCGAAGGAAAAGCATATCGTCCTGGTCGGGAATCCAAACTCAGGAAAAACTACCTTGTTCAATGCACTGACGGGCCTGAACCAGAAAATCAGCAATCTTCCCGGCACTACCATCGAAAAAAAGACAGGTCATTTCCAGATAGGGGATCAGCATGTGCGCATTACCGACCTGCCTGGCACTTACAGCATACATCCCAAAGGCGAGGATGAAATGATCAGCATCGATTATCTGCTCAACTTCCAGAAGCACGAAATCGATGTCATTCTCTTTGTGGCTGATGCCAGCAACCTGTCCAGAAACCTTTTGCTGTATACCCAGGTGGCCGACCTGGGCTTCCCCATGGTGCTCGCGCTCAACATGATCGATTCCGCAGAAAAGAAAGGCATCAGCATCGATGTCGAAAACCTTTCCGCAGCGCTAGGGGTCATTGTTTGCCCCATTAATGCCAGGGAAGGAAGGGGTCTTGACAAACTGAAGAACACCCTTGTGAAAGTGAATGCCGCACACCAGGTCACATTCTTTGAATCGAACGACATTTCTTCATATGAAGCACTGAACCGGCATCACACCCACTACCATAATTATCTGCGGAAGCACCTCGACAACCTTAGAAAGAATGACCAGGCAGATGTGATCGCCAACAGCAGGAACATTTCGGAAGAAACCATTTCCCGTTATAAGAAGATTGACAAGATTATCGAGATCGTCCAGTATAAAAATACTGAAAAAGGGAAAAACATCACCCAAAGAATCGATAAGATCCTGCTGCACCCGGTATATGGTTTTCTGGTGTTCTATGCCACGTTATTTGTCATCTTCCAGTTCATATTCAAGGTAGCCGAATATCCCATGAACTGGATAGAAGCGATCTTCAGCACGCTTTCAGGGCAAATTAAGGCGCTGCTTCCAGAGGGCATGCTCTCTTCGCTCATGGCCGACGGCATAGTGCCCGGCATTGGAGGCGTTATTGTTTTCCTTCCCCAGATCATGCTACTTTTTGCATTGCTGGCCATACTGGAAGACAGCGGTTATATGACACGCGTAAGCTTTATTACCGACAGGCTCATGCGTAAGTTCGGGCTGAACGGCAAATCAGTGGTACCGCTTATCGGCGGCATGGCCTGCGCCATTCCATCCATCATGGCGACAAGGAATATTGAAAACAAAAAAGACCGGCTGATCACCATACTCGTCACACCTCTTATGAGCTGCTCTGCGCGCCTCCCGGTATACACCCTGCTGGTAAGCCTGCTGGTGACGGACAAAGGCGATTCATGGCTGGATCCCAGGGGACTGATACTGCTGGGCATGTATCTGCTCGGGTTCATTGCCGCACTGCTCTTTGCATTCATTTTTAAGCTGATACTGAAACAGAAGCACAAGAGTTATTTTGTTCTTGAACTGCCCGATTACCGTAAGCCCAGACTGAGAAATATATTGCTGACCGTGAAAGACAAGGCCGGTGATTTTGTATTCAACGCCGGGAAGATCATCCTGATCGTCAGCATTGTTCTATGGTTCCTTGCAAGCTTCGGCCCTTCCGGCAAATTTGATGCTATCGACCGGAAATACCAGTCGTACAGGGACGCGGGCATGGAAGAAAAAAAACAGAGTGAAAAACTGGAAGCCAGTTATGCCGGAATGCTGGGCAAGGCCATTGAACCGGCCATCAAACCCCTGGGTTACGACTGGAAAATCGGCATCGCGCTTATCACCAGCCTTGCAGCACGGGAGGTATTTGTCGGCACCATTGCAACGATCTATAGCGTCGGCGATGCAGATGACGAGAAATCTTTAAGCACAGTATTGTCAGAACAGAAACGACCCGACGGCAGCCCGTTGTATTCATATGCCACTATAATTTCGCTGTTGTTGTTCTATGCCTTTGCCATGCAGTGTTTCAGTACCCTGGCGGTCACATACCGCGAAACGCGGTCGATGAAGTGGCCGCTGGTACAGATGGGATATATGACAGGGTTCGCCTACCTGGTGAGTCTTGTGGTGTACCAGTTAATGGCTTAGGATTGGGGAGTGAAAAATGGAGCGTAATAAAGACCACTTTATGAATTACTTTTGTCCCGATGACTACCGATCCGAAACTGTACAAAGAATTGCTGGAAGCTTATTCCTATGCCATACTGTATGGGGTGATCGACAAATCCGAACTGATCGTCTGGGCAGATAAAATAATTGCGGCGGATACTGTGCCTGATGATCTGGTAATTGACCTGGCTTTAATCGAAAATAAAGCCCCCTTTGAAATTTCATCCCTTATCAGCAACTACTTCAGCAATGAAAGGTCTCAACTTGCCGTAAGGGCCTTCATGGGATTATTCGGCAAAGGGTTAAACATCAGGTTCACCCCGGGCGAGATCATCTTCACGCTTTACAAGTTTATAGACCTGAATGATCAGTTAACGAGCCGGGAAGAAGCAATTATTGCCAATCTTGAAACAGATATTGACCTGGCTATGAATAGCTCCTATCCCGCTCTTGATCAAGTTGAAAAACAAATAAAGGATTTTCTGTCCGTCTACAAAGATTTTAATACTGACAATTTTGACCAATGGCAACGCATCAATGATTCTATTGATCAGCAGCTTGAAACATTAAAGTTTTAGTCGCAAGTTTCGGGTTTCGCGGCAACACATTCTAAAGTACCTTTGCATAAACATGGAAAACGCAACACATCATCATTACCGGCTGGTGGCCGAAGCCATCGATTATATACGCAAACATTTCAAAGAGCAGCCGGGTCTTGAAGAGATTGCTTCACATATGCACCTGAGCCCTTTCCATTTCCAGAAAACCTTTACGGAGTGGGCCGGTATCAGTCCTAAGAAATTCCTCCAGTACATCAGTATCGAATATGCCAAGGACATGCTCAAGAAACAGCAGGCCACACTTTTTGACACCGCCATGGAGACAGGGCTTTCGGGAACCAGCCGCCTGCATGACCTGTTCATCACGATTGAAGGCATGACACCAGGGGAGTTCAGGAACGGGGGAGAAAACCTCAGCATCAGGCATTCGTTTGCTCAAAGCCCGTTCGGCGACCTGATCATTGCTTCCACCGAAAAAGGGATTTGCCATATGGCCTTTACAGATGATCCGGCCGAAGGATTTATAAAGCTAAAGACATGTTTCCCCGGGGCAAGGCATGTGGAGAGTACCGAACCCATTCACCTGAAGGCTTTACATGTGTTTCAGAAGAAGGCCATCAAACCAGAACCCTTAAATCTGCACCTGAGAGGCACACCGTTTCAGCTGAAAGTCTGGGATACTTTATTAAAGATCCCTTCCGGCCAATTGTCAACATACGGAAGAATTGCGGAAGACATTCAACAACCATCGGCCTCACGTGCAGTAGGTACGGCCATAGGCTCCAACCCTGTAGCCTATCTTATTCCTTGTCACAGGGTCATACAGTCGGGCGGCATAAGCGGCGGTTACATGTGGGGCGCCGGCAGGAAGATCGCGATGATCGGTTGGGAAGCTGCGCAGAAAGGCGATAAGGAGTAAACGCTAAAACCAACGTAATGGCTGCATGTTAGCAAAGCCCTATTTTTTGAATAACCTGCCGAAAAACGCCTGCATTTCCTTCCAGGAAGCTGTGTCTGCGGTAGAATTATATGCTATGGGCATATTGTATTTTTTCCCTTTTTCCGTAGCGGCCGGATTGGAAAAAGCATGAGTAGCCCCAGGATATGACTTAAAGGTATAATTCGCCCCAATGGAATCCATCTGGTGTTTGAATGTCTGTACATCCTTTTCACTTACGAACTTGTCATCCTCACCATGACATACAAGCACTGCTGCTTTCAGTTTATCCTTCGACGGGGGAACACCCTGCAGATTTCCGTGAAAACTCACCACGCCGTCGAGATTCACCCCTAGCCTCGCCATATTAAGCACCATTGAACCTCCGAAACAATATCCGATGGCAGCTACCTGCGTCGTATCAGCCATGGGATGCTGCTTAGCCCTGGCAAGAGCGGCGTCAAACCTTCTTTTAGCCTTCATCGGATCGGTATAGAATGGCATTGCCAGATCACTGGCTGCTTTGGGATCATCAGCGGTCATGCCCTGTCCGAACATATCCACGGCGAACGCCAGGTACCCCATTTCGGCAAGCTGTTTAGCCCTGCTTTTAGGATAATCTGTCTGGCCCCACCATTCATGCACCACTAATATTACCGGCCTTTTGGTTTCACTTGTGGTATTATAGGCAATAAAACCGGTCATTTCTGTATCGTCCCCGGTATATGTAACGGTTTCCTCACGGATGAAAACCTTTGTTTCTTCTTTTGTTTCCTCAGCTGCCGGGGGCTTGTTGGAACAACCGGTCAGGACTACAAACGCATAAAGCGATAATAAAGATGTAAATAAATGTTTCATAAGTGTCAGGTTTTGGAAAGCAAACTTACAACAAAGTTTTTAGAATCGGTCCCAAAAGTCCGGTTACGACAT
>CALMKH010000251.1 GCA_937867025.1 uncultured Bacteroidota bacterium | reverse complement strand
TTTATTTGCACGCGACGACCGCATCAAGCGCGCTTGAATGCGTGGCGGAGCGTGCAAATAAAAGGCCGGCCGCAGGCTGGTGTTTTTTGCTGAAGCCACCCCATATGGGGATGGGCGAAGCCAATCATGGGTTAGGTTCCTTAAAAGATTGTCAAACATTGCTTAATGACCCGGCAGACAGTGCATTTTGCTGAAGCCACCCCTTAACGGGATCACGGCAGTAATCCCTAAATCATGGCGGTCATATGGTCAGCGCGCTTGAATGCGTGGCGGAGCGTGCAAATAAAAGGCCGGCCGCAGGCCGGTGTTTTTTGCTGAAGCCACCCCTAAACGGGATCACGGCAGTAATCCCTAAATCATGGCGGTCAGCGCGCTTGAATGCGTGGCGGAGCGTGCAAATAAAAGGCCGGCCGCAGGCCGGTGGTTTTTGCTGAAGCCATCCCATATGGGGATCACGCCAGTAATCCTTGGAATGGACTAGATGGCCGGCTTGAATGCGTGGCGGAGCGTGCAAATAAAAGGCCGGCCGCAGGCCGGTGTTTTTTGCTGAAGCCACCCTAAACGGGATCACGGCAGTAATCCCTTGAGATGATGGATTAGATGGCCGGGGCGCTTGAATGCGTGGCGGAGCGTGCAAATAAAGGCCGGCCGCATTGAAACTTTTCTTTTTATAATACTGAAAAGCCCATAAATAGGGCATGACATACAAATGTCACGATTTTTTTTTTAAAATCGTCTATAATAGTATGAGAACGCTTGTCAAAATCATTTTTATGCTTGGGTCCGCCATATCAGCAATAGGACAGCATGGTAACAATCAATTCCGGTTGGAATGCTTTACACCAATTATGACACCCTCTATGGCAGGGTACTTTAATGACGACTGGATCCTAATGCCTTATGAAGTGGATGGGTACACGTCTTCGAGGAAGTACACATCAATAGGGTTTGCAGGGTTTTACGCGCGAAATTTCAAGAATTTTAAGGCTGGGTGCCGTCTGGGATTTGTGACCAGAAAAGTGCGGGAGAACCAGAATTATAATTATACGTCAAATAATATCACGGCAGCCTATTATAATTATGACCAGAAACATGTAATGGGTTCCCTGTTTATAGCCCGTGAAGAAAGAATAAAGTTCATTTCAGTGCAGCTGGGCCTGGAGGTGCCATTTATCCATTATGGTACAGGAAGGTCTGAAACCGCTTTAGACATCCAGGATTTTGAGTCTGGAAAGTTGCATGCGGAGTTTCACAGTTACAGGACCATGGCCACCGGCAGCGGGTATGCGACAGGATTGGGGGGTAATATTGCACTGGGATGCCAGTTGGGTAAAGGTATGAACGTGGGGATGGAGGTAAGTGAATATATTCTGCAAAGTAAATTCAGCAAGCCAACTGTTTCAGAGTTGCAGTATGACGAATATTTTACTGATCCCGAATCCAGAAAGCATATTGACCAAAAATGGACACAGAATATTGGCTATAGTCAGCTTGGCTTTAGCAGGGTTGTCTTTAGGGTGTTTTACGCTGTGGAATTTTAGCCATATTGGATTATTAATTTTGCCAAAGCAAATCAGGGATAGTGACCGTTATTGAGTTTTGCTGAAGCCACCCCTAAACGGGATCACGCCAGTAATCCCCCATTTGTTCCTGTAACTGCGAAATCCTGGCGCCAAGTCTTGGTTATACCCTTCTGTTTCACTAATTTTGAACAACTTACTTATGAAACACCGAATTTCTGCGGCCATGTTGATATGTCTCTGCACGTTCCTATGCCTTGCTCCAGCCTGCAAGAAAAAGAAGGATGCTGATCCCGTTCCGGTCAGGGAGCAGTGGACTCTGATGCCCAAAACGCAAGTCTATTATGGTAACCGCAATATCATTGCCGCATACGCGGATGAAAAAAACCTGTTCTTCCTGACCCCGTTCATGATGTATACATTCGACAGCAGTATGACCAAGAACAATGCGCAGCTTTTTGATGTGCCCGGATATGATAATGGGAGCCTGGACGTGAAGTTCGGCAGGGAATTCAGAATATTCAACAATTTCGACAAATCAGCCATAGTCGTGGCGGACAATATACGCAGGTATAACGCAAGCAGTAATGCCTTATTGGCCAGGGATCTCCATCCAGGCGGAGAGGCCTGGATATATACGTACACGGCACCCGGTGATCAGTCTGTATTCTACCTGGCTTATGGACTAAAAACCCCGGGCACAGAAGACTCTGTTGATATATATCTGAACTGCTACAAGGTGGTCCGAAACACATATGTGGATATAGACCTGCAATGGGGTAAGAAAGTTCTCACAAATTACCACCAGCAGGTTTTCCATGGGGAAGTGAGCTACCTCAATGAGGCAGGGGGTATTGTTTATATGACATCAGGCGGCATTACCTTCAGATTGGAAAACGGTGTGGTGACAGATACCTTGCGACATTCCATAAAAAGCCTGGCGTCCGTGGGCAATGAGCTTTATGCCAATGTACGGGGCAGTTTTTTCCCGCCAAATGAACAGAAGCCGGAAGGCCTGTTGCGTTCTGTGGACAAGGGTAAAACTTGGGACTATACAGGAACGGGGTCCAGTTTTGCAGATGGCAGGCTACAGGTGATGGGGGGGCATTTATACTTATTGACATGGTACGGGATAGTGCAGTTGGATGTCTCCGGCGGCACTAAGGATATTAACCGGATAGACGGCGAAATAAGGTCCATGAGCCTGTTCCACGACCGCGTCTATATTGGTACAGATGCGGGGGTCTATGTGAAGTCGTATAAAACCTTCATTGAGGATTGATTTTTATGTTTTCTGATGAAAGGGATCACGGTAGTATTCCCTCTCGCTGCCCAACAAGCAAGGCCCGTACGAATGCTTGGGTTTTTGATTCAAGGCAGGCCCAAACCTTAGGTTTGCGGATAGAAAATGATATAAGTATTTGTATATTAAGTTAATATATATTATCTTAATACGTCTAGCGCATCTTAAACTTACCTCTATATTCCAAAGGTGGGATCCCTGTCAATTTTAAAAATATTTTCCTGAACGACTTGGGATCCACATACCCTGTCTGTGAAATAATTTCAGACACACTCAGATCTGAATTCTCCAAAAGTTGTTTGGCTTTCTCAATTCTTATGTTTTGCAGATATTCCAGTGGAGGAAGTCCCGTTGCCTTCATGAAGCGTCTTAATAAATTCCGCCTGCTCACCGGGAATTTCTTCGTTACTTCCTCAATCGTCCTTATGTTTAAAAAGTTCTCCTCCAGCTGTCTTTGAATTTGTCTGATTAAATCATCATTGTGGGAATATTTTGGGCGAAATGTACTAAAATAGCTTTGCTGGTATCTGTCTAATTCAATAGAATATGATTTGCTGATTTTAACAGCCATCTCATTGCCGCAAAATTTTTGAATTAAATAAATAAGCAAATGAAATGAAGATGTGGCTCCCCCACTTGTATAACAATTCCAATCTACTGTCAGGGTCCTGCCAGGTTTTACAAACACTAGCGGATAGGTTAAAATGAGTTTGGCACAAACATCTACATGGGTCGTTGCTAACTTTCCGTTTAACAATCCTGTTTCAGCAAATAAAAAAGCTCCTGTACAAAAACTTGCGACTTCAGCACCGTTCTTAAATTGACTTCGTATCCAGGTGATAATGGTTTCGTTGTGTGTTACCGCTTTTTCGATATACTCCTTTTTTAAAGCGGGTATCAGTACAAGATTGGAAGCAGTCCTGGAACGTGTGGATTTAATCGTGTAACCGGGGAACACAAAGTCATTTTTCGACTGTTGTTCAAGGCTCTGAATAAGTTGTATTTTAAAGAATGCTTCGCCTGATTGTTCCATATGGATGGAATTAACCGACTCAAACACCTCCAATAGCGTTGCTACGCTGGAAAGCTGGTAATGAATTGGCAGCACTATTGAAATTGTAATCACGGTTCAAATGTAGGCAAAAATCAGATTTGTCCCAAATGACCCTAAATATGTCTTTAAAATCATTTTGGTCTCCGGTAAATGACTTTAGTTTTGCCTCAAATATTCTATATGTCAGGAGAAAAAAATAACAGCACGAATAAGGAAGCAATTAAAAAAAATTTAGATTCCTTTTTTTCGGCCCTAAGCACAAAAGATATAAAACAAATGATGGCACATTATGCCGATGAAGTCATTGTATTTGATGTTAAACCTCCGTTTCAAACCAAAGGCGCAGTTGCATGGAAACATGTATGGGAGGCCTCTTTGCCGTTTTTTCCGGAAAACTTCAGGGTGGAAATAAGGGATTTGGTAATTCATGCGGATGGAAATACAGGCTTTGCATTCTATCTTTTCAGGTTAATTGGTGCGGAAATGGATCATCCTGCCATGCAAACATGGATGAGGGCGACAACGGGGTATAAATTACAGAATGGTAAATGGAAAATAGTACACGATCATGCATCACTTCCTTTTAGCCCGCATACCAATCAGGCAGTATTTAGTTTAGAACTCTAATTTTAAAATAATAAACATGAAAAAAACAATCTGGAAAAGCATCGGTGCCATTTTAGGTGGATTCATAGCCGGCACCTTATTGACTGTGGCAGCGGATTTTACAATGCAGTCATTGGGATTATTGGATATGGAAAGATTTAAAAGTGCATCTCCCGGGATAGTCCTGATCGTAACTATTTATCGCTTTGTTTTCAGCATAGCAGGGTGTTTCATCGTGGCAAGCCTGGCTCCGGCTAATCCTATGAGGCATGCAATGATTTTAGGATGGATAGGCTTAGGCTTAAGCTTAACAGGCAGTGTCTTTATGTGGGATCAAGCGGCTGCATGGTATAATATGGCCGTCATCCTGATGGCAATTCCGAGTGCCTGGATCGGTGGAAAGCTGTTTTTATGGATGAGGGCAAAGAATAATACAACCAATTAAAAATGATTATATGCCAAAGAAAGAGACCAACTTAACCCTTGGAGTGTCAGAGCCTGAAAAGGTGGATGAGTTTATGAAAAACCTCAAGCACCCGATGAAAGATGTCGTGAAATATATTCGCCAGGTGATTCTATCTGCCGATAAGCAAATTGGCGAAGGCATTTATTGGAATGCACCGACTTTTTATTTTACAGGTAACATGCAACCTTTCGATCCGAAGGAATACAAGCGTTACATTGCAGGTTTTGTATTCAACAGGCAAGATTGCCTCAGGATGGTTTTTTTGCGGGGTGCGCTTGTTGCCAATACGTCTGAAATTCTTGAAGGCGACTTTAAAGATGAACGAAAATTGGTAGTATTCAGCAGTCTTGAGGATGCAAAAAACAAGGAGCCGGAATTAAGGAAGGTAATAAAGGCGTTAACCGGATTAATGAAATAATTAAGATTTTACTGCTTGTTGTCAAGACTTGACAGAAGAACTGCCGTATGTTTATCACAAACCTGTAATTTTGCCAAAAGAACCTTCATGACATAATCAAGAAGAAGCCATGCCTGAAATCGTCATTCAATCAAGAGAAGCTTTTATTGGGCC
>CALMKH010000250.1 GCA_937867025.1 uncultured Bacteroidota bacterium | reverse complement strand
TTGACAAAAACCGTGGTGATCCATGCCAGCCCGGTGGCGTCATTCATGATCAATAAAGATGTCCAGTGTTTCCGGGGTCACAGTTTTGACTTCATGAATATGAGCAATATCAACAATGGCACTATCAGTGTTCATGACTGGAATATGGGCAACAGCCAGACCTCGGGCCTTCCTGACGTTACGGCATATACATACAGCAGCGTCGACTCGTTTAACGTGCGCCTGATAGAAATATCAGACATGGGTTGCAGGGATACCGTCATCAAACCTGTTTACCTGTGGCATAATACAAACATTGATTTCAGTATTGATAACGATACGCAGTGTTATGAATGGCACATGTTCAATTTTACCAATGCAAGCAGCCTGGCAAAAGGCAGTGTGACCTACGATTGGGACCTTGGGGATACACAGACGGATACCTCCAGGGATATCAGCGGGAAACGTTATGCCGGTTTCGGTTCATATCCTGTGCGCCTTATTACCACCACCGACAGGTCATGCAAAGACACATTGGTTAAAACAGCCCGCGTACACGCCAGTCCGGTAGCGTCATTCGCGACCGATAATGACAGGCAGTGCTTCCGGAATAACGTGTTCAATTACAGCAATACGTCCACGATTGATGATGGGTCAATTGCAGGGAATGACTGGAACCTCGGTGACGGACAAACCCAAACATCCGCAGATGCATTGAATTATTCATACCAGTCGGAAGATACATTTGACGTGCGGCTGATTGCCACATCGGACAAAGGGTGCAGGGACACCGTATCGCACACGAGTGTCACGTACGCACAGCCTGTTGCGAAATTTACCGTCCCGAACGACAGCCAATGCTGGCAGAAGCACTATTTCAACATCATCAACCAATCGGCGATCAAGTATGGCCTGATGACTCACAGCTGGGATTTTGGGGATGCCACGTTTGATACGGCTTACACGCCCCTTACAAAATCGTATGCGAATACATCGGCGCAGTACACCATCCGTTATGAAGTGACCTCCGACCATGGCTGCATGGATTCGGCAAAACACAAAGTGACGCTGCTTGAAAGGCCGATCTCGGCATTCGACATAAACGATTCCATACAATGTTTCCGGGGTCATTTATTCTCATTCGCCAACAAGACCACATTCAGCGTTATGAATACCCTGTCGTATTACTGGGATTATGGCAATGGCAATACATCGGCAGGAATGAATCCGGTGGACGCCACGTATGCAGGTGCGGGGTATCACCCGGTTCAGCTGGTGTCGTATTCATCTCTGACCAATTGCTATGATACGGTGATCACTAACGTCCTGGCTGCTCCGCATGCAGTGCCAGGCTTTACCATTGATAAAGATTCGCAATGCCTGCGAACCAACAATTTTTCATTCAGCAACAACAGCTCGGTGTCTTTCGGGACCATGACCTACCGCTGGGATTTCGGCGATGCGGGTTCGAGCGCTCTCAAGGATCCGGTAAGACACTATATATCTGCATCAGGATCTTATAACGTTAAACTCGTAGTAACGACCGACCGCGATTGCAAGGATTCCACATCACTGCCGCTTGTTTTAATACCTCATCCAAAGGCATCATTCGCCATCAACGACAGCAGCCAGTGCCTGAACAAGCATGCATTTGACCTGAACAATACAAGTACCCTGGCATATGGCATATATTCCAGCAAATGGCTGTTTGATGATGCATCCGTGCAGTCTGTTCAGCATGTCAATGGCAAACAATTCATCAGTCCGGGAATGCATAAAGTGACACTCACGCTCATGTCCGGGCACCAGTGTGAAGATACTGCAGTAAGGTGGGTATACCTTGAGAAGCCTGGCAACACAGTGGTCAACCTGGTTGCAGGTAATGATTCACAATGCCTGAAAGGGAATGAGTTCACGCTGAATGCTCAAAGCAACGATCCGGCGGTCACGTTTACATCGTACAAATGGGTTTTCGGTGATGGAAATACATCCACGGCTTACCCGGTTGTTCATTCATACACCAAGGATGGTCCGGATAACCTGATGCTGGAAACCACATCGGCTAACGGCTGTAAGGACACGGGTTATATGAATGTGTTATTGCATCCCCATCCCGTATCGGCGTTCACCTCATCGGATCCATGTTTTCCCGAGCCTGTGGAATTTACCAACACGTCAACCATTTCAGGCGGCAGCATCACATCGCAGAGGTGGGATTTTGGCGATAACACCATCAGTGTGCAGAAAGATCCTCAGAAGACGTACAAAAATGCCCAGTTGTGGCTGGTGAAACTCATTACCGTGTCGTCATACGGTTGCAGGGATACCGTGGAGCAGAATGCAAACGTAAAGAGCAAGCCAGTAGCCAGGTTTGATTTTACTACTCTGCCTACTACGGCTGATTTTGAACTGACCCGTCTGCAGATGAACAACCAGTCGTCTGCTGATGTAAGCTTTAATCAGTGGGATTTCGGAAATGGGTTTACCAGCACGGAAAAAGATCCCCTGGCAGAATATAAGGATTCCGGTTCGAGGAAAATTACCCTGGTTGTCAGCACGGCTGAGAATTGCAAGGATACGTTCAGTATGTCCACCGGTCAAATGATACCGGATTTTCATTTTAACCTCCCCAACGCCTTTACTCCTAATGCCAATGGATTGAACGAAGTGTTCA
>CALMKH010000249.1 GCA_937867025.1 uncultured Bacteroidota bacterium | reverse complement strand
GAGCAGCTCGACCTGTTCGCAGATGTTTTCTGAAAAGCCGCGGACTGTTTGCGGTCTTTCCTGAAAGGATTCAATAAGAAGAAGTGAGCAATAATGCTTGCCTAGAAGATCATGGTCAGGCCGCCGATGATGTTGAAGCCGTAGACAGGATATCTGTACCAGCGCTGGTACCTGCCCGATGCGAGGTTGTTAGCCTGAACAAATACAGAAAGTTTGTTTTTAAATCTCCAGTCGGCCCCGAGCGAAATATCATAAAAAGGATCAAGCGAGCTTTGAAGGAAGGCTGCATCCTTGCCGGTTCTCTGTTTCTGCATGCCGAAAGCTACGATATCGACATATGGGTACAGCTTGTTTTTAATGTTGAATTTCATGTTTAGCTTTCCGTCGACATTCGGCAGTTGCCAGGCTTCAGGTTCACCGGTCACTTCGTAATTATAGAAATTTCCTAAAACGCCGATGCGTACTTTTTCACTGAAGCTGTAGTTAAATGCCGTCGTGAATTTCAGGACATTCACCTGCCTGTAAAGGATGGCAAAGGAGTTGAATGAATCGCGCCTGGTGATATACAGCGGCATATTGGTGATATCCGAGTAATTGATCTCGAAGACCGCGTCGGCGCTTGTACCGATCTTGGCATTTAAACCGAGGAAGGTCCTGACATTTTCAAATGTATTGGTCAGGTCGTATTCCGATGTGAATGGGTTGGTCTGAATAATGTTCTTCAGGGTTTGTTTCTGGTATCTGCCGTCAAGCCCTGCATAAATGAATGCCACATTTTCCATCAGGGGGTATGTGGCTTTAATGACCGGGTTGATATAAAAACGCGATTTAATGTTCGGGCTGAACATCTTGGTACTGTTGAATCCTGCGGTGATGTGCAGGCCCTCATATACAAAATCAAAGCGTGGATCGATTTGCAGGAAAAAGCGGTTGAGCTGTTTCAGCGTGTCATTCTTGAATGTATTGTAATCCAGGGCGACCGTAGCGCTGAGCTGCGTGTTCTTGAGGTCGTTGAACCCCGGGATGTTGGCATATAGCCTGGATCTGAGTGCATACTGGTTTTCGCGGGCTTTGCCTATCTGGAAATTATAGAAGTTGAACTGGGTGCGGTGCTTCAGTTTTTTATCATTGATGGCTGTGCCGTTGAAATAAGCGTTGGCATCAAAATTCCTTGCCACTCTCCCCAGATGTTTTTCGGCTTCCCTGTTGCTTGTGTCATACCCGAAAAAGTTGTATTTGTTATGTTTGTAATTTACGTCCAGACCGAACTCACCGACCTCGGAATACGTGGCGAGATAACCCTTGATGGCATGATCGGTAAAGTCTGCGAAGGAATTATTGAGGTCGGAATTGGATTGAAGGAAACGGTAATGCACCCCGTAACTGATATTTTTATCCCGCTTGTTGTTAAAGTACAGTTCGGCAAGGGGAGTGCGCAGGTTGCCGTATCCGAGCTTGACAAAGCTTGAAGGGAAATCGTTCTCCTCCTTTATGATCAGGTCCGCTACGGGTACCGGCTTGATGATTTTGTCTGTCTTTACCTGTTTCGGCTTGATGGCATACGAAAAAACAGGCGCCTTGATCTGGGGTTTGTCCAGCACCGGCACGGACTCTATCTTTTTTGCATTGGGAAGATTCAGTTCGAACGTATTGATAATCTCAACTGTCGGTTTTGTATCATCCTTCTGGGCATATACGCTCACACATGATATTGACAAAGTAAGCAGGAATGGTATTCGCAGCATATTGATCCTACAAATAACGCAATATTCTTTCTACTATTGTGCGAAAATGTATCCACACCTGTTTATTTTTGCTATATGAAAACAAACGAAGCGGTACGTTGCCCGTGGTGTCTTCGCGACGAGCTCTATATCAATTATCATGATCATGAATGGGGAATACCTTCATATGACGAAGATCATTTGTTTGAAATGATGGTGCTGGAGTGTTTCCAGGCAGGCCTGAGCTGGTACACGGTACTGGCCAAGCGCGAGAATTTCAGGAAGGCCTTTGCAGGGTTTGATGTCAGGAAGGTGGCGAAATTCGGTGAGGCAAAAGTGGAAAAGCTCATGCAGGATGCTGGAATTATCCGCAACAGGGCCAAGATACTGGCGGCAATTCACAATGCGAAGGTATTCCTGGAGGTACAGGAAGAATTCGGCAGGTTTTCGAACTATCTGTGGAAGTTCACCGATTATAAGACCATAGATAATATGCCGGTCACGACCTCCGACATCCCCGCTACAAGTCCTGAAAGCGATGCGATGGCGAAAGATATGAAAAAGCGCGGGTTCAAGTTTATGGGCAGCACTGTGTGTTATGCGAAAATGCAGAGCATAGGCATGGTGAATGATCATATAATCACCTGCATCAGTCGGAAATAAGCCATATTGGCACAAAAACTTCATTACAGGGTGTCGATTTAAGACAAATTGACCTGAAAAATGCCTTGGAACCGGGTTTGAAATACAGGTATTCGTAAAATTAATTGTTAAAATTATGGTACTTATTAAATCAAAACCCGATTCACTCATGCATGCGGGTGTTTTTCCGCATAGCTTCAACACCCTCCTGGACTCATTCTTTGAAGAATCAAAGATCAGGACCAACACCGTCAATTTCATGCCTCAGGCCGACATTGTAGAGAGGGACAAGCAGTATGAATTGAGAATGTCATTGCCGGGCATTAAGAAGGAAGACGTTAAAATTTCCCTTGACGGGGAGCTTTTAACCGTTGAAGGCGAAAGGAAGTCCGACAGTTCGGAAGAAGGTGTAAAACTCCTTAAGCGGGAGATCAGCTATGGCAAGTTCAGCAGGAGCTTTACGCTCGACAGGATCGATTCAGCAAAGATCGAAGCTGCCTTTGAGAACGGCATCCTGACTATTACCCTGCCTAAGCTGGAGGATGAGCCCGTAACCGTTATTTCCATCAAGTAACCCTCATTATCTGGGGGTTGCCCTTACTTTTCAGGCGAAGTAACGGATTAAAGAAATTATCAGAAAAAAGCTAAGCATCAATTATTTTGACGCTTAGCTTTTTTTTATGGTTTTATGTCTTTATCTTTGTAGCATACGCTCTGTCGTTAACAGGCGTATATGATAAATAATTTATACAATGAACATTTACGTAGGTAATCTTAGCTTCAAAGCGAGCGAGCAAGATGTAGAAAACCTTTTCACCCAATTCGGTGATGTCAGCTCAGCAAGGATCATTAAAGACAAGTACACTGGACGTTCTCGTGGTTTTGCCATCGTAGAAATGAATGACGATTCATCAGCCAACGCTGCTATTAGTGCACTTCATGAAAAATCTTTCATGGAAAGGAACCTGGTTGTCAATGAAGCCAGGCCAAGGGAAAACAATGGCGGAGGCTTTAGCAGAGGCAACGACAGGAACAACGGTGGAGGAAATAGAAGATATTAATTCACTCAGTTAGACATGAAAGCACGGTATTCATACCGTGCTTTTTTTTTGTATTTTTTGCATCAAATTCCCAGGCATGCCGATTTTTATTCAACGCATATTTTCAAAATCCGCTCAAACAAGTGTTATTGTATTTTAACGATTAAATTCTTGTTTTTCAATATGTCATGCTGCATTCCCTGACTTTTGAAAAATGTTGATTTATTCTGGATTTTATTGAATAAAAACACTTATTTTTGCACCCGAATTTAAAACCCCAAAATTATACTCAATGGCAAATACCGGAAAAATATCACAGGTTATCGGACCAGTTGTGGACGTTAACTTTAGTGAGGAAGGCTCAGTACTTCCGAGAATTCTCGACGCGCTAACCGTTACTAAATCTGATGGAACTGTTATCGTACTGGAAGTGCAACAGCATCTTGGAGAAAATACAGTAAGAACCATCGCTATGGATAGCTCGGACGGACTGGTGCGCGGCACGAAGGTGACCGATACAGGCAAGCCGATTTCAATGCCGATTGGCGATGAAGTTAAGGGCCGCCTTCTTAACGTAGTAGGTGAGGCCATTGACGGTATCAATGTTCTCGAGAGCAAAAACAGCCGCCCAATACACGCCGAAGCTCCTAAATTTGATAATCTGTCCACCAGCACAGAACCTTTATATACAGGTATCAAGGTTATCGACCTGCTTGAGCCGTATGCAAAGGGTGGTAAGATCGGTCTGTTCGGCGGTGCCGGTGTTGGTAAGACCGTATTGATCATGGAGCTTATCAACAATATCGCGAAAGCATACGAAGGTATGTCCGTGTTTGCAGGCGTTGGTGAGCGTACACGTGAAGGTAATGACCTGCTGCGTGAGATGATCGAGTCAGGTGTTATCAAGTATGGCAAGGAATTCCTCCACAGCATGGAAGAAGGTGGATGGGACCTTGACAAAGTGGATACAGAAGAATTGAAAAAATCACAGGCTACGCTTGTGTTCGGTCAGATGAACGAGCCTCCGGGAGCACGTGCCCGTGTGGCCTTGTCAGGTTTGACCATGGCAGAATATTTCCGTGACGGAGACGGACAGGGACAGGGAAAAGACATCCTGTTCTTTATCGATAACATTTTCCGTTTTACCCAGGCAGGTTCCGAAGTATCAGCGCTTCTCGGACGTATGCCTTCAGCGGTGGGTTACCAGCCAACGCTTGCTACTGAAATGGGTGTGATGCAAGAGCGTATCACTTCCACCACAAGGGGTTCAATCACATCCGTTCAGGCGGTTTACGTACCTGCGGATGACCTGACTGACCCGGCTCCGGCAACAACTTTCGCCCACCTAGACGCAACTACGGTGTTGAGCCGTAAGATTGCCGAGCTCGGTATTTACCCTGCAGTGGATCCGTTGGATTCTACATCTAGGATCCTCACTCCTGAAATCCTAGGACAGGAACACTATAATACTGCTCAAAGGGTAAAAGCGATACTCCAGCGTTATAAAGAATTGCAGGATATCATCGCCATCCTTGGTATGGATGAACTCAGTGAAGAAGATAAGCTCGTGGTAAGCCGTGCAAGACGTGTTCAGCGTTTCCTTTCCCAGCCGTTCTTTGTGGCCCAGCAGTTTACAGGTCTCGAAGGAAAGCTTGTGGATATCAAGGATACCATTAAAGGATTCAACATGATCATGGATGGTGAAGTGGATCAATATCCTGAAGCCGCATTCAACCTGGTTGGTACGATTGAGGAAGCGATCGAAAAAGGCAAGAAATTAATGGCTGAGGCAAACAAATAATAGCTATGCAAGTAGATATCCTGACCCCAGATGCCAGCCTTTATTCAGGCGATGCGCAGGTAGTGACTCTTCCGGGCGTAACCGGAAGTTTCCAGATCAAGAACGGTCACGCTCCCCTGATCTCTGCATTGAGCAAAGGAAAAGTGATAGTCGATACAGGCTCTGAAAAAAAAGAGTTTAGTGTAAACGGCGGTATCATTGAGGTTTTGAAAAACAAAATTGTCATCCTGGCCTAAAAGCGGTAACTAAATATAATTTTAAAAAGCCTTCCATTCCGGAGGGCTTTTTTATGCCGGCGAATAATCCATTATCCTTAGTTTTGTGCCATGGTGCTTATGATATTCAATGTCACCCTGCCGGTATTATTTGTCCTTGCGCTGCTCATCGCATACTGGTTTGACTATAAAAAGAGCAAAAAGGATTATGGGGAGAATGGGCAGACCCAATGGTACCTGTATATCATCGCTTTTATCCTGCTACTGCTGATCTATTCTATTATTAAATAACATGAGTTCGGGATAATAAATGAAAAATTTAAAATCTTGGAACTGCAATACGATTGGTCTGTATCACAACAAAACCATTCATAATGAATTTGCTGTTCTTTGGACTTCTTGCTTTTTGAAAAAAAGAATCCAATAAACGCGTTCACAATCTGTGGTGCAAACTCCCGTGAACTACTGATAAATATTAATGCTTCTTCAATTTAAAATGGTTGCATAGTTAGATCGTCGCCAGGTCGGTGACAAACACCGACCAAGGGGAGAACCAGCAACAATCAGAATTGCTTAACGAAACGACACATTGCATTAAATAGCACAATATACATCTCTTTATTAATAATATTTAAAAAATAATTAATATTTTTTATTTTTTAATTAAATTTATTTAATATTGCATCGATTTTTATCATGTCAATTGTAAAAACTTTACCGGTTACCTGTCCTTCCTGTCATTCAAAAATGAAGGTCCGACGATTACATTGTTCAAAATGTGATACATCCATCGAGGGTAGTTTTGATCTGCCGGTGCTGAATCACCTGGATAAGGAGGAACTGGATTTCGTGATATTTTTTGTAAAGACCAGCGGAAGCATCAAGGATATGTCATCACAGCTGGGTTTGAGTTACCCGACTGTCAGAAATATGCTGGACGACCTGATAGAAAAAATAAAAAGGACCGAAACTGAACTTAAAACATCTGTATGAAAAGTATATTGCTGAATCCATTCAGGAAGGTAGCGGGCATCAAGGCGCTTTTAATCGGGATGGCATGCATGGGTATTTCCGCTATGCTCGCGGTTCACTTTAAAGCCCGGTTTGACGGTGTGCTCGATCTGCATTTCTCAACAACAAAACATTATCTGGCACCTTTCACGGATCATTTGCAGAACTGGCTTGTGCTTTCCTTTATGTCTGGTCTTATAGCTTTTATATCTGGTGCGAGGCCCAGGGTAATTGATGTGCTGGGAACCATGGCAATGGCTCGCGCACCTTTCATATTGGCACCACTGCTCAATCTTACGGGTTCTATGAGCCGTTTGGCGGAAGGCCTGGAAGCGGGCAGGCAGGAAGATTTGTCAGGGATTCTTGAGAACGAGATGCTCCCTCTGATCTTTCTTGGTGCCCTGGCAATTGTGGCAGTCGTCTGGTCGGTGATATGGTATTACAACGCATATAAAACTTTCACCAATCTGAAAGGAAACAAACTCGTGCTGAGTTTCACGGCCATGATCATTTTATCGGAAGTGCTGTCGGTTTATTTGATCAGGGTGGTATTTAATCAATACATATGAAAACAATTACCTGTCTCATTTCATTTTGCCTGTCTGTATTAGCGATGCATGCGCAGCAATCTTTTAATATAAGTTTTGTGCATGACGGCAAGACCGTGCATGGAACATTCAAGGTTCCCGCGGGTAATAAGCGGTTCAAAACCCTGATACTGGCGCCCGGTTCAGGGCCCAACGACAGGTACGGTACGCTGCCGATGGTGGGAGCTAATACCGCATGCCTGTATCCGGGACTGCTCAATGACACGATCAGGGCGTATGATGAGTTGTCTGATGCCTTGCAGGATGCCGGATATGCCGTTCTTATTTATGACAAACTGGAATATACCTATCCGGGTTCGATGGGGACCATTACCTTCCACAAACTATGGCTGCCGGTTGAAAGCGCTATAGATTATGTAAAAACAAGAAGTGATGTGGATACCGGGAATATCATCCTGCTCGGTCACAGTGAAGGCTCTTCCCTTATTCCTTACATTGCCAAAGGACGGAAAGATATCAGGGCGCTTATTTCCATTGCCGGTTCAAGGACACCTTTTGATTCCACATTGGCAAGGCAATTGGTTTATATAGCGCAAACATGCGGAGGCGATGTCCAGACGGCTCAGTATCAGGCTGACCAGATACTGGCATATTTTAATCTTATCAGGACTAACACGTGGAATAGCAGCACGCCGCCCTTATTCGGAGTACCTGCAAGCGCCTGGAGAGAATATGTCCTGGCTACGGATCCCGTGGCGGATCATTATGATGTGTGCGGCTTGCCCGCATTGTTCCTCGGACTTGAAAAAGATATCAATGTGCCTCCTTCCGAACTTGACAGATTCAAGGCTGAAGTGTCCGTTACGGATGACTTTTGGAAATTACCTTCACTGATACATTACATGACTACGGCTGACGATCCGCATATCAGCAAAACTGTCCCTGACACCATTATCCACTGGTTGAGGAGCAACGGCTTCCATGCATCCATGAAAGATGTGAAAGCCATTGAAAGGTCTGTGTCGGTCAAACCTAATCCATTCGGCTCCTCGCTAACAGTTTCAGTCGGAGAGCCATATAATCGAAATTGTTCGATGCGCCTTCTGGACATGACCGGACGCGTTATACCCGGGATAACAGGCATTAAATCTCCGCAAAGCTTTGATACCGGTTTTCTGGACCGTGGCGTGTATATCCTGCAGATACAGACCGAAGGTTATACCATCTGCAAAAAGCTGGTGAAGCATTAGAGTCAGGCACCGACCGGTTTCGGTCCTTTTTCTTACGAAACGTTCCCTTTTTTAAAAAATTTGCATGTACTCCTGCATATTTGCAGAAAGATGTTTCATACAAATAATAAATGATACCTGCCGTTTAATAACTGGACCAAGTATAGTGAAACAGATACAATATATTTGTGAGCTTGAAATTCAGAAAACATCACATTATTTATCCCGTGATAGCGGGTATTCTCCTGGCAGCAGGCATATATTACCTGAGCAGGAAGGACGTAAGGATCTTGTCCGGGAAACAGAAGGCTGACATAGCACTTGTAACGGATAACATCCGGAAACAGATAGCTGTCCTGAAAGCAGATACCACGTACACGCATTATTTTGATACGCTTTCCCATGTGTATGCTGGCAGGGAATTCCGACCTTTTTGGTTTGATCATCTGCGGGAAGCATCTTTTGAAAGCCGCCTGAAAATTCTTGCCGACAGCATTGTATTTGACGGACTTAAACCCGAGCATTACCATTTTGATACCATTTTCGGCATGCTTCGGTCCCTGAAGGAAAAACGCCCGGGCAGGGATATCAATCTCACTATGGCCCTTGTCGACCTGCAGCTCAGCAACACCCTGGTGACACTGTGGCATGACAAGGTTATGGGCAGAACGGACCCCCGGCAGGTGTTGGGAGCCAAGTACACGCTTCCGTACCCAAATCATCCTGAGTTCAATTTGTTTGCAGTTCTCAGATCACCGGAAAACATTGATACGGTGGCCCGGTACCAGCCCTCTCACCGGGATTATGCGAAACTGAAACGCCTTCTTGCCGAAGCGTTTGGAAAAACTTCGGGCAGTGAAACCATGATAGATACTTCCGGCATCAGGAAACTGAAACCGGGCGACACGTCTGGCATCGTTCCGAAACTGGCTACAAGATTGGTGGAACTGGGGCTCGCACCGGACACCTTCATTACCCTTTACGCGGACAGCATGGTTTACACGCGCCAGCTGGCAGCTATAATAACAGGGGTGCAGCGCACAAGTAACCTGACGGATGACGGTATCATAGGAAAATCCACCCTTAAACTTTTGAACGCTTCGCACAACGACCGCATCGATGAGATAAAATCGAATATGGAAAGGATCAGGTGGTTTGGCATTGAGCCGGCCAAACCGTATGTCAGGGTAAACCTTCCGGAATTTATGCTGTATATGTATTATCCTGATAGTGTCAGGTCAATGCAGGTTTGTATCGGCAAGGGCAAGGAGAGGTATTATGACCAGAAGACGAAAAAGTACAAAGTATCGAAGAATTACCTGGACAAGCCGCTGAACCATGAAACGCCTCAGGTGTTTTCCAATATCGATTACGTAATACTGAACCCTACCTGGACGGTGCCTTCAAGCATTGTGGGGCGGGAAATGTACAACCTGATAGTGCGTAATCCCGGTTACCTCGCACAGAATAATTTCCAGGTATTTAAGGATGGCGAGGTCATCAATCCTTACAGTATTAACTGGCGCAAGCTCAGTCCGGGAAATATCCCGTATACGATCAGACAGAATTCAGGCGATGACAATTCCCTCGGGAAAATCAAGTTCACATTCAAAAATCCGTTTGATGTATACCTTCACGACACACCGTTAAAAAGCAAATTCAGGCTTAGCAACAGGGCTGTGAGTCACGGATGTGTGAGGGTGCAGGATCCGGTGGCGCTGACAGGCTTTGTATTGTCGCAGAACACCCGCGTGACATATGACGATGTCCTGATCAAAATGGGCCTGCCCCCTGCCGATACGGCAAGGGCCAGGAAATGGAGAGAGGACACCACCAGTTATAAACTTGTTGTGAAAAAGACATATCCGGTGAAACTCGAGCAGAAAATGACCGTGTTTTTTGATTACAGGACCATTGTATTTGATGAATTTGACAGGCCAAGATTTATTTTTGACGTGTATGATAAAAATAGTCTGATCACGGAAGCCTTGAACCAGCCATAGGAACCACCTTATAGGATGAACCTTTGTGCCTTGTTTTTAGTCGGTTAAACCAACGATTTTGTCTTTATGACACGGCAATTGATTTCTTTCCCCGTAGCTTTGCGGCCGTTTTTATGAAACAGTTTTTATTATTTCTTTTCCTGTTCGGTGCATTCGTGCAGGCGGCTGATGCGCAGCAAAAGGTGACGCTCAGCGGATACATAAAGGATTCCACCAATGGCGAGGTGGTGGCTTCATGCAACGTTTCTGTCGAAGGTTCGACCAACACTGCGGTTTCCAATTCATATGGATTCTATTCCATTTCCCTTTCGCCCGGCACGTATAAAGTGAACTTCACCGCCGGAGGGTTTCAGGCGGTCGTTCTGACCATTCAGATCACGCAGAATGAGACAAGGAACATTGATATGGCCAGGGCATTCGACGAACTGAAGGGTGCCACTGTTATTGGTAAAAGAAAAGACAACCAGCTGGAGAAGGTGGATATGAGCACTAATAATCTCAGGATTGCGGAGATAAAACGAGTGCCTGCATTCCTCGGGGAGGTGGACGTGGTGAAAAGTGTGCAGTTGCTGCCCGGAGTAAGTACCGTAGGGGAGGGTGCTACCGGTTTTAATGTCAGGGGCGGAAGCATTGACCAGAACCTTATACTCCTGGATGAGGCTCCTGTATTTAATTCTTCGCATCTCTTCGGATTTTTCTCGGTGTTTAATCCGGACGCAGTCAAAGATGTCAAGCTCATTAAAGGGGGAATGCCATCCATGTACGGCGGAAGGCTTTCTTCAACGCTCGACGTGCGCATGAAAGACGGGAACACCAAAAAATTTGAAGTGAACGGCGGAATCGGGGTCATTTTTAGCCGCCTTTCCGTGGAAGGGCCAATAGCCCGCAAAAATGCTAAAATGAAAAACAAGTCGTCGTTTATAGTGGCTGCCCGCAGAAGTTATATTGATGTGCTCGCGAAACCATTCCTGAAGAATAACGCTAACCTGAAGGATGCGGTATTTTATTTTTACGATCTTACTGCTAAGGTCAATTATGTGATCAATAACAATAATAAGATATTCCTTTCGGGCTACCTGGGCCGTGATGCATTCGGAGCTCCGGGCGCAAAATTTGACTGGGGTAACCAGACAGCCACGTTCCGGTGGAATCACTTGTTTTCAAAACGACTGTTCACAAATTTTACCACGTATTATAGTAAATACGATTATAAGCTTGGTTTCGGTTCAGACGACAACACCTTTGAGTGGAAATCCAATATTGTTAATTTCAGCATCAAACCCGATCTGACATATTATATCACGCCGAAAAACACTTTGCAGTTCGGCTTGCTCTCCACGTATTATATTTTCAGCCCGGGCCAGGCATTATCGATTGATGAAGGCTCCACCGTTGAATTCGGTCTGCCTAAAAAATACGCCATGGAAAATGCGGTTTATATCGAGAATGAACAAAAGGTGGATACCAGGCTGAGCCTGAGGTATGGATTGCGTTTTTCCAACTTTAATTACCTTGGTAAGGGCTCGGCACTCTTGCTTGAAAAGAATAATGAAGCGAAACGTTCACTTGTAACAGGCCGCATAACCTACGATAAAAGTTTCCAGCTGATCAAGGCATACTATATACCGGAACCCAGGTTCTCGGCCAATTACAGGTTCAGTAAAAATACGTCCCTTAAACTGAGTTATAACAGGATGGCCCAGTATCTGCACCTCATATCCAACACTGCCGCAAGCGTCCCGCTGGATGTATGGACTCCGACAACCAATAATATCAAGCCCCAGATCGCCGACCAGGTCGCTGCAGGGTATTTCAGGAATTTTGGCCCGGCGCAGGAATTTGAAACGTCTGTTGAAGTTTTTTATAAGGAATTACAGAATCAGATCGATTATATAGACGGAGCGGAATTGCTGTTGAACAGCCAGCTCGAAGCCGATCTTCTCAATGGGAAGGGAAGGGCGTACGGCCTGGAATTATATGCTAAAAAGAATGCCGGGAAGCTTACAGGATGGATCAGTTATACGTTATCAAAGTCAGAAAGAAAGGTGGAGGGTATCAGCAGGAATCAATGGTATAACAACCGTTTCGACAGGAGGCATAATATGAATATCACGGGTTCGTACGAGTTGAACAAAAAATGGAGCATTTCGGCCAGTTTTGTGCTTGGTTCCGGTACACCGACGAATCTTCCGAACACCAAATACAGTTTCCAGGGCATTCAGGGTATTCCCCAGAACGCAAGCGACCTGAGAAATAACGTGACAATCAAGCCATTCCACCGCCTGGATCTTTCGGCAACATACATCCGCAAAAAAACAGAAAAATGGGAGAGCAGTTGGGTATTCGGTGTTTATAATGCGTACGGCCGTAAAAATCCGTTCTCCTACTATTCCCGCAACAACCCTGATAACAATATGCAAACCCAGCTGATCCGCTATTCAGTCATCGGAACCGTCATACCATCAGTTTCCTGGAACTTTAAATTTTAAATATTCAATGAAGAAATTATCATATATCATATATTCTTTCCTGGCTTGCTCAGTGGGATTCAGCTCATGCGAGGATCCGATCGAGCTTGATCTTGGAAAACCTGTAGATCAACTCGTAATTGACGCGGTCATCAACCAGACGACAGATACGCAGTTTGTATATATTTCCAAATCCGTAGCGTACCTGGACAACAGCGCACCCAAAGGCTATGCAGTGGATTCTGTTGGGATACTGGATACATCCACGTCACAATTCCACAGTTTTACCTATAAGGGAAACGGCGTCTACTTTTTTGTTCCTCCAGCAAATACATTCCAGTACGGAAAGGATTATACATTATTTGTAAAGGACGGGTCGAACACATATGTTTCTCAAAGCAGGCTGAATTCTCCTGCCATAATTGACTCCTTCACCTATAAATGGGAGGAACTAGGAAAATTCGGCGGCGCCAAAGGCAATTATGTCACCCTTTGGGCCAAGGATAAGAAAGGGAAAGGGGATTATTACTGGTTCAGGCTCTACAGGAATGACAGCCTGCAGGCAAGGGCCAGCGACATCAATATTGCGCAGGATAATGCCTTTAACCAGGATGGCAATGGGGACGGCGATCTTTTCATAGTGCCCATCAGGGAAAATTTTACTAGCCGGCCGTATAAGCCGGGAGAAACTGCCAGAGTGGAGATACTGACTATCACTCCCGAAATGTACCTTTACCTGAACCTGATACTTACCCAATTGAACAACCAGGGGTTATTTGCCGTGCCTCCTTCAAATATTCCCGGCAATATTTTCTGTATCAATGATCCGGAGAAAAAGGTACTGGGTTTTTTCGGCATGACCGGCAAGATAAGTACCCAAAAGCTTACCATTCAGTAACCAGTTGATAATCTGCGCGTTTATCCCATGTGCAGGTCCGGGTGGGATTACTTGATTTGTGTATTTGCAGGCAATTCCTTTAGTTTGTTATATGACTGACAAACTTATGAAATATGCCTGTATGCTGCTGGCAGTCGTTTTTCTGGCCGGATGCAAACAATACGTCTATCGACCTACAACAATCAAATCAACAGGTTTCATCGCAAAAAACGACTTTGAATTCTCTGTCAATTTCGGTAATTATGCGGAACTTCACTCAGCCTATGCGGTGACGGACCATCTGGCGATATCGGGAACTCTCGGTTATGGCGGGAATCGCAATGACACTACACTCAACAAGGATACCACCGGCAATGTGGTTAATACGAACATCCGGAATTCCAAACCCAGGGATAATGAAATCTCGCTTGGATATTTTACGAACGCAGGGGATAATTCCAGCTTTGAGATATTTGCAGGCATGGGATTCGCACAAAGGAAATTCACCAATGAATTTACAGATCACCTGAACTCAGCCAATAACTTTGAAAGGTCGGGAATTGATAACCGTTATCGGCGGCTATTTATCCAGCCGGCTTTCGGCAGAAACGGCAAATATATTGATGTGAGTATTGCCAGCCGTTTTACATTTATTACCTATGATCTTGATAACCATACGGATTTTATTTCCGAAACAGCTTTTACAACCAGGATAGGTTACAAGAATATTAAGTTTATGGGGCAGGTCGGTGTCAGGCTTTACAATGTGGACAGCAGGTACGGCTACCTTCCTTTTTATGCCGGCTTTGGCATTTATCTCCAGTTCAATAAGGCAATAAGGGAAAGTAGTTTCTGATCCTATGGACTTGCTGATCCGCCGGGCGCAGGCTAATGATTTGAAAGCAGTGCACGAATTGTTGTGCGAACTGGAGGACAGGACATTCGACCTGAAGGATTTCGCCGCTGTATATTCAGGTAATATCGAATCTGCGCATAATATATACCTTGTTGCGGAATATGCCGGGGACGTTGTGGGATTGCTCACCTGCCATGGTCAGACGCTTCTTCACCATGCAGGTCCCGTTTTCGAAATACAGGAATTGATTGTCGGAAAAGAATTCAGGAGTATGGGCATAGGAAAATTGCTGCTGGGACGGCTTGACAAGGAATTGAGTGGAATACCTCATGAAATACTTGAAGTATGTTCGAATGTGAAACGGAACCGGGCCCATGATTTTTATTTGCGGGAAGGTTTTACAAGGTCGCATTACAAATTTACAAAGCCACGATAATGTTTCAGGTCACTATCAGGCATGCTGGACATAAGGACGTAGAGCTGTTGGTTATGCTGGGTTATACAACCTTTCATGAGACTTTTGCACCGATGAATGATCCTGCCAACATGTTGATTTACCTGTCAGAACACTATAATCCAACCAGGATGATGAGTGAACTGCAAGATGAAAGGAATGTTTTTATCATAGCAGAATCGGATGGTGCCGGGGTTGCATATGCAAAACTCTGCAGGGGATCGGTAAAGGAAGGGTTCGACCCTTTGAAAACACTGGAAATCGAAAGGATATACGTATTGCAACAATATCAGGCTAAAAAGGTAGGAAAAGCTTTAATGGAATATATTCTGAAGTACGCAGCCGGGTTGGGCATAGAAGATGTATGGCTGGGCGTGTGGGAGCATAATGATAAGGCGATAAGCTTTTATGAACATTGCGGTTTTGAGGTGTTCGGAAGTCATGATTTTGTATTTGGGAACGAGGTTCAAAACGATCTCCTGATGAAGAAAAAATTATTATGAGGATAAGAAAGTTTAAAGCGGAAGACCTGCCGTATATACACGAGCTTCAACCACCTGACTGGCCGGATGTAACTCCGCATTTTGCATACTACCTGTCTTCTAAAAACTGTATTCCGCTATGTGGGGTCGCTGACGGGAAAATCGTGGCGGTGGGGACCTTGATTCACCACGGGGATACCGCCTGGCTGGCGCATATTATTGTGCATATTTCCTGCAGGAATGCCGGGTACGGAAAAATGATCACCAGTGCCCTGATAGACAAGGTCGACGACGCAAGGTGCAGGACCGTTTACCTGATGGCCACTCCTCTCGGGGAGCCGGTATACCGCAGGCTTGGCTTTGTGAACGAGAACAGGCAACTGTTCTTTAAGGGTGTGAGTGTAAATCACGATTTTACTGTGCATCCCGGCGTCAGGACATATGATGCCCGTTATCAGCGGGCATTATTGGAGCTTGACAGGCAGGTATCCGGCGAAAACAGGTCGGCAAGAATAAGTGAGCATTTGAACAAGGCTTTGATATTTCTGCATGACAACACGTTAACAGGATATTATATTCCGGGTCTCGGCGAAGGTCCTATCGTGGCAAAGGACCCGGCGGCGGGTGTTTTTTTCATGAAGCATCGTTTGATACATATGGATGTGGCCATTGTGCCGGAAGACAATAAGGTTGCAGTAGCACTTCTGAATGATGAAGGTCTTGAAGTGTTCAGAACCGCACAAAGAATGCGTTTGGGCGAAGCACGCAACTGGTATCCTGAGTGTGTATTTAACCGGATCAGCGGGCAGATCGGATAAATCGTTATACCAGCTATTCGGTTTTTGGTTGAGATGCTAAAACTTTGTCCAGGTTGCTAATCGGATTCCCAGAATCTGCTTCCTGGTAGCCAGATTTGCAGCATGAAACTGTGGGTGTCTTTTCTCATTTTGTTTTCTTTTCAGGTTCAGGCTCAGGTAACAGATGATTTTGATGACGAAGACTTGTACCGCGATCCTGAATGGACAGGCCAGGTGAGCTCTTTTACAAGTGTGAACGGTGAAATGCGAAGCAATCATTCCTCGGCAAATTCCATTTTCTTTCTTGCCACGCAGGGCGTTGGGTTTGCTGATATGGAATGGAGGCTGAATTGTCGCCTGATGTTTAATCCGTCATCCGTGAATTACGTAGATTTTGTCTTGTTTTCGGATACCGCCGCACTGATTCAGGCGAAGAATGCTTATTTTGTAAGGTTAGGGGGAAGCATGGATGAGATTTCACTGTTCAATATAAACAACGGTCTTGAAACTAAAATAATAGATGGGGTTGATGGCCTTATGAATTCCTCGATGAACCATTTTCAAATTGTGGTTCAGAAGTTTGGAGATTCATTTGTGCTTAAGCGTTCGAAGCCCGGAGAATCCCTTGTGACAGAAGGGACCTCCGGGAATAGAACGGTCAGAAGTGCGGCGTTTGCAGGTATCAGGATCAGGCAAAGCACAACGTCATTCATGAACAAACATTTTTTCGATGATTTGTATATCGGTCCTCTAATCCGCGATACCCTGCCGCCGGTCCTGGATAGCTTGAGTGTTTTGTCAGGGACTGAGCTGCAATGTATATTCAGTGAGCCATGTGATAGCCTTTCATTAATACAAACAGCAAATTATTATGTGGAACAGCGAGGTTTAAGTCCGTCCGCAGCTATTCCCGGGGCTTTGGGAAAAATGGTAACCCTGAGGTTTGATGAACCTTTGGTGCCAAATGTCATGCTGACGCTCAGGGTAGACAATATTGCCGATAAAACAGGCAATATCATGCAGGAAGTCAGGAGGAGTTTTAATTATGTGAGGCCTGACACACCGATGCTTTATGACCTGCTGATAACAGAAATTTTTCCCGATCCGGAACCGCAGGTAGCACTGCCTGTGTATGAATATGTTGAGATCATGAATGTCTCCGGGAAATTCCTCAGGTTGACTTCCTGCAGGATAAATGACCCGACATCGTTTAAAATACTTCCCGATATGATACTGCCTCCTGATTCCATCCTGGTGTTGAAGGCCATTCCATCACTGAACAATTCCGGCGATCACATCTGGATAAGTAACCAGAAGAATGAAACGATTCACAGTATCAGCTATACGGATAACTGGTATAATGATCCTGATAAACAGGAGGGAGGGTATAGCCTTGAGATGATAGATCACACCAAACCCTGCCTTGGCAGCAGGAACTGGGCAGCGAGCAACGATTTGGGCGGTGGCACCCCGGGATGGCAGAACTCTGTTAAAGCCTTACTTTCCGCCGATACAATGCCGCCCGTCATGCTGAATCTCCAGGCAGTTAATGACAGTATACTGGAGTTGGTATTTGATGAATCGGTGGATTCATTGTCATTGATTTCAGCCCGTTTTTATATCAATGGAATTGAAACTGCATGTCAGATTAAAAATGTTCCGGCGTCAGATCGCGTAAGCCTTGAATTGCTTTTTGTTCCGGATAAACTCCGGGAATACCTGTTAAGTTTTTCCGGTATTGCGGATCTGTGCGGAAATTGGACGGGTTTGAAAGATTTGCGTTTCCAATGGCCGTCCGCAAGCCGTCAGGGAGAATTGCTGATTAACGAGATTCTGTTTAATCCTCGCAGCGGTGGTCAGGATTTCATCGAACTATACAATCATTCTGAATTTGCATTTGATCTTTCAAAACATAGTATTGCTGATGCAGGCGATGATGGACAGTTAAAAAACAAATACCCTCTTGCTCCGTTGGGAACCATATTGAAGCCTTTTCAATATGCGTTGGTAACAACAGACACTTTACAGGTATGCGCGGACTATGATTGTGGGAATGGTATGCTGAAAATACAGTTGGAAAGGATGCCCTCCATGCCCGATGATAATGGACATATTATTTTGTTTAATCGGGATGGTGTTGTGATTGATAGTCTGAAGTATAGTGAAGACTGGCATTTTCCACTGCTGAATGATAAAAATGGCGTCAGCCTGGAAAGACTTAATGCCAGGAGTTCGGGTGAGCAGAGATGTAACTGGCATAGTGCGGCTTCAACCGTCAATTACGCAACTCCCGGATATAAGAATTCAAACGTGATAATGCCCAAAAAGACCAATAGCTGTTTTTCTCCTCAGAGCAGGTCTCTTTCCCCGGACGAAGATGGTTTTGAGGACCTGATGGTGCTGAGGTATCAATTACCTGGTCCCGATTTTCTCGCAACAGTCATAATTTATGATGTCGAAGGAAGAATGATAAAACATTTGGCCAATAATGTAACCTTGGGGGCAGAGGGTTTGTTGACATGGGACGGCATTGACGAAAATGGCCGGAAAGCACCCGTTGGGATTTATATTGTGTGGATAGAATGCATCAATCCCTCAGGAGAAAGAATACGTCAAAAATTCAGTATAGTCTTAGCGGCAAGATTTTAACAAAGGGTAAAAGACATAGGGAAGGTTTTATTTTTTATCTTCCACGATAATAAAAAGATCTTCATTGTCTTTTTTCATAAGGTATTTCTCACGCGCGAACTTTTCCAGGTTGCGGATATTTGAGAACAATTCCTTTTCCTCTTTCCTTACGTTAAGTATCTCCGCCCTGTAATAATCTCTCTTCTCCTCCAGGTCAGACACCTCCCGTCTGAGCTTGACAAGTTCTATGAAATTATTGCTGTCAAATACAGTCATCCATGTTAGCACACCAACACCAATGATCCAATATTTGTATTTATGCCATAGGTTCAGCATGTGTACAAAGTTAAGCGCTGCCATAATAGAACACTCAACAATATGAGGTGAGCCTGTCTATTAAATTGGAGTATCGGGACCGTAGTATTCTACGGAGTTATTGATGGTTTCAATCAGGTGGATTTTATGCAGTTTGACATCAGCAGGCAGATGAGGTACCAGCCGTTCCCATATCGCTATGGCTATGTTTTCCACAGATGGCAACACCCCTTTCAGAAAAGGAACGTCTATATTGAGATTCTTGTGATCGAGATGCACAATGACTTCGTTCTCAATAATGACCTTAAGACGCTTGAGATCCATTACGAAGCCGGTGTCTTCGGAAGGTCGTCCTTTGATCGTAACATACAGATCAAAATTGTGTCCATGCCAGTTTTCGTTTGCACATTTTCCAAACAATTCCTCGTTTTCTTCTTTACTGAAACGCGGATTGAACAGTTTGTGGGCTGCGTTAAAATGGGCTCTGCGGGTAACAAATAGGACAGGCTTGGGCATCGGATTAAAAATATGCTGCAAATTTAGCCTAAAATTATTTATTTTTGGGAACTTGTCGAGAATATGATCATAATAACGGGAGCAGCAGGATTCATTGGTAGTTGCCTCATTCGTAAATTGAATGATGAAGGGTATGTAGACCTGGTTTTGGTGGACGATTTTTCCAGAAGTGAAAAAAGGCAGAATTGGGAACAAAAGCAGTACAGGGAGCTTGTTGACAGGAATAACTTTTTTGAATGGGCGGAAGGTAAAGGCAACCAGATACAGTTCATGTTCCATATAGGGGCCCGGACTGATACGACGGAATTCAATACCGATATCCTTGACAAGCTTAATGTTGAGTATTCCAAACATATATGGGACCTGTGCGTCAGGGAAGGGATACCGCTTGTGTATGCCAGCAGCGCAGCTACTTATGGTATGGGTGAGTTTGGATTTGAAGAGGATGAGAACCTGATGCCACACCTGAAACCTTTAAACCCTTACGGTCAGAGCAAACTCGATTTTGACTTGTGGGCGCTTGCACAGGAAGAAAAGCCTTATTTCTGGACAGGACTGAAATTCTTTAATGTTTATGGACCTAATGAGTATCATAAAGGCCGCATGGCTTCTGTGGTGTTTCATGCCTGTAACCAGATTAAATCAACAGGAAACCTCAGATTGTTCCGCTCGCACAGGCCGGAATATGCCGATGGGGAGCAGAAACGCGACTTTGTATATGTAAAGGACGTTGTGGACGTCCTCTTCTTCCTGATGTTAAAACGCCAGGGAAGTGGAATTTATAACCTTGGCAGCGGTAAAGCTAACACCTTTAACGCATTGGCACATGCTATTTTTAAGGCCCTTGAACTGGAGCCAAGCATACAATATATTGATACACCTGAAGATATCAGGGATAAATACCAATACTTTACACAGGCCAACATGGATAAGCTTATACATGCGGGTTACGATAAACCTTTCATGGACATAGATGAAGGCGTTGGTGATTATGTAAAACAGTATCTGGATAGGCAAATTATTTATTAACTTGAAGAAAACAATTGTTTTTATTCTTTTTGTCCTGAGTTTCAGTTGCGGGGTTTTGATCGAAAACACGTCACTGGGAGAACAGTTCCGGTTCAAGGATGCCAATGCCTTATTAAGAAAACGCCTGGATAAAAAGCAAGAAACGCAATTGGCCATTCTGTCTCATCCTGATCTGTTGAGAATGATCGATCAGTTTGATGTCAAAAGCGAGTTGTTCCGCGAACTGGCAAAGAACAATGTTTCCCTTTTCGCCTACAAGAATAAATGCCTGAGCTTCTGGTCCGACAACTTTATCCAGCAATACAACTTTAAAACCGGCCAGAAACCATCCAAAACCATACTTTATAACAAGAACGGTTGGTATCAGATGGTTTCCGTCAGGAAGGGCAATTACGATATCTACTGTTATTATTGGTTCTACAAACAATATCCTTTCAATAACGAATACTTTGTCGACCGCTTCAGTGAAGACCTCAAACTTCAGAATATAGAGATTGTACGCCATCCTCAGGAGATCAAAAAGGATAACAGCGGTTATGAGATCAGTCTCCAGTTGCCCGTTGTAAAACAGTCTTCATATAATGCCATAAAGATGGAAAGGCGTATCGAGCTGGTTTACCTGATGTCGGCCATATTTTTCCTTGTGTTTGCCTTCATGTATGCCAATGATGAAAAGGTGTTCAATGTGCGCAGATTTGTCATCCAGGTTTCCGCATTTACTTTCATTGTATGTGCCTTGTCATTCTTCGGGGTCATACTTAAGCACCAGGTGAATTCTTCCCTGTTCTCGCCAGAACTTGCGGCATATTCGCAGTTTATACCCTCTTTGGGGCACAGCCTTCTGTTTTCTTTTGCCATGCTGAGTTTCCTGGTCTTCCTGCACCAGTCCATTGCTTATTTTTCCCTTAAGCCAAAAGACAATCTGCTGGTGTGTATCCTGGTGTCCATCATGTGCTGGGCCCTGCCGTCGGTCTTATTCATTTACGCGCTTCCGAAATTCATATTGAATTCCCAGATCAATTATGATTTCAAATCGTTGACAAATGTCTCTAATTACACCCTTATAGGGATGTTCAATGTTTTCCTGATGTATATAGGGATCATTGCAGGATATAGGATTTTTTCGCAACTGGCCCAGAACCGGTTCAGGAACAGGAGTTTTGTTTTTATACATATCGCCGTTTGTGCAGCGGTTATATCGACCATGTATTTCCTGCACAATGAGAATGGCTTCCTTCTGTTATGCTTTTCAGCCTACGGCCTGCTGCTTCCTTTTCTTATATTGTTCCCCGAAAAGGTGAAATTTACTCAGATATTGATCTCAGCCTCGTTTACTGCTGCTTTTTTATCCGTTCAGTTCGAGCAGATCAACAGCTCAAAGGAAAAAGAGCTGAGGAAGGTGTTTGCAAACAAGCTCATCACCAAGGAAGATTTTGAAAGCGAGCTGAAATTGCTGGACATTGAAAGGGAACTGATAGAATCAGCTGTGTTCGATTCATTTTTCTATTACAGGTATAATGATTACCAGGAACTCGAGCTGACCTATAAATTTACTTTTTTTAATGATTTTATCAAGAATTTTGATATAGACTTCATGCGGTATGACAGTTCGGGGATGGATATTACGCCCAATAACCTGACATTCGACTATATCAATTCCATCTATAATCAATCTACAAACAAGAGCATCACCAATTATTTCCTGTATATCAAGGATTTGCACTATCTCGGTGGTTACCTGGCCAAATATGAGATATGCCCTGAGGACCGGAACATTGGGTATGTGTTCCTGATGCTGACTCCCAAGGTAAAGAGCGACCTTTATAATCTTGATTATTTCTTTAGCCCGAATACACACAGCCAGTTGAGGGAAAACCAATATTCATACGCTGTTTACCAGAGGAACGAGCTCATTAAGGGACTAGGTTCTTACCCGTTCAAGCTGTCGGGCCAGATCGACTATAAATCCATGGAGGATGCCTCCTTCTTTGAACAGAATGGCTTCTCCCAGCTGTTCAAGAAAATAGATAACGAAACCTTTATTATCGTATCGCTTAAAGCCGCAAGCTGGGACCGGGTTTTCGGCGTGTTCACCTTTATACTGCTGTTCTTTGTCGGCATTCTTACCATTGTTTTTATACTCATATACCTGACTGTATTCCTGTTCGGACTTTTTACGTTTAATCCTGTCATACTGAAGTTATATGGTACGGTTACGAGATATCTGAGGATTGTCAACCTAAACAAACTGTATCTCGAAACAAAGATCAGGCTTTCGTTCCTTCTACTGGCTATTCTCATATGTTCAGTGGTTATATACTTTACCGTACAGAATGTGAACCGCAGCTTCAAGATCAAACAGTATGAACAGCTCGACAAAAAGATGTCACAGATTGCGACAGAGATTGAAATCGGATATCAGAAGAAAGATGAGCGTCCCATAAGGAACCTTATTAAACACCTGGCCAACACCTACGAGGTGGATATCAATCTTTACCTCAAGGACGGCACGCTGTATCAAACGGCCAATAACCGGATATATTATGAAGGATGGTTCTCGTCGCTTATCCACCCTGTGGCGCATTACGAGCTTATTCAGAACAAACAGTACAGCATCAAGCAAGTGGAACGTATAGGCAACCTGGAGTACCTGTCGTATTACAATACCGTGTTTGATGAGAACAGGAACCTGATCGGTTATGTGCATCTTCCGTATTTTTCAAAATCACTCGACCTCAAGAACGAATTTTCGAATTACCTTGGCAGCCTTGTCAACATTTCCACCCTGCTGCTCATGATATCCCTGTTGATGGCTTCTTATATTGGCCGCAGCCTGGTAAGGCCCCTGAAACTGATGATAGAAAGCCTGGCCAGGATCAGGCTTGGCGCTCAGAACAAACAGATCGACTGGAACCGGAATGATGAGATCGGACAGCTTGTGGAACAATATAATATCATGCTGAAAAAGCTTGAGATAAGTACGGAAAAGCTTGCCCAGAGCGAAAGGGAAGGGGCCTGGAGAGAGATGGCCAAACAGGTGGCTCACGAGATCAAGAATCCCCTGACGCCGATGAAGCTTCATCTGCAGCACCTGCAAATGGCTATGGGCAGGAATGATGAATCATTAAAAGAAAAGATAGCTAATATCAGTCAGATACTTATTGAACAGATCGATCAGCTTAGCCGAATGGCCGATGAATTCTCTTCGTTTGCCAAAATGCCTGTAGCCATCCTGGAAACCTGCACGCTTCATGAAGTATTGATCTCATGTATCAACCTGTTCAAATCACAGCATGATCTTACCATTATCTATCCCGCCAGGCACAAGGAGACGCTGGTCCATATTGATAAGGACCAGATGAAACGGGTGTTTACCAATATCCTGAAAAATTCGCAGCAGGCCGTTAAGGATAATGAAACCTGTATTATCGAAGTGGACACCAAGGTGGAGAACGGCTACATCACCGTGAGTTTCAAAGACAATGGCAAAGGCATCGAAGAAAGCGTCAGGGACAGGGTGTTCACCCCCAATTTCAGCACCAAGAACTCCGGGATGGGACTCGGTTTGGCCATGTGCAGGAAAATCGTGGAGCAAGTCGAAGGAAGTATCACATTTACAAGCGAAACCAATAAAGGCGCTACATTTTACGTTACTTTACCTGTTGTTAATCCCATTTAACTATTAAAAGGATCAGATTCATATGGATTTTAATTTTCTTCTCATTCTGCACCACGTCAGAGGCGCAAATATCAACGGGTAACATCAGATTCAAAAGGGTCGTTGTCAGCGGTGATACCTTGACCCTGGATACTTTGCATATTATCACCGGCAGTGTCGATGTATATGTTAAAGGAGAAAAGTTGTCCGGCGGGTATTACATGGATTACGGGAGGTCGCAACTGGTGTTCGACTCCACATTGTTTGGGAAGGAAATCGATATTTATTACCGCGTCCTGGAATTCCGGAGGCTGTCGAAATTTTCACATAAGCCGGAAAACCTGATTGAGCCCACGTTTTTTGAAATGCCGAGATATTATTCCTATGACCAGAGATCCGGCACCGCAGGCAATCTGTTTTCGGAAGGCTTGAATGTCAATGGTAATATAGCCCGTGGCCTGGGATTCGGCAATAACCAGGACGTAGTGCTTAACAGCAACCTGAACCTGCAACTGAACGGCAACCTGGGCAGAGGAGTATCCATCCTTGCAGCCGTGAGTGATGAAAATAACCCGATACAGCCCCAGGGCAATACCCAGCAGATACAGGATTTTGACTGGGTGTTTATTTCAATAGTCAAGGACAGCAACACCCTTACTGTGGGAGACCACCTGATGACCTCCAACCCGCATAATTATTTTATGAAATATTATAAAAAATCGCGGGGAGCCCAGTTTGATTTTAATAGCAGGGGTAAAGTGAAATATAATTTCCACGCCAATGGGGCTGTCTCACGCGGAAGGTTTGTGCGTAACGAGATACAGGGGCAAGAGGGCAACCAGGGGCCTTACCGGCTTCAGGGCAGCAACGGGGAGCTGAATATCATTGTCATTTCCGGTACCGAAGTGGTATATCTTGACGGTGAACGGCTGGAAAGAGGCCAGCAGAACGATTATGTGATAGATTACAATACCGGGGAAATAACGTTCATGCCGCGCAGGCTTATTACCAAATTCAACCGTATTGTCATCGAATTCCAGTACAGCGACCGCAATTATTCACGTTCGGTATTTACAATCGGCAATGAATTGAGGACGGACAAATGGCTGAGTATTGTCAATTATTTTACTGAGCAGGATAACAAATTTCAACCCACCGATACCTCCAACAGCTCTTCTATCCGGACCATACTGGAAGATGCAGGCGATAATCCGGCTATTTACCGGTTCGAACGCCGCTTCAGCGAGTTGCAGGTCGACCGTGTGAACTACCGCAAAATAGATTCACTTGGAAATACCATTTATGTATATACAAACTCCCCGGATGCCGATACGGTTTTTTATACCATGACATTTTCACTGGTCGGAGCCAACAAGGGGGATTATATTCAGGTTGCCAGTTCGGCCAATGGTCGTGTGTTTGCCTGGGTGGCCCCTGTCAATGGCATTCCGCAGGGAAACTATGTGCCGTATGTACTCCTGGTGCCGCCTAAACGCATGCAGATGCTTACGGCGTCCACCCGCTATATTGCCAGTGAACGCTTCGATATCGGGATAGAAGGAGCCTATTCTAATTTTAATCAGAATACTTACAGTGTTCTCGATAAAAGGAATGACGAAGGCGTGGGCTTGTTCTTCAGCGCCAGGCAAAAGGATTTTCAATACAGGGACCTGAAGTTAAGCAGCGGCGTAAAGGTGGAATTTATCAGCAGCAACTTCAGTTATGTGGAACGTTACAGGGCTGTTGAATTCAACAGGATATGGAATCGCCAGATCAATAACAGCGGCACATTTACCCCGCGTGCAAATGAGCTGGTCTCTACCATCAGTTCACAAGGGATATTCAGGGATAAGCACAGCCTTTTGCTCGAAGTGTCCAATTACAACAAAGGCAAGGTATTCCAGGGCTACAGGGCATACGGCAATTACAAGTTTACAGGCAAGGAGCTCAGCACCGGGTTCAATGGCGAGGAAGTGTTCATATCGGATAAAAGCAGTGGTGTTGGGAACAGGAACCAGGCGAGAAAATATTTTATGGAAAGCGTGTACACGCGTGAAAGCATAAAATTCGGTGTGAATGCCGGCATGGAGGAGAGCAGGTTCTTTACCGACACCACAACAAACCTCGGTTTGTCGTCATTCAGATATCACCAGGTATCGGCTTTTATGCAGGGATTAAACAATGAAAAATGGTCGTATAAACTCGATGCTTCCCTGAGGGATGATTTTGTGCCGGACAGTGGTGATTTCAGTTTTGCATCTACTGGTATCAATATGTCCGGAAGCCTTGAACACGTGGGTAAAAAACTCAACCGTCTTAATCTTGTGAGCTCTTTCAGGCAACTCAACCTGGCCGGCGGTCAGAACGATGACAAGGTGATACTCGGCAGGGTGGAATATAACGCCACCTTCTTCAAAAAAGTCCTGGGAAGCTCAACCTACTACCAGATCGGTACGGGCCGCGAACAAAGAAGACAGTTTTCTTTTACCCTTGTACAGGCAGGCAATGGTACGCACGTCTGGGTTGACTATAACGGCAACGGCATTGAGGAGGTCAACGAATTTGAACTGGCGGTATACAAGGATCAGGCGAGATATGTGCAGGTATATCTGCCGACCAATGAATTTATCAAGAGCAATACCAATGAATTTAACCAGGCATTCCGGCTGCAGGCGCCTCAGGGCTGGCAAAGCCTCGGAAAAGTGAAAAGGTTTGTCAGCCGTTTTAACACGGTCACTTCGTACAGGGCCGACCGCAGGATCACCGACAACAGGTTGCAGACCATCATCAACCCGTTCAAACTGAACGTATCGGACTCATCCCTTATAGCGGTCAACAGCCTTATCAAACAAACGACTTTTTTTAATCGCTCCAATGCCAGGTTCGGCGTGGAACACAATATACAGACCAATAAGGGAAAACAATTCCTCAGCAGCGGGTTTGAATGGAGACAGTCCGACAAGCACAGCATGACCATGCGTGTGGCGCTGACCAAGACGATCAATATGGTGTTGAACGGGGAGTTGAATTCCAGGCAGAACAGGAACCAGTTCTTCGAGAACAGGAATTACAAGTATGAATCCAGGGTTATCAATCCCGAAATTTTCTACCAGACCCAGAAAGGTTTCCGGATAGGAACATTCGGGAAGTATACAGAAGCATTCAATGCGCCTGAATATGGAAACGACCAGGCTTACATCGGCGAGTTCGGTCTCGATTTCCGTTATTTTATTATTAACAGGGGAAACATAGATGCCAGAATTGCCACGCATGAGATCAATTTTCTTGGCAATGTCAACAGTCCGATGGCCTTTGATATACTTAACGGTCTCAGCAACGGGAATAATATTACATGGAACATCAGTTTTGGAGGAAAGACAAAGAACAATATCCAGATTAATCTCTCATACGAAGGCAGGAAAACACAGGTGTTTAAAACCATTCATATCGGAAGGGCCGAAGCACGGTATGTGTTTTAAGAATCATAAGGTTCTGCAATACTTCTGTTTAACGCTGTCAATAGCCCGTTTCATGGTATGCTGCCCATCGCAAATCAGGAAGCGTACATTGTAAATTGGAATCCGGTGTCGTACCTTTGTCCTTCCGAACATGATAACAAGGATAGGCATACTGGGTATCGGCGGCGTGGGAGGTTTTATAGGAGGGCGCCTGGCTGCAGCCTACGCAAATTCAGACGATATTGAAATTGTTTTTATTCCCCGACCCCGGAAAGTTGAGCTTCTGCGTTCCAGGGGTTTGAAAATCATTGTCGATACAGATGAAACTGTCGTGCATCCTCATCTGGTTTCGGCTGATCCTGAGGAGATCGGTGTGCTGGATGTGCTGATATGCAGCACCAAAAGTTATGATATTGTATCAGCCCTGCAGCCCCTGGCTCCATGTATACAAGCTAAAACCCTTATCCTTCCCCTGCTGAACGGGGTTGATTCTGTGGAACATATACGGGAAATGTTTCCGCGTGCGCAGGTTGCTGACGGGTGTATTTATATTGTTGCGCGTATCCTTGAGCCGGGAGTGATAAAAGTGGGGGGATACAGTCATGCCCTGCATTTTGGAGGAAAGGGTATCAGCAGCGAAAGGCTTGAAAAGTTGCAGCGCATACTCAGTTCCGCGGGTATCAACGCTGCGGTGCATGATCATATTAAAGAAGTGGTTTGGGAAAAGTTCTTTTTTATTTCTGCTTTGGCGAGTCTGACAAGTTACCTCGACCTGCCTGTGGGCAAGATCATGGAAAACGAAGAATACAAGGATATGCTGAAAGGCCTGCTGAGTGAATTTCTGACTGTGGCAAAGGCAAGCGGTATTAATCTCGGCGAAGGCATCTTTGAAAAAGTGTGGGATAAAATGCAACACCTCCCGTATGAAACGACCTCTTCGATGCATGGCGATTTCAAAAAGGGCGGACAGACAGAATACAGGTCGCTGACAAAATATATTTGTGATCTTGGAGATTCCCTGAATATTGAAACACCTGTTTACGATAGGATACTGAAGGCCTTTACCGCATCACAAAACTGAACATCTGCAAAATTCAATGAGGGCTTTGAGGCAGTTTCTAATCAATATCACTGCTGCCGATTTGTATTTGCTCTGTAAAATCGTTTAATTGCAGACCATATGTCAGAACTCAGCATCCGCATCGACTGGAGTGAACTCGACCTGTATGGCCATGTCAATAATGTCATGATATGCAAATATGTGCAGGGTGCCAGGATTCAGTATTGCGGACAGATAGGAATGGATACGCTGAACGATCGCAGCAAACCGGGCTTTATCGTTGCTGCCACCAATGTGCTGTACAAAAAGAAAGTGCTGTTCCCGGGACAGTTAAGGGTTGAGTCGCACGTATCATGGATAAAGAATACCAGCTTCCAGATCGACCACGTCATCTATAACCAGCATAAGGAAGTACTTGTGGAGGCGTCTGATGTGATTGTGGCATATGACTATGACAAGGATGGGAAAACACCTTTAACGGACCAGGTCGTACAAGCCATAGAAAAACTTGAAGGGCGCAAATTCGCCAGGCAAACGGACAAATCTCAGTACCCGGATATAGAATAAAGGTAAAGTTCCCTCTCCGGGATCGTCAGGCGCGAATAGTTCCAATTGCTGGCTGCAGGTAACAGGTGTCTATGGACTAATTCTCCATTCTCTTATACGTTACAAACCCGTTCTTGTCCCAAAGCTGCAGTAGTGTTTTGCATGTATCAAGGCCTTCGCGGTCGTTGGTTTTGGCTATGAAATATGCAGGACGGTCAATATTCCCCCGGATTAGCCAGTCTTTTTGCAGGTCGTCAAGCTCGGCCCGTTCTTCTTCGCTCAGCTGCAGGAACGACCTGACTTGTTTTTTGTCGAAATAGTCCTTGTTGAGCCGGTACATGCCATCGTTTGCCTTAAGCGGTTGGATCTGTGCATAGAAATATGGTGCATAACTTTTGTAACCGGTATGAAAGATATAACACTGTTCATTCCTGCGCGCCTTGAAGAATTCTACTGCAGCACCCTGTGTATGCTGTTCTATCTTGGGTACAAGCATCAGCGCGGTGAGCGAGATAACGATAATGTTTCCAAGAAGCAGTGAGCCGAATGTCATGATTGGCCGGCCTCTGAACAGGTTATATGCGTATATGGCCAAGACCAGCAGCAGGAATGTTCCCGGCAGGATATCCCCAAGCCCCCAGCCGATATCCGCAGAAAAATTGGCTTTTGAAAAGTCATCTGCTATCAAGCTTACAAACCACGACCGGTAATAGGTCATCCATATGGGAAAAAGTATAAGTGCTGTTGCTATGAGGGCGCCCAGAACAATGACGCTCATCTTGTAATACCACCTGAACCTGAACACGCCGCTGTTAAAACTCTCGATGGCGTAAGCTCCCATAAAGGTAAGCGGCAGCCAGCAGAGGGACGAGTAATGTACGATCTTGGTCCTTACAATGGAGAACAGTATCAGCACCACCCAGAAAAGGCATTGCATCGTGGTGCGGAACAGGTTTTCGTTGTATGAATAAAACTCATTTTTTTTCCATCCCGCAATGGCAATGATGGAAATAGGGAAACATCCTATCAGCAATACGACAGGGTGATAAAAGAACGGCTGTTCATGACCTGCCACATTCTGTGAAAAAAGGCCTAGCTGGTATTCCAGGAATTCAACGATGAAATACGGTCCGTTTTTGATGCTTTCCGGAATAAACCAGATACAGCTGACAAGTGCTGTGGTGAACAGGTAGATCAGCAGGTCGCGGAAATTAAAGAACCAGGTCATGCGTTTGGCAAATACCATTGCAAATAGCACGAGCAGGCTGACCAGCAATGCTACCGGTCCTTTGCATAGAATGGCTATGCCCGTGTAAACTCCTGCCAGAAGAAAATGCCGGTTGGCATTGTAGGAAGGACTGTTAAGCATTATGACTTTATAAAATTCATAAATGCCCATGAAAATAAAAAAATTGAATACCGGGTCGATAAGTCCTGTCTTGAAATAAAAATGAGGAGTGATGGAACCCAGGTAACCCAGTACCCACCAGTGGGCAAGATGACCTTTAAAGGTGGTCCTGCCAATCCTGTATATCACGCAAAGGGTGAGAATACCGAAGACAGCATTCGGAAAACGCGCGGCGAATTCATTCACGCCGAATATCTTCATGCTCAGGGCTTGCATCCATATGAACAGGGGAGGTTTTTCCCAGAAAGGCTGGAAATTCACCTGCACCTGCGAATAATTACCGGTGACAAGCATTTCACGTGCAGATTCCGCGAAGTTGATCTCATCCCAGTCAAACAGGTGAACTGATCCGAGGCCGGGCAGGAAAAGCAAGGCGCCCGCAAGGGTTATCCAGAGATAATGGAAAGGATTAACCTGTTGGTTCATGATTTGAATTGTATGATTGGACTCATCCAGAAAGGTGTTTTAAACATACTGTGGAACAATATGTAGCAAAACAGCGCGATTGCAAAACCGATAAGGGCACCAGCATATACATCCATCAGGTAGTGTTGCGCCACATATACGCGCGAATAGCCCGAAACGCAGGCGAGCAGAAAAAGGCCGAACTGTGTCCAGCCGCTCCTGCTCACAAAACCTATAAGAGCCAGTGATGAGAAAGCCGCCATTGTGTGTCCCGACGGGAAACTGTTGTTGGAATGCAGGCGTATGCCTTGGACATGATGGAAAGGGATTTTTTCACTGTTCAGCCAGAAATAAGGCCTGTTAAAATCGGCGAACAGGTGATGTTTGAACAGAAAGATCAAAAGTCCGCTGATTCCCATGGCCACGATGATGGTCAAAAACATTCTTTTTTCCGTAAACAGGCCCAGGATAATGACGAAAATGATATAGGCCAGCTCAGGAAGCCGCGTGATATGGTACATAATGATGTCCAGCTCCGGGGTAAAATGGCTGTTGATAAAGCGCAGGGACACCCCTTTTTCATATAGAAGCACATATGGTAAAACGAGTACAGCCAGGACAAGATGGCAGCGTAGAGAAACTTTTTTATCTTTAAAAAGCGAATTCAACTGAAAAATTTTACAAATATTGGTAAATTTTTATTTTTCGTGTAATAAAAATTGATTTAATTGCGTGTAAATTTTTTAATGTAGAAATTATGCCGAAAAAACAGAGTAGAGAGCAAGTGGTATTAGAGTTTCCAATTAATTGTTCACCGAGCATACTTTTTAATTACATCAATAACGCGTCAGGATTGCAGGAATGGTTTGCGCATAAAGTGACAACCAAAAGCAGAACGGATTATGTTTTTCAGTTTGATGACGGTCAGGAAACCAGGGCCACACTGTTGAAATCAGTGAATAATAAGCTGTCCAGGTTCAAATGGGAGAATACTCCCGAAGATGAATACATGGAATTCGAGATACTGGTGGATGAACTGACGGAGGACGTAGCCGTAAAGGTCACGGAATTCTGCAATGTGGAAGAAAAGAGGGAAATCGTGGAACTCTGGCACAGCCAGTTTGAAACCCTTAAGGATGTAGTAGGGGCGGCATGATGCCTTTGGAACGCTGTTTGCATTTTCAGCAATAGCTTCCCGGAATATGAAAAAAGTCAATTTACTGGTAATAAAAGCATTTATAGGACCATTCCTCGGAACGTTCTTTATCTCCATGTTTTTATTCCTGATGCTCTTCCTGTGGAAGTATATTGACGATCTGGTAGGCAAAGGACTTGAGTGGCACGTCGTTGCGCGTCTGCTGTTCTTTTCACTCGCCGACCTTATTCCCATGGCTTTGCCGCTGGCTGTGCTCCTGTCCAGCCTGATGACGTTCGGAAACCTTTCCGAAAGTTATGAAATGGTGGCACTAAAAGCCAGCGGTGTAAGTATATACCGGGCTTTAATGCCTGCATTTGTCATTATCATTTTCCTGGCTATTGTTACTTTCTATGTCTCCAACATTGTTATTCCAAAAGCCAATCTTGAGGCCAAAAGCCTTCTGTGGGACATACGGAATAAAAAGCCGGCATTTGACATTAAGGAAGGGGTCTTTTACAACGGGATTGAAGGTTACCAGATACGGATAGGGAAAAAGGACGCCGATAATGAAACCATACACGATGTGCTGATCTACGAAATCAAGCCAGGGTACAGCGAACTCTCCATTGTCAGGGCCGAATCCGGAAAAATGAAGCTTAGCGATGATAAACGCCTGCTGTATTTCACCCTGTACGATGGCACTCGGTACGAAGAGCTGGTTGAAAACGCCGGCTATACCAAGACACTTCCCTCAACAGTGACGCATTTTGACGAACAGAAAATCACTTTTGACCTGAGCGACCTGGATCTTAAACAAACCGATAAGGAACTGTTTAAAGGCAGCGCTGTAATGATGAATATTTCGGAACTGCAGAAAGCCATCGATTCATCCAGGAAAGAGATCCGGAAAAAAAATACGGCTACAAGGGACTATATCCGCCCGTACTATCCGGACCCGAAAATCCTTATGCAGGGCTCCAATGTTAAAGACAGCCCCGCCCTGAAAAACGATACGATCATCAAGAACTTTGCAAAGGAAAACCGTTATGCCATACTGGAACAGGCGCTTACATCGGCACGAAATCTGAAAAGCATAATCGAATCTTCTGCTCAACAGTTGGAGGATATAAAAAATGATGACCGCATGTACACCCTGAAGTGGCATGAAAAATTCACGCTTTCATTCGTGCTCATCGTACTGTTCCTGCTGGCGGCTCCCCTGGGTACCATCATACGCAAAGGCGGGATAGGCATGCCCATGGTCGTATCCATTATCATGTTCATTTTATATTATGTGATCAACATGATAGGGATAAAAATGGGAAGGGATGGTATTATTCCCGAATGGCTCGGAGCCTGGATGGCCACTATTTTTTTATTCCCTGTCGGTCTTTTTGTGCTCAACAGGGCGGCGAACGAATCAGCCATTTTTGACAAGGAAAAATATCAGAAACTGATAGAACGGATCAACTTGTTTCTTATTAAAAAAAGAAGACTGAAGGATAATTAGCCGCCTTGTTTTTCTTTGGCGGACATTTCCAGGGCTGCCAACACCCGGCTGCATTCCAGCTTCGTAACCCTTATCATACCTTGGAATATAAGCATCATTCAAGCATAAGGCTGGATGTAGAAACTGCCCTAAGCTGTTGGTTGTAAAATATTTACATTTATATAACTTTAGATTTTGAAAAAATCATAAAAAAACCTTTATTTTTGAATATGCGTTTTGTGTATTGTGCTGTCCTGTTAAGTTTGTGTTTTCGTTTATCTGCCCAGAAAGAAGTGAATGTATGGTATTTCGGCCTTGGAGCGGGAATTGATTTTAACGCCAGCCCCCCTATAGTACTTACGGATGGAAAATTGCATACCGATGAAGGTTGTGCCAGCATTTGTGATGCCTACGGAAAACTGCTTTTTTATACGGATGGTGACACGGTCTACAATGCAAAACACCAGGTCATGGTAAATGGTACAGGCCTTCATGGCGCCTGGTCTTCCGCGCAATCCGCCATGATCATCAAGCTTCCCAAGAGCGATTCGCTTTATCTTATTTTTAATCCGGGAGAAGCAGGAGGCACGAAAAAAGGGTTTTATTACAGTGTTGTTAATGTCAATGCAAGGGGTGGAAGCGGTGAAGTCATTACAAAGAATGTCAAGCTGAAGGATAATATGCATACTGAATCTGTTTCAGCTGTAAGGCATTTTAACGGGAACGATTGCTGGGTGGTCTTCAAGAATGACAATTCAGACGAATTTGTTTCGTATCTTGTGACGCCTCTTGGGGTCAGTAACACCATGACATTCTCACAGCCCGGGCCAACCATCGGGACCGGGATCAACGGTTACACGCTCGCCAGCAAATTCTCACCTTCAGGAAAAAAATATGCTTTGTGCGTAAGGGATAAAGGCCTCTGCCTCTACGATTTTGACAATAAAACCGGATACCTTTCAAATCTCAAGATTATTCCTGTCCGGTATTCTTACGGGGTTGAATTCTCACCGGATGAAAAACAGCTGTATGTCAGTTCGCTCTTTGATGGTATCATGCAGTATGACATCACATCCAATGATCTGAATTCCATACTTAACAGCGCTTACAGGGTGACCGACACGTCCATATTTGCAACTGTGCAGCTGGCCCCGGATAAGAAAATATATATTGCCAGGTATTTAAGCAAATACCTGTCGGTTATCAATTCGCCCAATTCAGCAAAAGGCGCCTGTAATTTTCAGGAAAATGCCCTGTATCTGAAAGGCCGCACCTGCCGCCTTGGACTACCGCCGTTTATATCCACCTATTTCAGCGATTCCATTAAATCCAGCATAACTGCAAAGGGTAAATGCGCCGGAGATGATTTCAGCTTTGAATGCGCCGATCTGAAAACGACAGATTCGGTTCGCTGGGATTTTGGTGATACAGCTTCGGGAACGGATAACTTTTCATCCTTGCAGAAGCCTTTGCACAAATTTGCAAAACCAGGACTTTACACGGTAAAGGTGGAAGTTCACCGTAAAAATGTCAATAATAATTATGCGCCCGCCGGTATTCTTACAACGAAGCTTACAGTGGTAGATTTCCTTGGAAAAGCAAATGAGTACCCGCTTAACCTGACTAAATGTGTGGGCGATTCGGTTCTGCTCAATCCCCAGAATCCCTCCGCCCTGAGCAAGGTGCTTTGGAACGACCTTTCGGGCAGTACTCTTTCGCGGTATACGCTGAACAGTGGCAAGTATGTTGCTGCGGTTTACAGGACAGGAGCAAACTGTTTTTATCGCGATACGGTTACAGTTTCGGATATACCATATGCAACTGTTCCGGATCTTGGCAAAGATACCATGTATTGCCTGCCGTTCGGTCAGCCGCCTGCAATAACCCTGGGAAACCAGTTTTCCAATGCGTACGGGTATGAATGGAACACAGGAGAAACGACAAAAACCATTCAGGTGACCAAGGCGGGGACATATTCCGTAACGGCTTCAGGCAACAACGAATGCCCAAGTTCGGATACGGTGGATATCAGTTTTTCGCAGCTGCCTTCATATGTAAGGCTTGAAGATGATACCTTTTGCAGGAGCAATGATGTCAAAGTTCTGCAGCTTTCAGTGAAAGGCATTGGATCCGTGCAATGGACAAACGGCGATACAGGCAGGTCTGTAAAAATTCCTGCTTCCGGCAAATATGCCTATACCGTGTCGAATGTATGCGGAACCCTCAGGGATAGTTTTAACATACTCTTGCTGGATGTGCCTGTTGTCGATCTGGGCCCCAACAGGAAGGTATGTTCCCCCCGGGGTTTCGCGCTGAAGAGCAATGTGAGCGGGGCGTTCTATCACTGGGAACCTGGAGGAGAGATCACTGAGTCGATAACCACTTACCATTCGGGATGGATTACCCTTCGCGTGACAAATGCAGGAGGCTGCAGTGGGGAAGACGGCATATTTCTTACGGACAGCTGTGAAGAAACATGTTTTGTCCCGAATGCGTTTTCACCAAACGATGACCGCTTAAATGATGTATTCCGCCCTGTGGGCAACGATCTGCGAAGCCAGGGTTATGTATTCAGGATTTTCGACCGCTGGGGCGGGCTGATCTTTGAAACCTCTGATTTGGGTACAGGGTGGGATGGACGGGTCAATGACCGCATATGTTCCGAGGGAATATATTTTTATACCGTTGAGTTCGTCACATCAAAAAAAGAGACTATTCACCTGGCCGGTACCTTTTACCTGGTGTATTAGGGTGACGTGTGTCAATGATCAGGGTTGTTGCTGATCAACATTCCCCACATGCCCCTGCCGAATGTGGAGGCGTAAAGCATGCCTGTATCTTCAAAGTATTTCAGTTCGGTGACAATCGTCGCGGGAAATCCGGCGCCCATCTTTTCCCATACATTATTCCTGAATACATAGACCCCATTATTGGTGCCGCATATCCATTCCCGGTTGGCATAAATAATGGTATTTGCCGGAACATTGGGCAAGCCCGCCGACTGGTTGACAAACGTTAACCCGCCATCAAGCGAGAAATATACTTTATTCGGTTCGGTTCCGTTTTTGTCGAATGCTTCAAGTGTCACAGCCACCACGCCATTCCCGTTGATGAATATGTCGGTAATGCTTCGCCAGCTTAATACCGGCAACCTGTAAGTATAATCGAGCCAGATCCTGCCACCGTTATCGGTGTAGTATAATTTGTTTTTCAGTTCTTTCCCCCACGTGGGTTCATCCCTGCAGAACCATATCTCGTTTTCGTTCTCAGGGTTGACCCAGAAAGCTTTTATTTTCCTGCCGGCATCAAGGCCTGAGGTCAGGATTTCGAAGTATTTGCCTTCCTTCTTTTTATACAGGTGTTGGTTGGCAAGGAAAAACGTACGCGATTTTTTGTGATAAGCCATCCTGAAATCGTGCCCCGAGCGTTCGCTTCCTGCATGGCTGTATTCAAAGGATTTTCCTGCGTTGCGCGTAAAATAATTAGCCTGGGCATAGCCAACGGCAAAGCCTGTGCTGTCGTTAATGGCGACGGCCCTTCCCCCGTCACCGTACATATCTGAACAATACCACTTCCCGTTCCTCAGTATCAATATGCCATTGTCCTGGGTTCCCCCCATCATCAAGCCCTGCTCAGACCTGTCAAACCCGAAGATCAGTGAAGCATTGAGATTGACAGAGCCGTTTGTGAGCGATGTCCATGTCTGCCCTGCATCTTTCGAAACGTCCACACCCCCGTCAGTTGCCATATAGATGGCAGAGCCGAATGCACGCAGGCAATTTATATCATCATGGGCCAGATCAGCCTGTCCTTTTTCAGGGTTGCTTGCCTGCCTGAAGTGCAGACCCTCATCACTGCTGGCAAATAAACGCGTGGTGCCGACAAATAAGGTTTCTTTTCCTGTTTTGCGGTCGTTCAAGGTACACATCGCCAGTCTTGTGGCGTTAAGCATGGCAGCATTCCTGTTTACTATCCGGAACTTACCAATGCTGTCGGTGGAACCCCTGAGCAATATAACCGAACTCTCTTCTGCAACGAGATAAAAGTGATTCCTTGTTTTTTGTGAAAAAGCGACATCAAAGCGCCCGAATCCACCGGGTTGCTTGCCATAAGCTGAGCAGACATCGGCGGATATATCCTTCCAGCTCAAACCTCCATCGTGGCTGTAAAGCACACCATTGCCGCATATGAAAATGGAGCGATCGTCAACCGGGTTGACAATTATCGACTTAATGATCAGGCCGGTTTCATACACTTTTTTCCATGACACTGCTGCATCTTCAGAAAGATATACAGCCTTGTCACTTATGCATAATATCCTTTTTTCCTTTTTGGAATCAATGATGGCCACATCACGGCATTGCGCGAGCTTGTATTCTTCAGGTTCAAACTGCAGGCTATTTCTGACCCACGTTTCACCATTGTCGAACGATTCTATTAAGCCGTAGCCATACTGCCTGGAATTGCCAATATCCAGCGCTGAACAGACCATCAGGTGGGAGGGATTCTTTTTAAAACGTTTTATGTTGAAAATGCCTGTGGAAAAATCGAACTTCAGCTTCTGTTCCCAGGTACGGCCGTTGTCCACGGTTTTGAATATGCCTGACGTGGCGTGCCCCGCAAGGATTTCGCCCGGACGGTCAGGATGAACATCCACGCACATGAACCTGCCGGCTCCGTGCGGGCTCATTTCACCTTTACGCGCCATGGGTTCCGGGGATCCGAAAGGCCCTAACGGCTGCCATATGCCAGCCTGTGGAACCTTAAGGGATATGATAGCCTTTTCTGCAGGCTGTTCCGGGACAATATGCTGTTTTCTGTTGCTGCACTGGACTGACAGCAGGCAGATGCATAAACAGGACAACCATTTAATCATATTGCTTTTCTGCCTCATTCATCATGTTGTGTGCAAGTTCCCTGCCAAGATATTTGTCGATGGCGTTATGAAGAATGTAAAGGAACGGCGTGATGACAATGGCGATGCAGAACTTGTAAATGTAATTCATGATGCCTATCGCCAGCACTTTCTGGATCGACCAGTCGCTGCCTATATAAAAAGCGATAAACAATACTACGAAACTGTCTATAAACTGCGAGACCAGCGTTGATCCTGTGCTCCTGAGCCATAACATCTTCTCACCTGATTTTTCGCGTAAATAATGGAACACATAAACATCCGCTATCTGCCCGACCAGGAACGCTACGAGGGATCCTATAATAATCCACAACCCCTGGCCGAACACGGCGCTGTAGGCCGCCTGCATATCAGCGACACCCTTTTCCCCGCCGCTTCCAGTCCACCATCCCGCAGGGGTTACCCTGATGGCCAGGAACACCATTATAAAAGCATAAGCAATCATGCCGGCAGTGATATAGCTCAGAAGTTTCACGCCTTTTTTTCCATAGTATTCATTGATAATGTCGGTCATGATGAATACAACGGGCCAGAGGATGACACCGCAGGTCAGTTCAAAGGAAAGGTGTTCAAATCCCAGGATATTGATATCGAAAGGATTGAAGCCGAGTGTTTTTTCAAAAGAGAATATTTTAGCGCCGATAAATTCGGCTACAATGGCGTTTGTTACAAAGAAGCTTCCCAGTATGATGAATAGCTTTGTTTTTTTATCCAGTGTCATATCAGTCGATGATGAATGATTCTCCCTGTACGGGAATAACAGTATTCCTGAACCCTTGCAGCTTTAAGGTATCGGCCCAGGCCAGCTGGGTTGGATATTCCCCGTGCACCAGGAACATGCGTGTAACGGCCTTAGCATCCTGGCATGACAGGTAATCCAGCATTTCCTTCATGTCGCCGTGCGCGCTGAAGTTTTCCATACTTTCCACGCGCGCATTCACTTTGAACATGTCCCCGAATATCATCACCTCAGGGTCACCCGCCTTGATACGTCCCGCCAGCGAGAGCGGTGTGGCGTAGCCTACAAGCAAGACAGTGTTGTTCGGGTCTTCTATATTGTTCCTGAGATGATGCTTGATCCGTCCTGCTTCCGCCATGCCGCTGGCGCTGATGATCACACAGGGCTTTTTCAGGCTGTTGATCTTTTTTGATTCTTCTGCCGATTCAATGTAGTGAAGATTCGGAAATCCGAACGGATCGCCGTCACGTGTAATGTATTCAAGTATATCGCTATTGAAGTATTCCCTGTGCTTGGACATGACGCGGGTTGCCTTTACGGAAAGCGGGCTGTCTACAAACACGTCAATTTTAGGCAATTTTCCTGTAAACGCCAGCCGGTCCAGGGCATATACAATCTCCTGCGTCCTGTCGATGCTGAACGCCGGAATAATGATCTTCCCTTGCTTTTCCACACAGGTTTCCCTCACTATCCGCAGCAGGTGATGTTCCACATCGTCCTGGGGGTCGTGCAACCGGTCGCCGTAAGTGCTTTCGCATATGATATAATCCGACTGGGGAAAAGCCATCGGGCCTTTCAGTATGGCATCATCCCTACGTCCTATGTCCCCTGTAAAAGTAAGTACTGTCACCCTGCCGTCGGTCCGTGTAAGATACAAATGCAAGGCTACGCTCCCTAGTATGTGCCCGTTTTCTGTTGTTTCAACAGTTACTTCATCATCAATTGTAAAACGCCCGTTCAAAGGCATTTCCACCATAAGGCTGAGCGTTTTTTTGACATCTTCTTCATCGTATATCGGCTCAACGAGCTTTTCATTTTTGCGGGTCTTGCGTTTATTGATGTATTTGAGATCGCTCTCCTGTATGCGCGCACTGTCAAGCAGCATAATGCTGCAGAGGTCGATAGTGGCCGAGGTTGCAAAAATGCGGCCTTTAAAACCGTCTTTCACCAACTTGGGCAACAAGCCCGAATGATCGATATGGGCATGCGAAAGCAGGATGTAATCAATGGTACGGGGATCGAATCCCCAGTGGTTGTTAAGTGATATGGTTTCCTTGCCCAAGCCCTGGAACATACCGCAGTCCAGCAGTATCTGAAGTCCTTTGTCAGTCGTAAGAATATGTTTGCTGCCGGTTACTGTTCTTGCCGCACCCCAAAAAGTCAATTTCATCGCAACAATAATAGGATTTTTTATTTATTTAAACCTAATGGTTATAAAGTGCGGGAAATCAGTAGTTTTTTTGCCAGACAAGAATTATAAGTCCGCCGTTATCACAACTCGAGGATGACGAATTCCACCCTGCGGTTGTTTAATCTGCCGGCTTCCGTTTCGTTCGAGTCAACCGGTTTTTCCTGTCCATATCCACGGTATTCAAGCCTCGATTCCGATATGCCGTTTTCAACAAGGAATTTTACAACTGCTTTTGCACGGTTCAGGGACAGGATTTCATTGTCCTTCCTGCTGCCTTTGTTGTCGGTATGTCCCCCGATCTCAACCCTCATGGATGGAAATTTGTTCATCAGTTCCACAAGGCTGTCAAGTGTTTCATGCGAGGATTCCAGAAGATCCCATTTGGCTGTTTCAAACTGAATGTTTCGCAAGATCAGTTTTTGTCCGGCCTTCGGATGAACAAAGATATCATTTGCACCGGATGAATCCTTCATCGAGCTTTCATCCAGCCCGCATCCTTTCACATTGCAGGGGCATGTATAATCCGCAGTTTCCTCTATCAGCACCACGTCATCAATATAGTAATAGATTTCATCCACATAATCGCCCGCAAGTTTGTCAACCTTATGGATTTTAAGCGCTGCAGGGTCGGTGAAATTGCTGATATAGATATATTTTTCTCCTCCCTTCGCCTTGAAGTTTCCGCTAATCAGCATCCACTGGTCGCGGCAGGCCAGCGTCATGTCAGGATGTGTCTGAAGAACTACGCCCAGGCTTCTGCCTTCCTCGCTGTTCCTGAAAAAGGCGACACCCCGGCTTATTGCTGCGGATACCCCGTTGAATGCAAAGGCGTTTTCGGACTTGAGTCTGAGCTTGAACTGAAGACAGTAGGTTTTACCGGCCTCCAGGGGTTTTTTAAGCTGGTTTCTGAGTACTTCATAATTCACGCCCATTACCCTGAATCCTCCGAAACAGTTGCCGTCCCGTTGGAAAATATCAGGGGTTTCAGCTGAGCTTCCCCAGAATCTGGCAAATTGTTCATTCATCATCTGGATCTGGCTTTCGTGGTTTTGATTCATTTTGGCGCGTGAAAGTTCGAAGTCGCCATTGTTAATGAGGTTCAGCGGACTGGCAGCCGACCAGGCCCTGATGGTGAGTGCATGCCTGAGCATGGGAAACGCTGCCAGGCATCCGGAATCCATATTGATGTCGTTGTTTGTATTCACCTGCGTTGCCGGGTAGGATCGGGCATTGACCGAAGGATCACCTGCTATTTCGGTTTTCACAGCGGTTTTATATTCCACGACGCCCGATGCCTTCTTTTCTGTTACCTTGAAACCGCCGAGTGAATCGGAAACTATACACACTCTTTCACTCTCGTATACATAGCATCCGCTGTCTTCGAACACTGTTTTTGAAAGGGTTCCGAGCATATACCATCTCCTGAAAAGCAGCCTGCCGTCTTCTGCGTAAAAGAGCCATTCTCCGTGTTTGTAAGATGCCTTGTCTTTTTCCTTATAGGCTCCTGTGCCGATTTTGTTGCCTTCGGTCGAATAAAACTCCCATGTGCCTATGCGTATCGACTGGTCATATTTGACACCGAAGCTGTTTTTAATGGTGTAAGTCTTTAACTTCCCCCTGGCGATGCAATTGCCTTCAGTGTCCTCAACACACCTGACCTGCGCGACCGCTGATGCAACGGAAAAGAACAGACATGCGATGAGAATACGGGGCTGGATCAATTTTTAATTTAACGAAAGACCAAAGTTAAATATTATTCTTTAATTTAAAAAATTTGGCTAAAAACAATACCTTTGCACCCCGAAATTTAAATAATATCGCAATGGATCGCAACTCGATGATAGGCCTTGGCCTGATTTTCCTTCTTCTGATAGGTTATTTTTATATGAACCAGCCTAGTGATAAGGAGTTAGCTATCCAAAAGAGGTATGCAGATTCTATAGCGCTTGTCAAGGAAGCGGCTGTTAAAAAAGCTGAGGCGGACAGGCTAGAACGTCAGAAGCGCGACTCTGTCACATTAAAGGACACTGCGGTTCTCCAGGCTAAATATGGCACCCTGGCTTCACATGCGACCGGTAAGGAGAGCGAACTTGTCACTGAAAACAAGGAACTCAGGATCACTTTCACGAATAAGGGCGGCAGGATAAAACAGGTAGAACTTAAGAATTATAAGACGGATAGCAGGGCTCACCTTTTGCTGATGGATAAAAACAACAGTCCCAACTACCTGGAATTCCAGTCAGGTGACCAGGTGATAAGGAGTGACAATTTTTACTGGGATCTCGTTTCACAGGATGCGAAATCGGTTGTTTACCGCTTGTCATATTCACCAGCCCAGTATATTGAGCACGTTTACACCGTATCGCCCGAGGGATTCAATGTCGATCACAAGATCAGGACTGTGGGGCTGAACGGTCTGATCAAGCCTAATTCCCCGATAAGCCTTCATTGGGCCAATGATGTGCCCTTGCAGGAGCGTGAATTGGAAAAAGAAAAGGCCCTGACCACATTCTATTTTAAATATCCTGAAGAAAAGGCCGATTATATTTCCGAGACCAAATTCGAAGCGCTGACCCTAGAAAACAAGACGGAGTGGGTGAGCTTCAAGCAGCAGTTCTTCAACACCGCTGTTTACAGCAAGGACGGTTTCGCAAAAGGGAGCGTGCTGAAGACCGAAGAGCCAAAGAATGCCCGCAATATCAAGTATCTCAGTGCAAAGCTCGATCTCCCGTATGCCGGCGAACCCGAAAGAACGTATGACATCAGGTTCTATTTTGGTCCAAACCAATATAAACTTCTGAAAGAACAGAACATTGGGCTTGATAAGATCATCCCCCTCGGATGGGGAATATTCGGCTGGATCAACCGGTTCATGATCATACCGATATTTAATTTCCTTCAGGGTTTCCTGAGCAATTACGGTATCATCATCCTGCTGTTGACCCTTATTATCAAAACCATCCTGCTGCCTCTGGTATTCAAGTCATACAAGTCGACCGCCAAAATGCGTATCCTCAAGCCTGAGATGGATGAGATCAAGGAAAGGCACAAGGATAACATGCAGGCCGTCCAGATGGAGAATCTTCAGCTGTATAAGAAAGCAGGGGTAAATCCGCTGGGCGGATGCCTTCCGATGCTGTTGCAGATGCCAATACTTGTCGCCGTTTTCCAGTTCGTACCTTCTGCATTTGAATTCAGGCAGCAATCCTTCCTGTGGGCGGACGATCTTTCCATTTACGATTCCATATGGACCTTCGGCAAACTGCCGGTCATTGACTATATTTACGGTGATCACGTCAGTTTGTTCACCTTGCTGATGACCATTTCAACACTGATCTACACCCGTATGAATAACCAGCTGACGGGGGTAAATGAGCAGATGAAATATATCAGCTACCTGATGCCGGTTCTGTTCCTGGGATTCTTTAACAAATATGCCGCAGCGCTGACATACTACTATTTCCTGAGCAACGTGGTGACATTTACCCAGCAATGGGCAATCAAGAAGTTTGTTGATGAAGACAAACTGAAAGCTCAGATTCACGAAGCCCGCAACAAAAAAGGCGACGACAAGAAATCCGCCTTCCAGAAACGCCTCGAGGAAATGGCAAAGGCCAGGGGAGTGGATACGGCTTCAAAAAAGAAAAAATAAGGCTCGGATGCAGCTTTTCTTTTCGGCACATATAGAAGAAAACACGGTTTTCCTGGATGCTGACGAAACCAGACATTGCAAGGTATTAAGAAAAACAGAAGGCGATCAGGTCCAGGTCCTGGACGGCAAAGGATTGCTGATCGACTGCCGAATACACTCGATAAGGAAAGATTCTGCCGAACTTGAAATCATTGCCAGGAACAGGTACCCCCGCCAGCGACCATACTATTTCCACCTGTATATAGCGCCCACCAAACAGAATGAACGTATGGAATGGATGTTCGAGAAGGCTATAGAAGTGGGTCTTGATGAAATCACGTTTATTGAAACGGAGCATTCCGAAAAAGCACGGGTCAATACCGGCAGGCTTGAACGGATTGCTGTTTCTGCTTTGAAGCAGAGCGGACAATATTATCTTCCGAAGATCAATCCCATATGCAAGCTCGGACAGGTTGAAGCCAAGGGTATGTTGCTGGCACATTGCGGTCCAGGAGAGAAAAAAAGCCTCCGGGAACTCTGTTATCCGCTTGCAGATAACGCATTGATACGCATTATGATAGGCCCGGAAGGGGACTTTTCACCTTCCGAAATAGAAAGAATGATAAGACAGGGCGCGCAGCCGGTACATCTGGGCAGCAGCAGGCTGAGGACCGAAACGGCGGGATTGTATTGTGCCGTGATGCTCAGCGGATTGGTTTGATTTTGCCAAATCGATAATTTTGAGTAAATTTGCAATTCTTTGCTTGTATTTATTCTTTTAAATCTTTAATAATTAAAAGGTTGCGGGAGGCAAGTTCAAAAACTTGCACTTTGCAAATACGCTGAGAAAAACAATATGAGAGTTCAAGATAAGGAAGCCGTCATGATATTATCCAGGTATGATTTGGGTGCGGGGAAGAAGGGCGCCGCAGACGGCCCGCTTGCCGTGAAAGATGAAACAGAGCACCTGGGTATTGTATTTGATGAGTTCGAGATACTCGACGGCCAGAATCTTACTACAAGTCATATTTCGCATGATTTTGGCAGGCATATCGAAGACGTCCTGGAGGCTTCAATCCGGCTGAATAATAAAGTCAAGGAATTCCTCGACCGCAAGAAATTCCCCATTATCTTGTCCGGGGACCACAGCAATGCCATCGGTGGTTTCAGCGGTCTGAAGAATGCGTTTCCCGACAAGCGCATAGGCATTATCTGGATCGATGCGCATGCCGATCTGCATTCACCTTACACCACGCCTTCGGGGAATTTGCACGGGATGCCCCTGGCGGTCCTCAGCGGACTGGACAACCGCTCGCTTAGGCGCAATGAGGTGTCCGAAGACCTGGCGTATTACTGGGAAGAATTAAAGAAACTTGGGGTTGGTAAAATATCCCCGAAGTTCGATCTGAAGGATCTTGTATTCATAGGCATCAGGGATGCAGAAAAAGAAGAATGGGACATTATCAGGAACATGGGCATTAAAACCTTTGAACCGGCGGATATAAGACAGCTCGGAATGAAGGAAGTGCTGGCACAGGCCATTGATCATTTAAAAAACTGTGACCTGTTTTATGTGTCCTTCGATGCCGATTCACTCGATCCGGGCATTTCCATTGGTACAGGCACCATAGCTCCTGACGGACTTAAAATCGATGAAGCTGAAGTCGTTTTTGAGACCCTTTTGAACCATCCTAAAACGGGCGCTTTTGAGATTACGGAAGTGAATCCTCACCTGGATGCTGCAGGCAAGGAAATGGCCAAGGTGATCGCAGGGTTGCTCTATCATGGGCTAACCCAATAAAATCAAGCATCTTCGAATATCGTATCACCCGTTTTTCAATGCTGAAAAACTGTGGAAATATTTGCTTTTTTATTTAGGTTTTTAAATGGTTTTTTCGTATTTTTACCGTTTAAAATAAATATAAAATCACATATGAGCGGAAGCATTGACAAGAGTAATTACGGAGCGGATAATATCCAGGTTCTTGAAGGATTGGAAGCCGTAAGAAAAAGGCCGGCGATGTATATCGGCGATGTGGGTCCAAGGGGACTGCACCACCTGGTTTACGAAGTTGTGGATAACAGTATAGACGAAGCCCTTGCCGGTTATGCCAGGGATATCCAGGTAGTTATTAATCCTGACAATAGCATTGATGTGCACGATGACGGAAGGGGCATCCCTACAGGTCTTCATGCCAAGGAAAATAAATCAGCCCTTGAAGTGGTAATGACCGTTCTTCATGCCGGCGGCAAATTTGATAAAGATACCTATAAGGTTTCCGGAGGTCTTCACGGTGTGGGTGTCAGTTGCGTAAATGCCCTTTCCACCCAGCTTATAGCCACCGTTTACCGCGAAGGCAAGATATTCCAGCAGGAATATTCCTGTGGCAAGCCATTATACGATGTGAAAGAAATCGGCACCACCGATAAAAGGGGTACCAGCATCCATTTTAAACCCGATTCTTCTATTTTTTATGTGACTGAATATAACTTTGACACACTGAGCAACCGTTTACGTGAGTTGTCATTCCTCAATAAACGCGTCCGCCTTACGCTGACCGACACCAGGGTTGAAGGGGATGCCGAACCTAAAAAAGAAGTGTTCTACAGCGAGGAAGGACTTAAAGAGTTTATCGCTTACCTGGATGGCACAAGGGAAAAAATAATACCTGAGGCAATCTATGCTGAAGGCGAAAAACAGGGCATCCCGATCGAAATCGCTTTCCAGTACAATTCAGGTTACAGCGAAAACCTTCACAGCTATGTCAATAATATCAACACGATAGAAGGAGGTACGCACGTCGCCGGATTCAGGCGCGGACTTACCAGGACACTGAAAGCATATGCCGAAAAGGAAGGGCTTTTAAAGAACCTCAAATTCGATATCAGTGGTGATGACTTCAGGGAAGGCCTCACAGGCGTTATTTCCGTCAAGGTGGCTGAACCCCAGTTTGAAGGCCAGACAAAAACCAAACTGGGCAATAATGAAGCCATGGGCGCGGTGGATATTTGCGTTGGCGAGATATTGGGCAATTACCTGGAAGAGCATCCGAAAGAAGCCAAGGCCATTGTTAATAAGGTAATACTTGCAGCTACGGCAAGGCACGCAGCCAGGAAGGCCAGGGAAATGGTGCAGAGGAAAGGCGCTATGAGCGGCATGGGGCTTCCCGGCAAGCTGAGCGATTGTTCGAGCACCGATCCTGAAAAATGCGAAATATACCTTGTTGAGGGTGATTCTGCAGGCGGAACAGCCAAACAGGGACGCGACAGGGTGTTCCAGGCGATCATGCCTCTCAGGGGTAAAATATTGAATGTGGAAAAAGCCATGGAGCACAAGATCTATGAGAACGAGGAAATTCGCAATATGTTCACCGCTCTTGGCGTAAAAATAGGAACTGAAGCCGATGACAAAGAGTTGAATATAGAAAAACTCCGCTATCATAAAGTCATTATCATGACGGATGCCGATGTGGATGGAAGCCATATACGCACGCTGATACTCACCCTGTTCTACAGGTATATGAAAAAACTGATTGAAGCGGGTTATATCTATATTGCCACGCCCCCGTTATACCAGGTGAAAAAAGGCAATGTTAACCGCTACTGCTGGACTGAAACCCAAAGGGAGCAGGCAATTATGGAAATAGCCAAAGGCAGCAATCCGGATACCGTGAACGTACAACGTTACAAAGGTCTTGGCGAAATGAACTTCGAACAGCTTTGGGAAACGACGATGGATCCTGCCAGGAGAACCCTGAAACAGGTGACTCTCGACAGCGCAGCGGAAGCCGATCATATTTTCAGCATGCTGATGGGTGATGAGGTGCCGCCCCGCAGGGATTTCATTGAGAAAAATGCGAAATACGCCAATATCGACGCGTAAGGAAATTTAAGGTTGAAGGAAAATGCCGCCGTGGTGCGCGTTTGCTCTTCTGTTGCGAACTGCAGGTTAAAACGCCATTCACAGGTATATGAGCATCCTCTTGCAGGGCAAGTTCGCTACACACTGAAGCGAAGCCTGGCTAGACAGGCGCCCGGATTATTGGGATAAATGATCAACTGCCCGTTTTTTCCGGAAGCTTTTATACTGCTATAATTTATCCTGACTTATCTTTTTAATCTCCTGAATGAGTCGAAAAAAAAGTGTAATTTCGCGGCTTCTTAAATTCAATGCAGGAACAGATATTAATTCTTGATTTTGGCTCCCAGTATACGCAACTCATAGCCCGCAGAGTCAGGGAACTGAATGTATATTGTGAAATACATCCCTTCAATCATCCGGTAAAGATTACCGGCAATGTAAAAGGTGTCATATTATCCGGAAGCCCGTCATCGGTTAGAGATGCGCAGGCTCCGCAAATTGACCTGGAGCTCATGATCGGTAAACTCCCTGTGCTGGGCGTGTGTTATGGAGCCCAGTATATCGCCCAGAAGCTGGGAGGCAATGTCATGCCCAGCGAACATCGTGAATACGGAAGGGCTATGCTGGATATACGAAAGGAAAGCAAATTATTGCATGGTCTTCATTCTCCGACACAGGTGTGGATGAGTCATGCCGATACCATTACATCCCTTCCTTCCGGTGCCGAACTGATAGCAGGCACTAACAATATTGCACACGCTGCATTCAAACTGGAGGATTCTGAAACCTATTGCATTCAATTCCACCCGGAGGTAACACATACAACAGAAGGTAGCACGCTGCTGAAGAATTTTGTCATTGATATCTGCAAATGCGTCCAGGACTGGAATCCGGATAACTTCATTCACGAAACGGTTGAGAACCTGAAACAACAGCTGGGTGATGATAAAGTCATCCTGGGATTGTCGGGCGGTGTTGACAGCAGTGTGGCGGCAGGATTGTTGCATAAAGCCATTGGGAAAAACCTGCACTGTATTTTTATTGATAACGGGCTGTTAAGATTGAATGAGTTCGACAAAGTGCTTGAAGCTTATAAGGAAATGGATCTGAACGTGGTAGGTGTGGATGCCTCTTCGCAGTTTTACAATGCCCTTAAAGGCCATTCTGACCCCGAAGCCAAGCGCAAAGCCATTGGCAGAGTTTTTGTAGAGGTGTTTGAGCAGGAGTCACACAAGATAGAAGGTGCAAAATGGCTTGGACAGGGTACCATATATCCTGACGTCATTGAATCGGTATCCGTCAAAGGTCCGTCAGCCACGATCAAGTCGCATCACAATGTCGGAGGATTGCCCGAAAAAATGAAGTTAAAAATCGTCGAACCATTGAGATCGCTTTTCAAGGATGAAGTAAGAAGGGTGGGAGCAGCCCTGCATATACCGGCCAACATATTGGGAAGGCATCCGTTTCCCGGTCCCGGCCTCGCCATCAGGATCATCGATGACATCACCCCTGAGAAAGTGCATGTGCTTCAGCAGGCAGATGATATATTCATCAGCACCCTGAGGGAAAAGGGCTGGTATGATAAGATCTGGCAGGCAGGCGCCATTTTCCTTCCTGTGAAAAGCGTCGGGGTGATGGGGGATGAAAGAACATATGAAAATGTGATCTGCCTGAGGGCTGTGACCTCACTGGACGGAATGACTGCCGACTGGGTGCACATTCCATATGAAATACTGGCTGAAATCAGCAGTAAGATCATCAATCGCGTAAAAGGGATAAACAGGGTGGTGTACGATATTAGTTCAAAACCTCCCGCAACTATAGAATGGGAATAACCAAAAAAATAGCGGCTTTTAGTATCTGTTGCCTGTACTTCTGCATGGGAAACAGCCAGGGCGCTGTCGTGGTGACCGATAACACCCGTATGCTCTGCAAGGACAAGGAATACAGGGTGGTGCTGATGTTGCCTTTCTGCCTCGGAATGAGTGATAAATGGAAAGTAAGGGATATCATGGCTGAATATTATGAAGGTGTCGAAATGGCCATTGATGAACTCGAAAAACAAGGCATGAAGATGAACCTGGTTGTACTCGACACCAGGCAGGACAGCATGGAGGTGATCAGGCTGCTGGCCGATCCTGAGATGCAAAAAACCGACTTGTTTATAGGCCCGGTATACGATAATGAACTGGCTGAAGTTGAAAAATTCTGCGCCATTTATGATATTCCTCTTGTATCGCCTTTAAGGTATTACCCTAAGCATACCGGGGCTGATTTCCCTCTCATTAATTGTACAACGGTTGACAGCCTCCAGTATTACTATTTCGGAAGACATGCCAGCGAGGCCTTTAAAAAGTTCCAGGTAGTGGTGGTAGATGATGCCCCCAAGAACCTAAGAACTTTTGCCGCAAGGAATTTTAAGGCCGGATATGAAGCAGCGTCCGGCAAGAAATGCCAACTGATTGATGGTAAGACCGTTACTGTTTCCTCAGTTTGGAATGGCAAGGATTCCCTGTTTATATATTATCCGGGCAATAAGTCGACCAGCTGTAGCAATGCTTTATCGAATGCCGGCCATGAAAAGTGGATAGTGGCCGGACCTGCAGACTGGCTGAATATCGAGCGTGTCAATTACAATGTATTCAACGGTGTGTATTTTTACGATAGTTACAGTGTGCCCTACAATGACACAGCCTACAAGGAATTCAGAAAGACTTTCAGAAACAAGTACGGTGGCGACCCTGACAGGTACACCTTTATAGGGTACGATCAGTTCCTGTTCTTCGGCAGTTCCCTGATGGCTTTCGATCGTCGTTTCCATAAGAAAATCCTCAATAAGGAATTCAATTACCTGCACCGCACATTTCATTTCGTGCAAAGGGGAAACCTGATAGAGAATGCGGGCTTGAATCTGTTTTATTATCAGGATTACAAATTCTACAAGGCGTTTTGGCGGTATTAAAACCATTCCAGACAGCAATAGTCAAGGACCTGATAAGTAATTACAGGTTCGACCAGCCTTTCAATACCTATTTCACAACGCAATCCCGCATGCATAAAAACTGGGGGAGCAAGGACAGGAAAACCTACCGGCAGGCGTGTTATGCCTATTTCCGGCTGGGAGCCGCAATACGCCGGGGTTCAATGGAAGAGAACCTGGCCCTGGCGCTTAAGGAACCCGGTGACATATTGTCTGAAACCGGTCCCGAGGGTATTTTTCCATATAGGGGCGAGGTATCGGCACGCCTGGATTTTAATGCCTGGGCGGAAAGTCTGTTATACATGCGGCCCGTATACCTGGCTGTAAAAACAGGTTTAAAGGATAGGGTCGCAGACTGGCTGAACTCGCATTCTATAGAAGCCTTGTGGGTAAAGGACAATTGTGTAATGGTAAAGGCCGAGAGCAAATGCAATGCTCTGGTCGATAATGGCTGGGCTTGGATAATGGACATTTCATCGCAAAATGCCGCTGAAATTGTCCGGGTGGACGACAAAGACGAGGTTTGGGATGCCTGTTCGGGCGCGGGCGGAAAAGCCCTTTATCTTGCAAACACATATCCCGGGATCCAACTGACGTGCAGCGACAAGCGTTTTAGTGTGCTTGAAAACCTGAAATCAAGGTTTCATGCATTGGGATTCGGTCTGCCGAAGATAGAACTGGCGGATCTTACAGAACCGTTTCAAATACCGCAAAAATACAATAAAATATTGCTGGATGTGCCATGTTCAGGTAGCGGTACTTGGGGCAGAACACCGGAGCAAATCAATCTCACAACAACGGAAAAGATAGCTGCATTCTCGGCGTTACAAAAAACCATTGCCAGGAATGTGGTTAAGAACCTGGCACAAGACGGACGTTTATATTACGTTACCTGCTCGGTGTTTCATGCTGAAAATGAGGACAATGTAAAGCATTTTTGTGAAAATTACGGTTTGAGGCTCCTGAATGATGTGTACCTGTATACGTCCTTTAAGGACAGTGATGTGTTGTATATCGCTGAACTGGCATTCCATTGATTGTGAAAAATCATAAAAATTCCGAAGAGAAATATCAATTAATCGTCCAATGCACCTTGTTTAAATGTCTTTTTTCAATTAATATCGCGTCACTTTTTTTGCGACAGAAAACTGAAACTGCAACTATTGAACACACAAAAGGGAGATACGCACTGGTATGCTGTTTACACAAGGCCGAACGCCGAGAAAAAGGTGTATGAGCAGCTGGAAACAATGGGACACAATGTGTATTTGCCCCTGGTTACAAGTATCCGCAAGTGGAGTGACAGGACAAAGAAAATAAGCTCTCCGCTGATTTCGACCTTTGTTTTTATACGCATTCCAGAAGACAGGGTGTATGACGCGCTTAAGGCCAAGGGCGCTTTAGGCATACTCAAATACTTGTCAAGGCCGGCAGTGATCAAGGATCATGAGATTGAAAACCTCAGGATACTTATGAATGATGCAAGTGAAGTTTCGCAAATAAACGATGAAATATTTGAAAATGGGGAAGACGTTGTAGTTGTAAAGGGACCTTTTACTGGACTTATGGCGCAATCCGTGCTGATCAAGGGTAAGCGGAGAATTATCGTAAAAATTGACGCATTAGGCACCATCATGGAGGTTAATTTACCCTTATCATTTGTTGCCAGGAAAGGTAAAATGAAATAATTTCATTATTATTGCAGCTAAAACATTGGTTAGCTCACAATTAAACATGGGACTGACGTAAGCGAAGCTGTGTAAACACAATATTAACCAATCTGCTGTTTTTTTAATCTTTAAATATATAAACGTTTGAAAATAAATTATTTATAATTTCAATCAACGTATGGTTACTTTTTCCTGTCCCGGCGTATTCATCAGATCAGAAACAAACAAAACTAATAACATATAATGAAACAATTAGGGCTCGTTGCCTGTCTCGTCTTGGCTATATCCTACATGATGGTCTTTAGTTCCTGCGTCAGCAGCAAGAAACTACGCTATTTTAAAAATGTGCCGGACAGCGGCGGCATCACACAGACCATTAAGTTGCCTAACCCCAATATTGTTCATCCGCACGATATACTGCAGATCAATGTGTATTCCAGCGATCCCGAAACCAACAGGATCATCAGTGGGTCGGGCGGCGGCTCGGGTGGCGCCTCAGGAACTGATGGTGCGCCGGCATCGGCGGCTTCAAGCGGATACCTGGTGAACGATTCTGGCTTTGTCAAGTTGCCCCTGCTCGGGTCGCTGAAAGCCGCAGGTCTTGAAAAGGACCGCTTGGCTGATACGATAACCCATCAGCTGGTAAGCAGAAAATTCCTGCTCGATCCGATCGTGTCGGTAAGGATCACCAATTTCCGGATTACGGTCCTCGGTGAGGTGAACGCACCGGGAGTGATCACCATTCCGAATGAGCATGTCAACATCACCGAACTTATTGCAATGGCCGGCGACCTTACTATCTACGGCAACAGGGAGAATGTGATGCTTATCAGGGAGGAGAACGGCAAGCGGGTGTACAGGAGGATAGATTTAGGCAAGATTGATGTGTTTAACAGCGATATCTATAACCTCAGGAATCACGACATTATTTATATTGAACCGACAAAGGCAAAAGCGGCGGCAATTGACAGGACTCCCCAGACCTTTTCCCTTGTTATCAGCTCCCTTTCACTTTTTATTGTCATTTATACACAATTAATTCCGCAAAACTAATTCTACAAAAAATCATACAAATACATGAATTCAAAAGATAATGCTCCTCTTCCGCAGGAAGAGTCAGTGAATATACTGGCGGAGATGGCACACAGATACCTGCCGTTCTGGCCTGTGTTTGTGCTCACCATTGGCATAAGCCTGTTCCTTGGTCATGTCCACCTGCGGTATCAGACACCCCTTTACGTGGCTAATGCTACCATTATGCTCAAGGACAAGGAAACAGGCATGGAAAGCGTGCTGAAAGCCCTCGAGGGAACAGAGGAAAAGCAGAATGTGGAAAACGAGATAGAGATACTGAAGTCCAGGAAGATCATGAGTGAAGTGGTCAACCAGATGGGACTTTATGCCCAGATATATGTTCCGGGAAGAGTGAGGCATGTGCTGGTGTATAAATCATGCCCTGTAAGCTTTACGGCCCTGAACCCTGCAGAGATCAGGCCTTCGGCCGGCCTGGTGGCTTTTACTTACATGCCTGCCGAGAAAATGGTCTTGCTGGAAGGCAGGAAATACCCGGTTGAAGAGCCGGTAAACCTGGGCGCATATGGAAAATTCCAGATCAATCCGGATCCGCTTGTGAAGGTCAATTCAAACACCCAGTATTTCGTGCAGTTCATGAGGGTGAATGATGTGGCTAAAGGGTTGCTGGGTAACCTGGCTATCGGAAGCGGCAACAAACAGTCCACCATACTGAACATGATGTTCACCGATCCGGTGCCTGAAAGGGCGGAAGATATCCTGAACACACTGATATCAGTGCATAACAGGGTCGGCATTGAGGAGAAAAACATTGCAGCCAAGAATACGCTTGATTTTATTGAAGATCGTCTGGTAAAACTCACCAAGGACCTGTCGGAAGTGGAAGGCAATCTTGAAACATTCAAAAAACAGGAGGGAGTCGTTGACATACCTTCCCAGGGCGCGCAATATCTGCAGAATGTAGAGGCGATTGATGCGGATATAGCGCAGGTGAACCTTCAGCTTGACGTTTTGAGTGATATTGAAAAATATGTGGTAAGCCACGACGGCGAGACCGGAACTGTGCCGTCAACCATGGGAATCAATGACCCGACACTATTGCAGATACTCAGCCAGCTGAACACTGCGGAGGCAGAACTTGCCCGTTTGCGCAAAACCGTTGCGGAACAGTCGCCTGCCATTACCAAGGTCAAGAACCAGATCGCCCAGATCAAGCCTAACCTGCTTGAAATTATCAAAAACCTGAGGCAGAATCTGTATATACAACGATCCAATCTGCAAAGGGAGGCTGGGAAATATTCTTCGCAGATCAGCAATCTTCCTGAAAAGTCAAGGGAACTGGTAGAGATAACCCGTGAACAAGGTGTAAAACAAAACATTTATACATTCCTCCTGCAGAAACGCGAGGAAACGGCGTTATCCTATGCGGCTTCACCTGCCGAGAGCCGTATCGTGAATCCCGCTGAAAGCAGCGGTTATCCTGTAAAACCCACCAAGACAAATATCTATTTCTTCTCTCTGCTCGCCGGTATTATGGCAGGTGTGCTGTTTGTGCTCCTGAGAGAGAAGTTCATAAGCGAAGTGGTGTTCAGGTCAGAAGTTGAAAAAGCCACACGCGCTACCATTCTTGCAGAAATACTCTATGACGATTCAAAAGAGTCGGTAGTTGTGAAAGAAGGACGACGAACAGCTATAGCCGAACAATTCAGATCACTGAGGACCTCATTGAGCTATCTCGGCATCCAGAATGAAAGAAACACCATTTTATTCACCTCATCCATTTCCGGGGAAGGAAAGAGTTTCATAGCCATTAATCTCGGTGCAACTATCGGCCTTACCAACAAGAAGGTGATTTTGCTTGAGCTCGACCTGAGGAAGCCGAAAGTAAGCGCCATGTTGCATATCCCAAATGAACCGGGCATTACCAATTATCTGGCGGGTCAGGTAAGCATCAATGAGATAATCAAGCCTTCGGAGGAAGTGAATAACCTATTTGTAATTCCTGCGGGCAGCATTCCCCCTAATCCGACAGAGCTGATACTTAACGGCAAGCTTGACGTGTTGATGGAGCAGCTTAAGCGCGACTTTGATTATGTGCTGATCGACTCGCCGCCTATCGGGCTGGTTACCGACGCCAAGCTGCTCAACAGGTATGCAGACCTCTGCCTCTATGTAGTCCGTCATAAACGCACGCCGAAATCCTACCTGAAATATATCAACCATTTATTTGTCAACAAAGAGCTCAATAACATGAACCTGGTTTTCAACGGCCTGAAACCAAGAGGTCTGTTAGGATTCAGAAACAGTTACGGAAATGGTTACGGATATGGCAATGGTTATGGATATGGCTATACCCAGGAAAACAAACGAAAGAAGGGATCTTTCAGGAAAGAAAAGTCTTCAGGAAAAAATAAAGCGAAATAATCTCCTTTGCGGATGATTGTTTTTTTAGAATTCTTTTCTTCCGACACTGAAATATGAAATCTTTCGTTACAAGAATCAGCCAGCATCCCCGTTTTTCAAAAGCGACTGAGTGGGCTAAACTCATCAGTGTTACAGGCTCCGTGCAGCTGCTTATACAGGGCATAAGTGTCGTCTCCGGAATTCTGATTGTCAATTTATTGCCTAAGGGCGATGAATATGCATATTATACCATGGCCAACAACATGCTTGGCACCATGGTTGTACTGGCAGACGGCGGCATATCAACCGGTGTGATGGCCCAGGGCGCAAAGGTTTGGTTGGACAGGACCAAACTGGGAGCGGTTATCATGACCGGGCTGGATCTCCGCAGAAAGTTTGCCGCCGGCAGTGTTATTATTGCAACCCCCGTTCTTGTTTATCTTCTGAGAATGCAAGGTGCATCGTGGCTCACCACCATTCTTATCCTGGGAGCCCTGATGCCGGCCTTCCTCTTCTCCCTGACAGGTAATCTTCTCGAAATAGTTGCCCGTATCAGGCAGGATATCATTCCGCTGCAAAAGACCAAAGTAGTGACGAATATTGGTCGCCTGGGACTTCTGTCAGGATTCATCTTCTTTTTCCCCTTCGCTTATCTCGCCATATTGGCATCGGCTATCCCCCAGCTATGGGCGAATAGGCGCATGCGCAAAAATGGCGAACAGTATGCTGACTTCTCTCAGAAACCCGATCCACATGTAAGGCACGAGATACTCGGCATGGTTAAGCGCATCCTTCCGGGCGCTATATATTTCAGTGTATCAGGGCAGATTACCATCTGGCTGATCTCCGTATTCGGCCATACCAGCAGTATCTCGGAGGCAGGAGCTTTGGGCCGGCTGTCCATGATACTTACGACATTTACCGTACTCTTCAATACCCTGGTAACACCGCGTTTTGCGCGTCTCCCGAACGATTCCAACCTGCTGAGGAACCGTTATGTCCAGATCATCGGGGCACTTTTTGTAATGGGCCTGGGGATTGTCGGGCTCTTCAGGCTTTTTCCGTCAGAGATCCTGTGGATATTGGGAAAACAATATGCCAACCTGACAACGGAAGTCGTTTACATGATCATCGGAAGCTGTCTGAGCCTTATCGCTGGTTGCGCCTACTCCCTTTACTCCAACCGGGGGTGGGCCATGAACCCGTTTATCGGCATACCTATTGGCATACTCGCCATCATATGTGCTACATTATTAATGAAAGATGAACTCGGGACGCTGATAGGTATTATTAAGTTTGATATTTTTGTCAATACGGTGGCTGTTACGGTAAATGTTTCATACGGACTGTTAAAAATAGTCAGATCGCGTAAAGCAGAAGCCCGGGTTTAAACCTGAATCAATTACATGAAATTAAACGTTCTGTTCAACAAGATTGCCTGGTTTGGCAAATACTCCGGTTACGAATGCATTGTGCATTACCTTCCTGAATGTAAAATCAGCTATTTTAATGCCTCCGACAGCAGCCTGATCAAGAAAATCAAAGGCAAATATTACCAGCACGCCAAAAATATTCACGATCAGAGCACATACGGACTTGCAACAGGCATGAGCTTTCTCAACGCCGCTTCAAGAGCCGATGCCAGCCATATACTTTATCTCGAAACACATATTCACTTGCTGAAAGTGGCAGGCGAACGCCAGCTTTCTTCACTTGCAGGTACAATACATCTACCATTCAGCCAGTGGAAGCAGGAACAGCTTGACATGCTGGTGAACCTGAAGCATCCGCTGATACTTTATGAAAGCGAGATGGAAAAGTTCCAGGCATATCTTCCGAAAGGACAGCTGAAGTTTATCCGCCACGGGGTAGATAATGATTTTTTCAGGCCTGGTGATAAACCACGGAATAAAAAACGCATTCTTTGCGTAGGGCATTATCTCCGCAATTTTGATATGCTGCAGCGAGTGGTGGCTATACTTTCAGGTGAGGATAAAGCGCTTGAGTTTCACCTGGTCATACCGGGCATTCACAGGAACCTTCCGGCCTTGAATACGCTTGCAGCCAATCCGAACGTGTATTTTCATGAAAAGCTCACAGATGAACAGTTGCTTCACCTGTACCAGGAATGTGCGGTTTTACTCATGCCAATGACAGACAGCGGCGCCAATACGGCGATAGTTCAGGGTATAGCCTGCGGCATCCCGGTGGTTACCACGAATATGGGAGGCATAACGTCTTACGGAGGCAATGATGTATTTCCCCTGATCGAAAACAATGACGATAAGGCTATGGCTGACCTGGTGCTAAGGTATCTTTCTGAGGAAGCTTATATGCAATCCATTTCTTCTGCTACAAGGGCATTTTCAGAGGCTAAGCTCGATTGGAAACTGACTGCTGCAGAACACTACGCATTTTACAGGAGTCTGGCAAAAAAATAATAAGGAATGAACGCTACGGTTTGTACGCTATTTGAAAGCCATTACCATTACGGGGTGGCCGGATTGACAAATTCCCTGTATCACCAGGGTTACAGGGGCCAGGTATTTGCGGGGCATCGAGGAGCCCTGCCATCATGGACATCATCAGCAAAGGACAATGCCGCACTGGGCTGGCCGGGTGCAAAAACCATGGAGGTAGCCGAAGGGCTGCAGCTTCATTTTCTGCCTCTGGATACCGACTATCATCTGACCAACTACAAGCCTGATTTTATGCTGCGCCTGTGGTCAGGTGTGGCGAAAGATGCGGAAAGCATGTTTTATTTTGATCCGGACATCGTTGTAACGGCCCCCTGGTCGTTCTTCGAGGAGTGGGTAGGTTGCGGAGTGGCCTTATGCGAGGATGTCAATTCACCTTTATCGGCGAATCATCCGAGAAGGGTGGCATGGAGGAAATATTTCGGGTCGATGGGCATCAAGCTTGCATTCAGGGAGGCTATTTATGCAAATGGAGGTTTTGTAGGTGCGAGTCTTGCCAACCGTTCGTTCCTGGAACAATGGGTAAAGATACAGGAGGCCATGGCGGTGGAAATAGGAGGATTGGGGCGCTCAGCTTTTGCCACGGGTGGAGTACAGTTGTCACAAAAATTACTGGGCGACCTGGCATGTTTCAGCCGCACCGATCAGGATGCACTTAATGCTACCGTGGAATCCTGGGATGGTGTTTGCAGTCACCTCGGCAAACCGGCTATGGATTTTGATCGCGGCGGACTGAATATCCTTCCTCATGCTTTGGGTTCGCCTAAACCCTGGCAGATAAAGCCCATAAGAAGCGCCTTGAAAGGCATACAGCCAAGGAACGTTGACAGGGAATTCTGGTACGCGGTTTCAGGTCCGCTGATCTCCCAGGGCAGTGGAAAAATAAGGATGAAAAAAATAGAAATGCTTATAGCTAAGGTGATTGGCAGGTTTTATGCAAAATAACAGGCGCGGCATATCGTATCTGGTGCAGCAGTCCGTGCTGGTGTTCAGGATGAGGTATCTTCATGTTATCCCATTGTTCATCAGAAAGACATGGTACCGTATGCTGGGTATGAGGATAGGCAAAGGAACACAGTTTCCATCTATTTACATCACCTGGCCGCATCAGGTGTCGTTTGGAAAGAACTGCCTGCTCGAACATCATGTACATTTTAAATTTGATGGCCTCTGGAAGAAAGAACCATCCATTCTCATTGGAGATGATGTCTTTATCGGAGCCGGTTGTGAATTCAATATCAGTGGTCAGATACAGGTCGGCCGCAAAACAATGATCGCATCAGGCTGTAAATTTATTGATCACGATCATGGTACATCGTTAAGCGAGTCCATGAATACACAAAAACCCATTATAGCACCTATTGATATCGGGGAGGAAGTGTGGTTTGGTGTCAATGTGGTCGTACTGAAAGGTGTTAAAATTGGCCGCGGAGCAGTTATAGCAGCAGGTTCGGTAGTGGTGGGCAATGTTGGCGAATATGAAATTTACGGCGGTGTGCCCGCTAAGCTGATAAAGAAAAGGTCGTAGGATAATGGGAAAAAAGGTTATTGTTCATGTTTCGGAAGTCGATATAAGCCTTTCGTCAGGTATGGGCAGGGTTGAATATTACTGGAAAGCGGCGCTTGAAAACCGGGGATATGAATTTATACACATTGGTCCGTCAGAAGTAGGCCCTATGAAACATCAGGGGCTTTTCCCGCGCAAGGCGTGGAAATATTACAAACAGCTGAACATACGGCCCGACGCGTTGATCGTCCACGAACCGGCAGGCGGATACTTTACGAATCTTGGTATACCTTGTTTTCTTGAAAGCCACGGGATTGAACGCCGCAACTGGGAAAACCAGCTGAATGGACTTATCCCGCTCGGCATACGTATTTCCTCAAGGACAAAACTGCTTTTTCCGCTATGGAGGCTGCGAGGTTGCGATCAGGGATTAAGAAGGGCGGACAAATTACTGCTCATCAATTCCGAGGACAGGGATTATGCCATGAAGAAATACAATAGGAGTAAGGACGATATTTTTGTGTTCAGGAATGGCGTCAATAGTCAGGAGAAGGAAATATACCCGGTGCAGGAAGAGAAATTCACAGTCTTGTTCAATGGCACATGGATTGAACGGAAGGGAACAAAACTGCTGGTAAAAGCGGCAGAAATGTTGAGGGATAAAGGGTATTCGCCCCTGTATCTCCTTATCGGTTCTGGGAAAGACGAAAACGATGTCATGAATGACTGGCCTGCAGACCTTCGTCCACAGGTGCAGGTGGTAAGCCGGTTTAAGCCCGAGGAAGAGGCTTCTTTTCTTGCAAAGGCTTCGGTATTTGTGCTGCCTAGTTATTTTGAGGGCCAGCCGCTGAGCCTGCTTCAGGCCATGTCCGCCGGGAAATGCAGTATTACCAGCAATTGTTGCGGGCAGAAAGACATCATAGAACATGGCAGGACAGGTCTTCTTTTTGAGCCAGGAAACGCGGAACAGCTCGCATCGCTGATTGAATCCGCGATAAAGGACCGTTCAATGGCTGAAACATTAGGTGCCAACGCAAGACAAATGGTAAGCCAGCGTTCATGGAGCAGTGTCTCCGACGAGGTGGCAACATATATTATAAACAATATCCGGCAATAAAAGTTCTCTACTCGATTTATATATCAGCAAACAATCAATGAAGTTTCTTTTTATCTGTGGTTCGCTTGAACCGGGAAGGGATGGGGTAGGGGACTATGTTCAACACCTTTCCGCCGAACTCATAAGAAAAGGTCATGAAGTAATGGCAGTAGCTATCAATGACAGGCATATTAAAACCGAATTCAGGGGTGTTCAGGCTTTTACAGGTACGGAGGTTCCCGTTCTTCGCCTGCCATCCGTAATACCTGAAAAGCAAAGGTACATGGAGGTGAAAAGCTGCAGGGAAGACTTTCGGCCCGATTGGATAAGCCTGCAATTTGTTCCGTACTCTTTTCATAATAAAGGCCTGCCTTATCAGCTCAATCATCTTTTGAAACTTATAGGACGCGAGCAACGCTGGCATATCATGTTCCATGAACTCTGGCTTGGGTTTTCCAGTAATTCGCCCATGAAGGACAGGATTATAGGGTTTCTTCAGAGGAGCATCATTTCGAGGTTTGTTGATTTTCTGAAGCCGGAACTGATTACCACATCGAACCTGCTTTACAAGAAACTGCTTGAAAGCAATGATATCCGGACTGTCATACTGCCGTTATTCAGCAATATTCCCGTAGCTCCGCGCGATGATCAGTTCACCAACGGTTTCCTTGCAAAGATCGGCATCAACAGTACTAACCGCAAGGAGTGGAGATTATTCGGAATATTCGGAAATATTTACCCCGACTCAAGTCTCGATAATGCGATAGATGAACAGCTTGAGATAACTGAAAAACTCGGTCTTAAGTCGGCTTTCATCGGTGTAGGAAACCTGAACGTTTTCGGTCTTAATGAATTTAACAGGCTTGAGAACAAATACGGCAAACGGATGACATTCATACATCTCGGTATCCAATCCCAGGAAAAAATATCGAATGTGCTTCGCATGCTCGATTACGGTATTTCCTGTACGCCTTCCGAGCATATTGGAAAAAGCGGTGTGTTTGCCACCATGAAACTCCACGGGTTGCCTGTGATATTGCCAAAGCATGATTATGAACGCGACAATGATGAGGAAACCCAGCACTATAATGATTATTTTATGAAGAGGCCTGCTTATACATGGGAAGTATCATATGTTACCGACTATTATATCAGGCTGCTTACAGACAAGAATGTGATCAATAAAAGTATCCTCTGATACGAACATCTGCTTCTTTAACAATATAAATTTCCATATCTATGATTGACGTAAAAAGACTGCTCGAAATGCAAAGACAGAATATTGTCGACTGGCATATCGAATTGTTGCCTAAAGAAAAAGAATTGCCATGGCAGTTCATAGAAGAAAACAACATCTGGAATTTCTCCTTATGGCATGAAGAGGATATTGCCCGCATCAAGGATATAGATCCCATGAGAATTGTTCAGGCCAAACGCAACATAGATAAATTTAACCAGTCGAGAAACAATGCCATGGAAAAGATCGATGAGTGGATATTGTCATACCTGGAAGCAAAGCATGTCAAACCCGGTGAAAGAATACACTCGGAAACCCCCGGCATGATGATAGACCGTTTATCCATCATGTCCCTGAAAACATACCATATGCTTGAAGAGACTGCAAGGACAGACGCATCTGAAGAGCACAGGGCGGCATGCAGGAACAAGGTGAAAGTCCTCGAAGAACAGGTGTCGGATCTTTCCCGGAGCCTTGAGCAGGTCTTTGACGATCTCCTGAATTCAAGGCTAAGGTTCAAGGTGTACAGGCAATTCAAGATGTACAATGATCCTGATCTGAATCCTGAATTGTACAGGCGAAACCAAAAATGACACACTCACAAAATTATCATACGTCATGGGCAGAAAACCACTTTTAATCAACTCGGCAACCGGCGGACGTGGGGATATCTGGATGCGTCTGGTCGGTTTTTATGCTATTGCCGGCCTGAAGCCCGAACTCGACATCCGCATTTTAATTCCTGCCTTCCTTAGGCCTCTGGCAAGACTGGCCTTCAGCGACAGGATCACCATTATGGATGATGAAGAAGGGAGACAGGCCAAACTTAGTTATACGGCCCTTGGAATAAGACATCTCCTCCCAGGTCTACTGAAAGGCGAACGGTATATCTGCTCTTTCCAGAGAACCGTGATTGAAGACAAGAAGAAAAAACAACTGAAAGACTATTTGAATATCCTCATATTCAAGATCGCTGATGCACTTAACCTGATCAAGGTACCCCCGCTGAAATGGAGTAAAACATTTCACGGGTTCCTGGAAATAGTGGCTATAAAGGAAATCAGGAATGTGGATTATGAGACATTCAAGGAACAGGTGGCGAAAGACTATCAGGGGATTTACGACAGGCTTAACGGTAAAATACCACTTTCACCCGAACTTACCATTCCGGTCGACCTTAAGGAAAATGTCATCATTTTCCCGACAGGATCGAGTAAGCAGTTTGTACCACTGCCCTGGGCCCTGGCCAATTTTCCCAATGCCTACTACGCTTTTTTTCATGCTGACAAAGATTTGAAACGCTTTAGTGAGAACGGACTTAAAACCGTTGCTTTTTACAAAGAAGCGGGTGATATTATCGCCCTTGCCAAACAAGCCAGATGGACTATCAGTTCAGATAGTTTCCAGTCCCACGTTTTGCAATCCTGTCATGATAAAACAACGATCGCTATCACCGAGGTTTCCAAATCCCGCGTGATCAATCCGAGTTTCAGGGGCAAGGTTGTCGATTCTGTTGTAGCCTGCCATCCCTGCCTGCATTCAAGTGGCAGCCTGTATTGCCCTGCGGGATTCACCGAATGCCAGAACTGGCACCAGAAATCATATACCGATAACCTGGTGGCTTCAGTCGAATATTAACAATGAGCGGTCAAAAGATCATATTCTCGCATCCTACCGGCAACGCCAACGTACGCGCTGCACTCAACGGGTTTATGGAAGCGGGGATCCTGGAGAGGTTTTACACATCAATAGCCTGTTTTCCGGGTAATTCTTACCACCGTCTAAGCGCCCTTCCTGGCTTCTCCGAATTCAGGAAAAGAGATTTCAGCAAGGAACTTCAGCCGATAACGCGTACGCTGCCTTTCAGGGAACTCGGCCGCCTGGCCTCCACCAAAGCGGGTCTTAAAAATCTGACCAGGCATGAATCAGGGATGTTTTCCGTTGATGCCGTTTACAGGTCGATCGACAGGTATGTGGGAGAAAAGATAAAACGGTCGGATGCGTCCGGGGTCGGTGCAGTGTATGCATATGAAGACGGTGCCGCATATTCGTTCGTGAAGGCAAAATCCAAAGGGCTGAAATGTCTGTACGACCTGCCTATCGGATACTGGCGGGCTGCTCGGAAATTACTCTCTGAAGAAAGGGAGCGTCGTCCGGAATGGGCTGCCACGCTGGTAGGTTTCATGGATACGGAAGCGAAACTCGCCCGGAAGGATGAAGAGCTGAAAATGGCGGATCATATTTTTGTCGCCAGCAGTTTTACGGCCGCTTCACTAAAGGAATACCCCTCACAGCTCAGCCCAATCCATATTATTCCTTACGGTTTCCCTGAAGTGAATCCCGGAAAGGTATATAACCTTGATAAGAACAAACCGTTGCGTGTATTGTTTGTGGGCGGGCTTTCGCAGAGAAAAGGCGTTGCTAATGTATTTGAAGCCGCTGAGCATTTTGGCAGGCACGTAGAACTGACCGTCGTGGGACATAAGCTCAATGATCAATGCCCCGCCCTGGATCAGGCGCTTTCGAAACACAAATGGATACCCAGTCTGCCGCATGCCGGCATCCTGGAATTAATGCGCATGCATGATGTCCTGGTATTTCCGTCTTTATTCGAAGGTTTTGGCCTTGTTATAACTGAGGCGATGTCACAGGGAACCCCGGTCATCACCACAGAGCGTACAGCGGGTCCTGACCTGATCGAGCATGGCAAAAACGGCTGGCTGGTAGAGGCGGGATCCACAAAAGCATTGGAAGAGATTATAGAAGTGCTGATAGGCGACAGGACATATATTGAAAACGTTGGAAAGGCTGCTATCCAGACAGCCGCAGAAAGACCATGGAAAAGCTATGGCATTGAACTGGCTGAGGCAGTAAAAAAGGCGTTGGTGTAACGATACCGACATGACTGAAGTGATGGAACAGGAAGAAACCCAGGTAATGCAAAGGCATTTCAGCCGTTACAAGTGGTATCATATACCATGGAACGATCCTGTGCTTATGATCAAGCTGGGCATCTGGGTCTATTTTTTCCTTCTGATCTTTGAAGGTGGACTCAGGAAATGGTTCCTTCCCGGTCTTGCTACCCCATTGCTGATCATACGCGATCCGGTAGCTCTCTGGATCATTATTAAGACCTACCAGCACAGGCTGTTCCCATCCAGTTTTTACATCACCCTGATGACATTCATCGGGATATTCAGCTTCATGGCAACACTGGCAGTTGGCCATGGCAACATTATGGTGGCATTATTCGGTGTGCGGATATTGCTGCTGCATTTTCCGCTAATGTTCATTATGGGAAAAATCTTTGACAGGGAGGATGTGCTCAAAATGATGAAAGCAACCTTGTGGCTGGCTGTTCCAATGGCCCTTTTGATTGCTTTGCAGTTTTACAGCCCTCAATCCGCCTGGGTGAACAGGGGCGTTGGCGGTGATATGAAGGGAGCAGGCTTCAGCGGTTCCGGAGAATTTTTCAGACCCCCCGGAACATTTTCCTTTACTACAGGGAATGTGCAGTTCTTCAGCATGGTTGCGCCCTGCGTGTTTTATTTTTTCCTGAACCCAAAACATATCAATAAGTTTTTGCTTGTAGGTGCCTTTGTAGCGCTTGTCATAGCCATCCCCCTCTCAATTAGCCGTTCATTGTTGTTGAACGTGCTGATTACGGTCGGTATAACCGGTATTGCGGCTGTACGTAAAACAGAATATTTTTCCAAGTTGTTTGCCATTGGCGCCGTAGCCGTTGTGGCTTTGTTCCTGCTGAGTCAAACCAGCTTTTTTAACGTTTCGGTCGGAGCATTCACTGACCGGTTTACACTGGCAAATGAATCGGAGGGCGGTGCTGAAAACATTCTGATGGACAGGTATCTTGGAGGCATGATTACTGCATTGGAGTATACATTTACTGAAAACATGTCATTCTTCGGCCTGGGCCTTGGAATGGGCACTAACGTAGGAGCGCAGTTGCTCCTTGGAAATGGCGCAGTATTCCTTATATCTGAAGATGAATGGGGAAGGCTGATTGGCGAGATGGGACCGTTGTTCGGGCTTGCAGTGGTTGTCATGCGCATGGTGCTGGTTTTAAACATGGCTTCGGCATCTTACGGACAGATGAAGAGGGGTGACCTGCTGCCCTGGGTATTGCTGAGTTTCGGATTCATGGTTTTATTGCAGGGACAATGGTCGCAACCCACTTCGGTAGGTTTCAGTACTATTATCGGAGGCATGCTGCTGGCATCCATCCATAAAAAAATATAGAAAAGTAAGCCGGGATGAAAATTATATTGATAGGAAATTATGCACCGGATAAGCAAGAAAGTATGAAGCTGTTTGCCAAAATGCTTGAACGGGGATTCGCCACGGCGGGGTATGATACTGAACTCTGGCTTCCGAAACCTTTTTTCGGGGCGTTCTCAAAAAACACTTATGCCGGCATTGGCAAGTGGCTGGCATATATGGATAAATGGCTAATGTTTCCAGCATACCTCAGGATTCGCAGAATGTTTGGCTCCTATAATGAAACCAATACCAGGTTCCACGTCTGCGATCATTCCAACGCGCCGTACCTGGCACATCTTCCTAAAGATATTACCGCGGTCACCTGCCACGATGTGCTGGCCATAAGGGGTGCGTTCGGGTTTAAGGATGCTTATTGTGAAGCGTCAAGGCTTGGCATCATATTGCAGAAATGGATATTGCGCAACCTTGTCAAGGCAAAAAGGCTGGCAACTGTTTCCGAATTCACTATGCGACAGCTGAATGAATTGTATCCCGGCCACCAGGAAGCAAAAAAAGAATGGAGGGTTATTCTCAATGCGTTTAACCAGGAGTTTTATCCGGCCGGCAAGGATTTTACGGAACC
>CALMKH010000248.1 GCA_937867025.1 uncultured Bacteroidota bacterium | reverse complement strand
GGATGGCCTCGACACCATATTGGCTGCATGTGGGTGTATAGCGGCATACCGGCGGAAAAAGGGGGGATATGACGTATTGGTATATCCGGATTAAAAAAACACCTATTTTAATCCCTAAGCTTCTCATCGAGTTTTGAGAGTATTTTTTGCATGGATTTCTCTATGGTCTGAAAATCAGGCAGTTCCTTGTTCGTGTAAATAAAGGCGCCATAGATGTTCTTTTCCCTGAGGGCAGCCTCAAACTGGGGTTTTCTGAGCCGGAACGATTCCCGGATCAGCCGTTTGATACGGTTGCGGTCAACTGCCTTTGGAAACTTCCTTTTTGAAACGGAGAACAATACCTGGAGATTTATATCGCTGTTTTCCAGGATATTAAAACTAAAAATTAATGGAAAAGCCTTAATGGAATGATTGGATTTAAAAACAAGCTCTATCAGCTTAACATCAGTCAGGCTTTGCTGTTTACGCAAGCGGAGTTTTAACTTTTCACCCATAAGATTGTGAGGGTGAGCTTACTGCAGATTAACGCTTATGACGCATTTCGTCAGAAACGGTTAAGCGCTTACGGCCGCGTTTTCTCCTGGCTGCCAATACTTTACGACCGTTTGCTGTGGCCATTCTTTCCCTGAAGCCGTGTTTGTTACGTCTTTTGCGTTGTGATGGCTGAAATGTACGTTTCATCGCGTGTAAATTTTAAAGGACTGCAAAGGTATGCTTATTTTTGGTAATTACAAACGGGCTTTTAAAATTATTTTTGGAAAAGAAGTGCAACCTTTTTGCTAACTTGCAGTCAAAAGTACAAATTAGAGTGGACAATTGAGCGAATTAGAGGAAATTATATCGCAATGCAAGGAAGAGAAGCCATGGGCACAGGAGAAGCTTTTCAAGATGTTCGCCCCCAAAATGCTTGGCGTTTGCAGGAGGTACCTGGTATCCATAGATGATGCCCGGGATGCCATGCAGGACGGTTTTGTCAAGATTTTCCTGAATATCCATAAATACGAGGGGAGGAGCAGCTTCAATACCTGGATAACCCGCATCATGATGAATACAGCCATTGATATGGTAAAACGTATTAACAAGGTGCAGTTTGTCAGGGATGAATATTTTTTTAACGACGATAACAGCCCGGTGGAAGATGATTTTATAGAACCCGCGGGTCTTAACCAGCAGCAGCTGCTGGATTTGATAGATAAATTGCCCAATGGCTATAAACTCGTTTTTAATATGTACGCAATAGAAGGCCTGGGACATAAGGATATAGGAAAAATATTGGGCATCAGTGAAGGAACAAGCAAGTCGCAGCTCAACAGGGCCAGGGCTTTCTTGAAAACGGAGATAAAAAAATTACAGGAGGCGATCTGAGATGTCGGGAATTAAAAAACATATCGACGAAATATTCAGGGATGGTTTGAAGAACTTCAGCCTGTTGGTAAGCAACAAGGATCTTGAAGCTATTGATGACAAAACTTCCGTATACAAGGAACAGGAAAATCCCGGTTCCGAAGGGCTGTTCGGCTCTTTTGAAATAGAAGTGGGGGAGAGCGACTGGCTTTCAACCAAAGCCAAGCTGGAGAATGAAAAAGCGGCCATGGCCCAGGATCATATAATGGCTGCAGGATTAAAGGATCTTGAAATGGACGTACGGCCTGAGGATTGGACGTTGACGTACAGGAAGCTGCGTGCAGCAAAGAAACGCCGCCTGGCTTACTGGTGGTTGAGCGCCGGTGTGGTCATACTGGCCCTGGGTATATTCTTTATCGGAAAATCTTACGATGAGCCTGCATTATCACAGGTTAAACCAGGTCAACAGGCAATTGCCGGAAATCTGGCAGAA
>CALMKH010000247.1 GCA_937867025.1 uncultured Bacteroidota bacterium | reverse complement strand
GGGCTCACATACCGGTCGCAGGCTGTTGTTATAAGGGTATCCGTGCTCCGCAATATTTCAACCTGTATGGTGACAATACTGTCGCACCCCCTGAAGTTAACCAGTGTATCGCTGTAGGTTCCGTTCTGCGTGTATGTATATTTTCCGCTTGGACTCTGGTACGCATTGCATACGCGGGCCGTCACACCGGTGAAAGATTGCTGGAAGATGGTCAGTTTTGTCACAAGTATGCTGTCGCAGCCTCCATACCCTTTCAACGTGTCGGAATAAATCCCGCTGCTTGTATACACCCTTTTTCCACCGGGGCCAGTATAACTTTTACATACAGCTTTTATAACGGTATCCCTGCTTCCCCCGATTTTCAGTAGAACAGTGACTGTGCTGTCGCAATTAGCCTTATTTTTCAGTTTCTCGGTATATACGCCCGATTTGGTCCAGGTCTGCGTTCCGCCAGGGCTGAGATAACTGTTGCAAGCAAAGGCATTGATTGTTTGCTGAGTTGATTTCCTGATCGTCAGATGTATAATGATGACACTGTCACAACCCATCACAACAGTCGGTACCGTATCGTTATAATCTCCTGTCTTTGTCCAGGTATATTTACGGCTTGGACCGGTATACCTGTCGCAGGCCGTTGCCGTATCATAGGCATAAACCGCAGCTTTTTTATAGTTCTGCCCTTTTATCCAGTTGGATGAACTTCCGTTCAGTGTAAAGCCCGCTAAGGTTCCGTGATTGTAAAATCCGCTAAGATCATTGAGTTTTTTGACGTTCGGATTATTCTGGGAAGGTTTGCCCTGGTTAAATTTATAATATGCTCTTAAACCCGGCGTTTTTGCACATATCTCATCTGTCATGCCGCTGTAAAGCTGGCTTTCGCTGAGGCATTTGTTCCAAACCCTCACTTCATCTATCATTCCCTGGTAATAGCGGGTATACGTGGTATGCCCTCCTATCAGCATTGGGGTCGATGAGGCGTTGGCAATGGAAATGGTCATTGGCAGAGAATCGACAGGTGCCCCGTTAACATACAGCCTCATTTTAACCCCGTCATAGGTTCCCGCGATGTGCTGCCATGTGTTGAGGGACAGTATGGTACCGGCAGTTGTCAGTTCCCGCCATGTGCCATCTCCTATGGCGAAATTGAGTTTGCCGCCTGCTCCCACCCTCAGCATAAAACCGTAATTGCTGGTATTGTACTCTTTATTGATGACATTTCCGTCATATACATTGGTCTTCCAGGCTGTGGGATATATCCATGCTTCCAGCGTAAGAGCCTTCCCTGATATCTGTATTGACGTGTCATTGCCACAATCCACCCGGTCATCTGTACCGTCAAAGTCCAGTGTATTCTGGGCATTCAAAGATTGCAGCATCAAAACTGCAAAGGAAAACATGAGGAGTACGCTTCTGTTTTTCATCTTCCTGTTTAAGAAGGATTTGACCTTCCTACAGCAAATATATATAAAATATCAAACGGGAAAGGAAATTAAAAAAATATGATGGTTTTAATGCAATTACGTATTGAATATGTTGATTTTACATTCATCAAAAAGCTTGCGAAAAAATATTAAAATAAATGCAATAGCTATAAGATAAACTGTAAAAAGTATAACGGTTTACCTTGGCTCAAAAGCAAGATTTGCATTAAATTTATTTTATAATTATGAGAACAACAAATCAAAACAACAGAAACAGGGCCCGGGATGAAGAAGGACGCTTCACCAACAACAGGGGCCAGGGAGGCTACAACGGCGGAAGCCGGGGCAGCAGCCGTGAAAGCGGATACGACTATGAGGATGAGGACGACTCATACAGGGGCAGCTCCAATTCAGGAAGCCGCGGCAGTGGAAGGGGATTTGCTTCCATGGACCGTGAAGAAGTAAGACGAATTGCCAGCATGGG
>CALMKH010000246.1 GCA_937867025.1 uncultured Bacteroidota bacterium | reverse complement strand
TTGCCATTAAAGCTGATCTTGGTTTAATGAGCGAAATTATTGCGGGGAAGTAACGGAAGCTATGATTTTTGTTAGCTATATGTATGATCCTGATCTTCCAGTAAATTCATGCCGGGTTTGTTTACGCTATCATTTCTGCATGTCAGAGCAACCCCGGTGCAGACAAATGAAAAGCAAGAGACAATTAATAAAACGGATTCGGATGCTTGCTGCTCCCTCTAAGGACTATCATGAAGCCCGGTGGAAACAAAAATGACAGGTGTTAGCCTGGGACCCTGCAACGGGGCAAAGACTAAAAAATCATACAGGTAAGATAAAACGAACCCTGGACTTTTTTCTTCAGGTCGTAGGGCTTTTACGACATGGCATGGTCATTTCACGCCACTTTATTCAATACTTTTCACCGATAAACGGATGTTTTCTTGGTAATGTCGGTTTATTGTTGTAACCTTTGTCATAACTATGAAAAGCAATGCTGATATCCCTTCATTTGACCTGGTAATGGTAGATGATGATGCAGATGACAGGTATTTGCTTGGTGAGGCTATCAAGTCCCTACGCTTGAATATACATATTAAAATGTTTGAAAATGGGCTTGAACTGGTTGCCTACCTTAAAATGACAAAAAAATTGCCGGATATAGTTTTTCTCGACCTGAACATGCCTCTTATGAATGGTTTTGAATGCCTGAAGGAATTGAGAGGTAACTCAGATTACGCCGATATCTGCATAGTTATCTTTTCAACTTCTGCCAATGAAAAAGATATTGAAGAAACTTTTATTTTAGGTGCAAATGTCTATCTCATCAAGCCGGAAGATTTCAATGAATTAAAGCAATTATTGAATAAGGTCGTTTTGTTTAACAACCATTACCAGGTTCGGCACGCAGACAGGCAAACATTTGTTATGAGATTAGGAGCAAAATACTAACATTTTGATATTCAAGGCATTTTGTGTGTTAAGCATGTAAATGATGTAACAGTTTTGCCCAATGGTATAACATCTTTTTGATATTTAACAGGTACTTTTACTACTTACCTATCTACTAAAAAAATCCTAAGGAAAACTTTACAAAGCAGTGTGGTTATGACATTTTAACAGGTGTCGGCTTTTTTGTTGCGCTATGACATGATGCAATACCGATCACCACTCAGGCTGAAAAAAATGACAGGCTTTATGACCTGATTGTTTATTTAGAATACCAGACTCAATGAAGAAACAAAACAAATCAAAATCGTCAAATTCAAAATTTCCAAAAACGCCCACAGGGGTATATGGCCTTGATGAAATTACCTATGGAGGCTTGCCTAAAAACCGTCCCACGCTCCTTTTAGGGAATACAGGATGTGGAAAAACCATCCTGGGAATGGAATTTATTGTCAACGGAATTGTCAAGTATGATGAACCAGGTGTGTTCATCGCATTTGAAGAAAAAAAGGAAGAATTAATATTAAATGCAAAATCCCTGGGTTATGACTTGGACAAACATCTTGGCAATAATAAAATATTCCTGGATGCTGTTAATTTAGACCACAATGAAATTGTATCAACAGGGAGGTACGATATTGAGGGGTTATTTGTACGGATTCAGCATGCTATTGGAATGGTTGGAGCAAAAAGGGTGGTACTTGATTCGCTCGATACGCTTTTTTATGGATTCGATTATGAGATACTTCGTACTGAATTTAAAAGACTTTTTTCCTGGTTAAAAGAAAAGAAAGTTACGGCCATTATCACGGCAGAAATGGGCGACACATTCCTAAGCCGTCATGGTTTGGAGGAGTATGTGGCTGATTGTGTGATAGTGTTGGACAACCGGGTTGTTAACCAGATTTCGACAAGGCGATTAAGGATTGCAAAATATCGCGGATCCCTGCATGGGAATAACGAGTATCCTTTTGTTATTGATGAAAGGGGTATAACGGTTTTTCCTATTATAAGTGAAGCTTACCAACAAATTTCAGGTTCGGAGCGAATATCTTCAGGAATCAGCGATTTGGACGATATGTTAGGCAAAAAGGGCTTTTTCATGGGAAGCAGTATTCTAATATCAGGAACCGCCGGTACCGGTAAAACAAGTATAGCGGCTTCATTTGCCTATGCTGTATGCAAAAGCAGGAAAAAATGCCTTTTTTGTGCATTTGAAGAAGCTCCCAACCAGGTGATAAGGAATATGCGATCCATTGGATTCCATTTAGAACCTTTTATCAGGTCAGGCATGTTGACATTTTATTATTCGCGACCAACCTTGCAGAATCTTGAGCTGCATTTTATCGCGATTAAGAAAATCATAACCGAAATAAAACCCACTGTGGTTATTCTTGACCCTATTACAAACCTGATGACGGAAGGGCCAAATAGCGATGTAAGGTCCATGCTGACAAGATTCGTGGATTTTTTAAAAACCCAGCAGATAACAGTCATGTTTACTGCCGCAATAACAGTTGGTTCAATAGAAAGAAATCCAAGCGATGAGGGTATTTCATCCATGGTTGACACCTGGATGATGGTCCAGGATATTGAGGTGGATGGGGAACGTACGCGAAGCCTCTGTGTCATGAAATCCAGGGGCATGGTCCATTCATCCAAGGTCAGAAGGTTTAATATTTCGGCGAAAGGTATTTCCCTTCATCCGATTGCCATTGATAAAGATAAACTTAAGGGTAATGTTAAAAGAAGAGCGAAGGAACATCAGAATCTGGCGACATCCAAGGAATCCGCACGCGAATTGTTGTGAAGACAAGTCAAGAATAATGAAAATTACACTTTATAAAAGAACTGACAAGAATGCCCCCCAAAATATTTAAAAAGACAATAGGTGCGGAACCGGAAAACTCTCATAAGGAAATACATGTTTTGCGTTTATTTGTTGCCGGTATTTTACCCAATTCAACGCGTGCAATTGTCAATATCAAGACCATTTGCGAGAAATACTTAAAAGGGAGATATGACCTGGAGGTCATTGATATTTACCAGCAACCGGATATGGCCCTTTCTGAAGAGATAATAGCAGTGCCGGTGCTGATCAAAAAAAGTCCATTACCGGAAACACGGTTAATAGGAGATATGTCGGACACGGAAAAGGTCCTTGAAGGGCTGCATCTAAATTAACGAGTTTATGACTAAAAATGCTCCCCCCCATTTGCATGAGTCTGAAGAATCTGGCAAGAGGAATAAAGGTGCCGGTCAGCATCTGAAAGACGTTCATGAAGATATCACACCTGTAAAAACAGGAGGTATCGATGCATTGGTTATTGCAGATGAAAAAGCATTGAAAGTTTACACGGAGGATGCATCAGACAAAATATACCGGCTCTTAATTGAAAAAATGCATGAAGGAGCGGTTACGCTGAATGCCAAAGGCATGATCTTATATTGCAACTCCTGTTTTGCAAAAATGGTGAACCGGCCTTTGCAAAAAGTAATGGGGAAAATATTCAATGAGTTTGTTGAAGAATCGTCAAAAGACCGTTTTGAACTGCTGGTCGGGCGGGGAAGAATGGCCGCAGTGAAGGATGAAATCTTACTCCTGGCAAATAAGGGGAAAACAGTACCGGTTCAAATGTCTCTGAACTCACTGCTTTTACATGATGAGACTGTTTTAAGTGTTATCCTTACCGATCTTACCACGCAAAACAGGAATCAAAAAGAATTGCAACATATTGCCAATCAATTGTTGCAAAAAAACTTCGAGCTCGAAATGGTTAACAAGGAACTGGCGTTTCAAAATGAAGAGAAGGAGAGAAGGTCTGTAGAATTGAACGCCGTTAACAAAAAGCTTGCCATTCAAAACCGGGAAAAAGAAAGACGAACTGCAGAACTTCTTGTTGCCAACGGTGAACTTGAGGCATTCAACTATCTCTCCAGTCATGACTTACAGGAGCCGTTGCGCAAAATACAAATATTTGCCGCTCTTATCCTTGAAGAAGAAAAATTGTCGGACAATGGTAAAAATAATTTCGGAAGGATACGATCAGCAGCCGGAAGAATGCGACAACTCATCAATGATTTAATGGATTACTCACGGATGAGGAACAGCGAAATAAAATTTGTCAAAACCGATCTTAATATGATTTTGGAAGAGGTTAGAAAAGAACTGGAATATCCAATTAATGAAAAACAGGCTATTGTCGAATTCAATGAACTCTCTCATATTCCCGTCATTCCTTTCCAGTTCCGGCAACTCATGCTTAATCTGATAGGGAACTCTCTTAAGTTTTCAAAGCCTGGCATAAAGCCTCATATCGTTATTGATACCAAAATTGAAAAGGGGACTGATTTAGAAAACAAAAAGCTTATGCCTAAAAAATTGTATTGCCGTATTTCAGTCAAGGACAATGGCATCGGTTTCGAATCTCATTTTAGCGAACGGGTCTTTGAGGTGTTTAAAAAGCTCCATACAAAAGATATTTATGAAGGTACCGGCATTGGTTTGGCCATTGTAAAAAAGATTGTCGAAAATCACAGAGGGTTGGTTACGGTCACAAGTGCCATTAATAAAGGAGCGAGATTTGATATCTTTATACCATTAGCTTGAAATTTGCCGGTGAAACCTGATTTTCAAAAAAAAATTCCGTGAAAATGTTCCCTGGCACGGGCAAGGCATCAAATGCGGAAATAACCTCAGGTCGGGCTCAGGAAAAGCATTTGCTAACAAGTGATTTCTTTAATATCCTGAATTTTCAGGAGCGCGGTGCAGACATTCATACCCCCCCCTGAGTACTGTCATGAAGCCCGGTGACCCATGTCATCACCAGCCTTGCGGGTGGCGGGTACTTTTGTGAACCA
>CALMKH010000245.1 GCA_937867025.1 uncultured Bacteroidota bacterium | reverse complement strand
CCCGGTGCGGGCGGGAGAACCATTACTTTGGATATAACCAGCCCTGTAAGTAAAAAACCTGTGCCTGTCCTGGTGTTTTGTCATGGATTCAAAGGGTTTAAGGATTGGGGACACTTTAACTGGGTGGCCGGGCAGTGTGCCTCAGCGGGAATGGCATTTCTGAAATTCAATTTTTCACATAACGGGATTATTCCCGGAAACCTTTCCGAAATTTCCGATTTGGAAGCATTCGGCAATAATAATTACAGCCTTGAACTGGAAGATCTCGATAAGGTTCTTGATTTTGTAGCTGACAAGGGCAAGGAGTACAATTTAGACGCCGGTGAATTGTATCTCGCGGGACATAGCAGGGGCGGTGGCATAGCATTGCTCAAGGCGAGCGAGGATAAACGCGTCAGGAAACTTGTCCTGTGGGCATCCGTGTCAGAATTTGATTCCTTTTTCCGTGCATCAACTGTTGAGGAGTGGAAAAAAAGCGGTGTCGTTTACGCAGAAAATAAGAGAACCGGTCAGCAGCTTCCTTTAAAAAAACAGTTTTACGATGATTATATGGAAAAAAAATCATCCCTTGATGTTCAGAAAGCAGCCAGATTGTTGTCCGTTCCACTTTTGATCATTCATGGTGACCAGGATGAAAGTGTTGATATAAAACACGCGGAATCGCTTTATAACCTCGTACAGCATTCCATATTTATCAGGGTGGAAGGGGGAGGGCATACGTTTGGGGCAAAACACCCGTTTAATCCTGAGGAAGACGTGACACCCATGCTTGAAGAGCTGGTAGAAAATACGGTTGAGTTTCTAATGGATTAATGAGGTCTGTCTAACGCAGGGTTTTAGCCTTCTTCACCAGGGCGCTGAACTCTTTCCGATAGCCTTTATCGTCGTTCAGCGCGATCGTTTCCATCCAATTCAGTATATGGTCATATGTACTGCTTCCCTTGTGTTTAGAGTCGCACAGAAGCATTGAAAAGGAGGCAATGCAGCACGAGAGCTTCATATAATCACTGGCTTCATCAAACCCCTTGCCTTCGTCCTTTATTTCAAGCTTCAGGGTCTTGCTTTCATACGAAGCCGGATCTGTATACCTGAAATGGATAGTGAAAGTGGAGGAGCCAGGACCGTTCAGATGCGTTCGTGGCTTGATCTCGTACAAGGCGGTTATATCCTGGTCAGCCCCTATTTCTCCCGCATCTTTTTTATCATCACTGAAATCCGCACTGTCAAGCAGCCGGTTTTCATAACCCACCAGGCGATAGGATTCTACAAGTTCGGCGTTAAATTCAACCTGCACCTTCACATCCCTGGCAATTGTAAAAAATTTATAATAATCATCAATAAACACTTTTTTCAGCTGTTCCTCCTTATCTATATATTCATATGTTCCGTTCCCGTTATCCGCCACCTGTTCCATCATGGCATCGTTCAGGTTTCCGCGCCCGACGCCAAGGACTGTAAGGAATATGCCTTTGTCTCTTTTGCCCTCGATCAGCTTTACCAGTTCGTCGTGGTTCGAAAGTCCCACATTAAAGTCCCCGTCAGTTCCCAGAATTACCCGGTTATTGCCATTCTGGATAAAATTCTTCTCAGCAATCTCATATGCTTCGGTAATTCCCCTCGCACCGGCAGTACTTCCCCCTGATTGTAATTTATCGATGCCTTCCAGTATCTTTTGCTTTTCGTTTCCCGGTGTGGTTTCAAGGGCTACCATGGCGTCACCGGCATAAGTGACGATGGCGATCCTGTCCTGGGGCCTCAGTTCATTCACCAGCATGGCAAAGCCTTTTTTAAGAAGGTCCAGCCTGTCGGGACTGCCCATCGATCCGGATACGTCGATCAGGAAAACCAGGTTGGAGGGCGGGAGTTCGGCATCCGGGAGCGGCCTGCCTTTGATACCTATCCTGACAAGCTTGTGTGCATTGTTCCATGGACATGTGCTTACCTCTCCATTAAGCGCTATAGGGTCCGCATAACTGGGGTATGGATAATCCATCCGGAAGTAATTCAGGAGTTCCTCTGTCCTGACCGCGCCCTTAGGAGGCAGTTGATGATCAGCCATAATGAACCGCCTGATATTGGAATATGAGGCTCCGTCTGCATCTATCGCAAACGTTGAAACCGGAGAGGAGACTGCGTCTATAAAATCATTTTCAGGCAGGCTTGTATACTGATCACCCGTTTGAACGTCTTCGGGGGATGAATAAGAAAAAGCAGGACATGCCAGGGCACTGTACCTCATCGACCCATTTTGGAAGCACGAAGAAGAGAGAAGTAGACATGTAAATATGGTGAGTGTATAGTTTTTCATAAACTAATGGGTTAAACGTTTGAAATGTAAGGGAATACAATTGTAACGGTATTTAACGCTTTTTATTTTAAATATATGTCAAAATGTTAAAAACTTGACTTTTGTGAGTATTTTTCCTTATAAACTTTTTAAAAGATTGACGGTTTTCCTCATAATTATCCACATATGTTTTTATTTTTTTTGAGTAAAAATACCTAGTAATTGGGCAAATACATCTTTATTTGCATCAAACAATGAAATTACTATTCTGTGAAAACACAAGCTACTAGCGTCAATAAATAACTTGTTAAATGAATAGTATAAGTACCCTTAACCTTGGTACAGCCTTAATGGGTTTTATCATTTCTGGCATGCTGATCTTTTCGGCGGGCCACAACCGCCAGGTAAACCGCTTCTTGGGGGCCGTTTTCCTGATTCTGGCCTACAGGTCGCTGTCGTTATTTGCCCTGCAAAGGCATATGATAGACAATACCTTCCTTATGGGCTCCGTTTCGTTCGCCTATTATTTCACTCCTCCGGCCATTTTCCTGTATTTCAGGAGCCTTATCAGGGATGAACAATCGCTCAGGAAAAGCGACTGGATACATTTTATTATTCCCATAGGGGCTATTGTGCTGCTGATATACTATATCGCATACGGGTATATTAATTACGGGTATTTGCGACTACCGGCGGACCAGAATGTATTCAATACGATCAGGAATTTTCCCTTTCACATTTTGCCAAAGTATCATTTACTGCTACTGTTCATTATGTGCATCGTATATCTTGTCTGGTCGTGGAAACTGTATATTGATAAAATGCATAAAGGCCTGGGTGAGCACCTCCAGGCAAAAAAAGTGAAAGAATGGGTTATGACCCTCCTTATCACCTGTAGCCTTCTTACCCTGGTTGTGTTTTATCATGCAGCCTTGCTGGTGGTGTTCGAGGCGGATATGGAATTTGTGCTCAACCCGGATATACTCAGATCCATCATACTGATTTTTATTTTCACCCGCATGATTTTCAAGCCGGAGCTATTGTTCGGTTTGCCCAAGATCAATACGGTCCTGCCTGTTGTAGACCAGGTGATGGCCGACAAGAACATGGCGGATCGCAGCGTTCATGAAGAAAAACATGTTATGACAGGCCAGATGCCCGAACCGCAGGCAGAAGTTGTTCCTGAAATGCAGGATAAAAACCAGGACCTGTATTTTGACGAATACGGTTGGATACATATGCAGCAGCTAGAGAAGCACTACCAGACCGTATCTGAAGGACCAATAGAAAAAGACAAGGTGTTTGACTATATCGAAGGCATCAATAAGTATCTGACCGGCGAGCCATATACCGATCCTGATTTTGATATGAAAAGCATCAGCAATGCACTGCAATGCCCTTTGTATCATATCGAATATCTGTACAGGTATTATAACAGGTACACGTTCTCTGAGTTCAGGAATATGATCAGGGTACAATATGTTCTCAGGAATTTTGAATTCGGGCTACAACATGATTATACGATGGAAGGAATCGGTTTAAAAGCGGGATTCAATTCAAGATCCAGTTTTTTCAGGGTGTTCAAGATCGTGACCGGTAAAACGCCTAAACAGTTCCTGGAAGGTATACAGGAGAACGCCTGATAAAACTTCAGATCCGCACGTGGTGCAAACCCACAGCATCGCAAGAAAACATCTTGCATAAAGAAAGCTGAAGTTCACACCTCTTTTCTATATAGTCGAAAAATGGCAGTCCTTTGCCAGGATATGACTATCTTTTTCATATGCAATCGTATAAAAATGTATTCAATTTATACGTAATAAGAATGAATTGATTTTTTTTCAGCGCATTTTCCTGACCGCATTTACTTTTTGTTGGGATAAGGTATTCAACAAAAAAAGGACCTATGAGCAGATTTAAATATCTAAACCTTATTACGGAAGACGCACGCTATTTCCAGATCGTTTTCCTGGGGGTGTTCCTGATCTATGGCACACTGTCCCTTCACTGGGAATTCAATCCTCTTATTATTGCTTCAATCGTGGGAACGGCAGTCATTTCACAGTACATCTTCTGCTGGCTGTATCATAAGCCACTCGATGCGATAAGGAGCGCCATCATTACTTCCATGGGTCTGTCCATACTCATGAAAACCCAGTTCTGGTATGTAGCGGTACTGGCATCTTTCCTCGCCATTTCATCAAAATATCTTCTTCGTATCAACGGTAAACACATCTTTAACCCGGCCAATTTCGGTCTTGTCGCCACCATATACCTGACTAAAATGGCTTGGGTGTCTCCCGGTCAATGGGGCAGCAACATCGTCCTGCTGTATTTTCTTTTGGCTGCCGGAAGCATGTTGTTGCTGAAGGTAGGACGAATTGATACCGGTCTTGTGTTCCTGGGCACTTATGCTTTTTGCCAGATCGCCTACAGCAATATATATCTTGGATGGCCCGCCGATTATACCGTTCATAAACTCAGCAATGGCGCCCTGCTCCTGTATTCCTTCTTTATGATCACCGATCCCGCTACCACCCCTAACAACCAGAAGGCAAGAATCATCTGGAGCATGTGTATCGCCCTGCTGGCATTTTATTGGGCGGAATTTAAATATATGAACGGAACGCCTATCAAGGCTCTTTTTATCATTTCACTTTGCACGCCCTTGGTAGACAGGCTGTGGAAGGGACATTCCTTTTCCTGGAAATATTCATTAAAATTCTGATATCATGAAACATTTAATATTAAGTTTAGCGTTGCTTTCAGCAACAGTCGGCGCCAATGCCTTCTGCGGTTTTTATGTCGCAAAAGCAGGATCAAACCTCTATAACAATAAAAGCGAGGTCATCATTGTCAGGGATGGCAATCTGACGACACTCACAATGAGCAATGACTTTAAAGGCGATGTAAAGGATTTCGCCATGGTGGTGCCGGTTCCCGAGCTTTTGCGGGAACGCGACATCAAAGTGGTAAACAGGGATATCTTTACAAAAATCGATGCGTATTCAGCTCCCAGGATGGTGGAGTATTACGATCCTGACCCGTGTAATAACTACAGGTATAAATTCAAATCCCTGTCTGACAAAAAAAGCGAGGTGGCATTTGATATGGTGGAGGTAACATCAGCGGCAGCGGAAAATTATAATGTGACGATAGAAGCCCAGTACACGGTGGGAGAGTATGATATTATCATCCTTTCAGCCGAGCAAAGCTCAGGACTGGAATCATGGCTTAAGGATAACGGGTACAGCATTCCCGACAATGCAAAGGAAGTACTGCAGCCTTACATCAACGATAAACTGAAATTCTTTGTTGTAAAGGTCAACCTTAATAATGTAGGTTCAACAGGTTTTGATTATCTGCGTCCTATCCAGATAACATACAGCAGTACCCGCTTCATGCTTCCCATAAGGCTGGGTATGGCCAATGCAAAAAATTTCCAGGACCTGATCGTTTACACCTTCACCAGGAACGGCCGGGTGGAATGCACCAACTACAGGACTGAAAAAATGCCGACAGGCAACAATATTCCGACTTTTGCACTGAACCAGTTCGATTCGTTTTATATCAAGACGTTCAACAGGCAGTATCACAAGAATAACAGGAATACCGTTTTCCTGGAATATGCCTGGAATGTTACTCCGTCGTTCACCGGCATGAAATGTGATCCCTGTGTCGGAAACCCTCCTATGTACAACGAGTTTGTCGATGCAGGGGTGAGTTGGCTTTCCGGTGATCCGAATGCGACTGTTTTTTTTACGCGCCTGCATGTGCGTTATAAAAGGGATGATTTCCCCCAGGACCTGATGTTCCAGGCCACTCCGAACAATGAACATTATCAGGCAAGATATGTGATCACCCATCCTGCTGCCTATACCGATTGCGAGAAAGGCAAACAGTACCTGAAACAGCTCGAGGAGCGGAAGGTAGATGAAGTCCTGGAATTTTGCAAACTGACAGGCGACCGCAGCAACCGTTATGCCTGGTATGCGCCAAACCTTTTAAAGTCGCAGCCTTCAGATGATGGCAACTCCAGGTCGATACGCGAAAAGCTGATTGATATATTCGATCCGGATTCCAATACCAGTGATCCGGAGGACGCAGCGCTTGGCATGACATCAGGAAGTGATGATACCAAGGGTGGTGATTCCAATGCGCCCCTGTTTCTCCTGCTTTTGCCGTTAAGCGTTATGCTGGTTGCGTTCTATAAAAAGATAAGGAAATATAAGACTGTGCGATTGTAAAGGTATAAGTTGAGTTGGAAGAGGATTGCAGGGTGACCTGTAATCCTTTTTTTTTAAAGAAATTCCTAGGCGTGGGAAGATGCCTGTTTTTGTTTGTTTTCTGCCCTTGTATGCAGCCATTGGTCAATGGAATATTTGCCGCTGCCTGTAATGAGCAGTAAGGCATAGATCAGCAGGTAATGCAGGGACAGCTCCACTTTGTTGAACGGATCGCCTGCATGGACGATGAGCGCTGCAACCAGCATGGTAATGATAAGCGGGATAACGGCAAGTCTTGTAGCCAGCCCGATCATGAGCAGCACAGAGCATATCACTTCCGCGAATACGGTCAGCAGGAGCGACATTCTGACCCCAATACCTATAGGATCGGCAAAATCTATTTCCTGGTTACTGCAAAGTTTCATCAGTTTTGGCCATCCGTGGACCAGCATGAATGCACCAATGCACAGGCGTATGAAAAGCAGGGCCCAGTTTATCAGTTTGGGGTTATAGGTAGTCCTTATTATTTTTTTCATAGGTTTGGTTCCGCATACAAAAATAAGATTTCACGCCCTTTGATACGGGTCAGAAAACTGTTCTTCGTCAGCTACCTGATGAGTGTAATGACACCGCTGACCGAAAGTATTTCTGGCTGATGCCTGAGGCTGTACCTGAAGAGGTAGTAGTATGTGCCGGCAGGGCAGTCCTCACCCTTGTTGAGCACTTTTCCGTTCCAGTTGGGGTTGTCGGCATCATCATCCGCATTGGCCTTGAAAACGAGCTGTCCCCAGCGGTCGTATATCATCAGTTCATAGAGGTCTTCATTCTCGATCTGTATGTCGTACTGGTCGTTTTTATTGTCGATGTTGCCCGGGGTAAAGACATTGTAAATGCCGAAGGCTTCCATGTAGTCGTTAAAGAGGGTCTTGCAGATGGTGTCGGGACATCCTTCAGGCAGGGAAGCCACCAGGCAGACGGTATAGGTGCCGGTGTCCTTTCCGTAATCATGGCTTGGGTCGTTATCCGAAGAGGAATTGGATGAACCTGAACCCGGGTGTCCGAAATCCCAGGTAAGGGCGGCAGATGCGGGCTGCGAGGTATTGTGGAAACGGAATACGGGAGGAATGCTTGCCTGATCGATGTCAAAACCAGCCTTTACTCCCAGTACCACCACGGTTTTCTGGGCGCTGTCGCGGCAGAAATTGTTCAGGGCTGCATTATACCCGGGTTTGAGCCTGACGGTATAGACGCCTGTTTTTTTGTAAGTATGGCTGAGGGAAGAACCGGCCGGAAGAATGATGAGCGATGAGGTGTCCCCTGTGTTCCACTCATCATTGTCATAAGCCGTATCCGAGAGGCTGGAGAAGGATAAGGAGCTTCCCAGGCATATGGTATCCCTTGAGCTGATGCCTGTGGGCCTGAGAGGCAGCACCAGGACCGACCGCGTGGTGTCTTTCTGGAAGACCTTGTCGGGGAAGGTGGCCACACAGTTCTGGAAACTGTTGGTGAATGGATTGAATACGGTATCGATGCCAACCAGGCTGATGAAGTACCTTCCCGGTTTATTGTAAAGAAAGGAGGCGGGTTGTTTGCTGAAGGTCTGAAAGGTGGTCTGTGCCGAATCGCCGTATTGCCAGATGTACTGCTTGCAGTTCCTGGACAGGTTGTCGAAGACCGCATTGAGGGAGCCGCAACCAATAGTATCCCTGATGGTGAAATAAGGCTTGGGGCCTATCACCTGTATTTCGAAACGGAAGGTGTCCCTGCAGCCATAGGTAGACTCAATGGCATGCGCAGCCGGTATCTTTTCCAGGGAGGAGTTAAGCGCCTGCAGCGGGTTTTTCTGGAGAGATGAATAAACGCCGGCGCCAAACTGCCACATGTATTTTTTTATGCTGTCGCCTTCATAAATGATCTGGAATGATGAATCAAAGAACTGTTTAAGCTCGTTGCAATAGACAAATTTGCCGTGATGTTTGATGTTGGCCCTGATATCCTGCACAAACACGGTGTCTGTAGTGGTGTCCTGGCATCCGAAGCTGTCCCTGACGATCATCCTGAACGCATGTTTTCCCCCGGTCTTGAAGCGGTAGCAGGGATTATATGCATTTACAAAGCCGGTATCATCAAACCACCATGAAACCTGGTTATACTGCGTATTGCCTGTCCAGAAACCCTTTTTGGGAATATCGTAGATATACGGCGTAAAACAATTGGGTTTATTCCGGCAACCGTTCCTGAGATAATCCTTGTTCAAAAGTTTGCCGCGCTCCAGTGAAATGCGGTACCTGGATTCACACCCGAACTTATTGGCCATCCATATCCGTATTTCCGACTGGAACCCTGTAACGTTATAGGTCTGGAAAAGGGAGTCCAGTTGCGTATCCACCATGAATTGTTTTTCAAAATTGGCGCTGTCGCCCCCGCCCCAGGCTATGTACATGGAATCCCCCGCATGGAAAAGCCCGTTCTTAAAGTGGAGGGAGACCCTGAAAGGCCTGCAATTCCCATAAACTTTTATATACACGGAATCTTTTTTCTTCTGCTTCACATGCAGGTAATCTTTCAGATAAACGGTATCATAATACGTCATGGTGTCCGTGTGGACCTTTATCGAATCGTCGCCGATGTTTTCGGCCCATGGCGATACTTCGGTCTTGAATCTCAGCCCTACATCATAATTGCCTTTGTAGGTGGAGTCGATATAGCCCGGAAACTTCTGCCAGGCCTGGTTAGCCGAATCTACCGTAAATTCAATAGGGAAGGGAGGAGGGATATCTTCAAGGAATAACCTGTCAACGCATACAAGCACGCTGTCTTTATCCAGTAGAGAGCTGCAATAATCCATATTGATGACCCTGTTGATCGAATCTTCGCACCCCGTAACAGTATCCTTTACCCACAGACTCACCTCGTATTGTTTTTTGAGGGCTCCGTTAAATTTATGCTTGGTATACCAGTCGAGGGAATGGTTGCAGTTCGTGTATTTATTGATGTCCTTTATCCGGTTGTTGTAGCAGTTGGCTCCGAACGTATCGTTGATGTGCCAGCGGAAAATACTGTTGTTCCTGGTGCTTCCCCTGATGTTCTCCACCAGGTACACCTGGCGGTTGCTGAAACATTGTTCCCCGTCGATGATCCTCATATCGGCCAAAGGCCCCTTCACCCTGAAGTACGCCTTGATAAAATGGCTGCAGGGTCCTCTTATGATCTCTGCCTTTACCTCGTGCATTCCCGGGTACATCTTCGTAAGGAAATAGATATGTGTGCCTTTTTTAAAATCATCAGGCGCCCCGTCAAAATACCAGCGGACGGTATCCATCGATGAACGTGTAAAACTGGCTTCATTCAGGGTTTCATCTGAAAAACACCGCACCGTATCCAGGAGATCGAGTTTTGTCGGCAGGGGATCCAGGAGGATATTGAACGGAACTTTCATTGTATCGCGGCAGTTGTTGTTGGCATGAGCCACCAGCATAGCCGTTCCCGATCGCGTCTGGCTGTAAGGTACGCATTTGAAAGAAAAGAAATAATGTAGCGTGTCGAGTGCCGAAGTATCTATATACCATTTGTAGTGTGCAGTGTTTGTGTTAACTGCGATGGAAGTGTTTTTCACACAGACCCTGGCGGTGCTGCAACTGGTAAATTCTGTCTGGATGACAAAGCCCGGGTCAATATTTTCAACGACATTGACGATGGAGGTGACACTGTTCTTGCAACCCTGTATATCCGTCAGTTCCATCTTTATGGTGTACTGGTCATGAACGGCGTAGGTGTGGCAGAGTCTTTGGCCAAACCCGGGGAAGCTCGCCTGGTTGAATGTGCCATCGCCCCACACGATGATGCGGTTTGAAATGGCCTGTCCTGACACCGCGGGCCTGCTGGTGTCAACAAAGCACACCTTGTTCCTTGTCAGGCAGGTGTCACTTTTCGGATCAAAATAAAAGGCGGCCTTAGGCAGTCCGAAAACCTCGATTTTGGCGCTGTCGGTAGCGGTAGTGCTATTGGTGAACGTGGCTTGTATTATAACAGTGAATTTGCCTGTTCCGGTGTAAGTATGCACCGGTGACAATGCCGACGAACTGAAGCCGTCGCCGAAAGTCCAGTTCGCGGAACTCAGGGTAAGCCCTGATGGCGGAGTGTAGCTGAAGCTGGTAACATCCCCCAGGCATGCCTTAACAGGCGCGTTAACCGTTCCCTGAGAAAAAAGGGCGGATACCGCTGACAACAAAAAGCAGAGAGTAAAGCAGACTTTTTTACCTGATTTGAACATTGTGCCAAATCTAAGAAAAATTATCGTAGAACAAAAAAAACCGAGATTAAAATGACATTTAAATGCGTGAGTCGCTACCTGATGAGTGTAATGACACCGCTGACCGAAAGTATTTCTGGCTGATGCCTGAGGCTGTACCTGAAGAGGTAGTAGTATGTGCCGGCAGGGCAGTCCTCACCCTTGTTGAGCACTTTTCCGTTCCAGTTGGGGTTGTCGGCATCATCATCCGCATTGGCCTTGAAAACGAGCTGTCCCCAGCGGTCGTATATCATCAGTTCATAGAGGTCTTCATTCTCGATCTGTATGTCGTACTGGTCGTTTTTATTGTCGATGTTGCCCGGGGTAAAGACATTGTAAATGCCGAAGGCTTCCATGTAGTCGTTAAAGAGGGTCTTGCAGATGGTGTCGGGACATCCTTCAGGCAGGGAAGCCACCAGGCAGACGGTATAGGTGCCGGTGTCCTTTCCGTAATCATGGCTTGGGTCGTTATCCGAAGAGGAATTGGATGAACCTGAACCCGGGTGTCCGAAATCCCAGGTAAGGGCGGCAGATGCGGGCTGCGAGGTATTGTGGAAACGGAATACGGGAGGAATGCTTGCCTGATCGATGTCAAAACCAGCCTTTACTCCCAGTACCACCACGGTTTTCTGGGCGCTGTCGCGGCAGAAATTGTTCAGGGCTGCATTATACCCGGGTTTGAGCCTGACGGTATAGACGCCTGTTTTTTTGTAAGTATGGCTGAGGGAAGAACCGGCCGGAAGAATGATGAGCGATGAGGTGTCCCCTGTGTTCCACTCATCATTGTCATAAGCCGTATCCGAGAGGCTGGAGAAGGATAAGGAGCTTCCCAGGCATATGGTATCCCTTGAGCTGATGCCTGTGGGCCTGAGAGGCAGCACCAGGACCGACCGCGTGGTGTCTTTCTGGAAGACCTTGTCGGGGAAGGTGGCCACACAGTTCTGGAAACTGTTGGTGAATGGATTGAATACGGTATCGATGCCAACCAGGCTGATGAAGTACCTTCCCGGTTTATTGTAAAGAAAGGAGGCGGGTTGTTTGCTGAAGGTCTGAAAGGTGGTCTGTGCCGAATCGCCGTATTGCCAGATGTACTGCTTGCAGTTCCTGGACAGGTTGTCGAAGACCGCATTGAGGGAGCCGCAACCAATAGTATCCCTGATGGTGAAATAAGGCTTGGGGCCTATCACCTGTATTTCAAAATCTATCGTATCCAGGCACCCTGACGCCGTTTCTATGACGTGCGAGGCTGGTATTTTGTCAAGGGAGGTATTGAGCGATTGCAAGGGGTTTTTCTGGAGTGATGAAAATGCCCCGGCTCCGAATTGCCAGAAATACTTTTTTATGCTGTCCAACCTGTTTTTTATAACTGTTGATGAATCGAAGAACTGTTTGAGCTCCGAGCAGTAAATGATCTTTGCGGTATGTCTGATCCCTGCATGCGGCTCCTGGATAAAAATGGAATCGGAAAGCGTATCATGGCAGCCGAATGAATCCTGCACAAACATCTTGATGCCTTGCATTCCCGGCTTCTTGAACCTGTAGCACGCAAAGAACTGATCAACCACGCCGCTTGTGTCATCAAATTTCCAGCTTACATGGTTTTCTGGAATATTAAACGTCCATATATTGTCGGGTACAATTTCATAAATGCCGGGATTGAATTTGCAGACGGGTTTATTCAGGCAGCCGGTCAGCTGCCGGTTCAGCTTGAGGAATTTCCCTCTTTTTAAGCTGAATATCCGAATTGTCGAACAGCCGATATCATTGAACAAGGAAACCCTGAGACTTGCATTAATGCCTGTAGTGTGCAATATATAGGAAACCGAATCGAG
>CALMKH010000244.1 GCA_937867025.1 uncultured Bacteroidota bacterium | reverse complement strand
GTAAAGTGTATTCATGCCTGTGGTTTCTGCAGGTTTTTGGAAAGTAGATTATGGATGGCCGGGCCTTCCAGCACCTGACCGTCAGGGCTGAAACGGCTCCCGTGGCAGGGACAATCCCATGTTTTTTCGGCAGGATTCCAATTGACAACGCATTTCATGTGTGTGCAAACGGCGGAAACTATGTGGTTCTTCCCGTTTTCATCCCTGTAAACAGCAAGTTTTTCTCCGCCGCTTTCCATGATCTTCCCTTGGCCGGCCCTGATGTCTTCAAGAGAAGCGGCATCAACATTCCACGGGGTGTCCTTGATATACTGAACCATATTGTCAATATTCTCTTTAAAGAACTCTTTAAACGATTTTATCGGGGTAAAGCGGTTGACATCGTACAGGTCTTCCCAGCCGTTTTTCTTTCCGAGTATCTGGTCGCTGACTATCATGGAAGCCAGGGTGCCATAAACGAGTCCGTCCGTGGAGAAGCCGGTCAGGAAATACAGGTTTCCTCCGTGCCTGCCAATATACGGCAGATCATCTGCAGGACGGTATTGCTGACCGCCCCAGACAAGCCTTTCGGGGCCAAGATCGAAGCGCGATTCCAGGAATTGTTCGAGGCGCTTTACGTATTCGGTCGTGTCATCCCCTTGCCCGGTCTTGTATTTATCGCCTATGACCATGATATAGTTTTTACCCTGATGCTTAAAGGTCCTTATCGAATGTTTGGGCTGGTTCAGTCCCCAGAATATGCCCTCCGGAAAATCACCGGATTTCAGTTCCCGGGCAACGCCGAATTCCCTGTAAGCGCCGAGCATGCTATGCACCATCCATACGCCCTTGGGCGAATGCGTCGCCATGATCACATGATCCGCCTTAACAGATCCGTAGCCAGTCGTGACAATCCCTGTTTCCTGGTCGAAATCCTCCACCTGGCTGTTTTCATAAATTTCGCATTTTGCCGAAAGGTGTTGCCCCAGCTGTAAAGCGTATTTATATGGATGGAACTGAGCCTGTCCGTCAACGCTCATCATTCTTTTAACGGGAAAGGGCAGGTCAGGATCGTCTGTGATTTTAGGGTTCAGCCCGGCATCGGTCAGGGCTTCATATTCGTCCTTGAAAAATTCTTCGGTCTTTTCGTCAATGCTTTCAGCAAAATAGTTAAAGGATGTGCGCCGGAAATCACAGTCGATGTCGAAACGGCTGATGGTTTCCTCAATAAGGTTCAATGCGCCTGTTCTCGAATTGACAACAGACTTCATCGTGTCGGCATTCCATTTCTTCTTTATGCCCGACAGGTGTTGGTCAACCGTGACGTACAGATTGCCGGTAGAGTTTCCTGTTGTGCCCATTCCTATTTTTTGTGCTTCCAGGACTATCACTTTTTTGCCGGCGTCACTTAGCAGCATCGCTGCCGTGAGTCCGCTTATGCCTCCGCCGATGATCACCACATCAGCGTCTTTTTCACCCTGCAGGGTGGGATATGTTACGGTTGGTTTTGCAGTGTGTTGCCAGATGGAAATTGTTTTCATATTCAGTGTCGTATCAGGTATTCTTTTATTTTTGCCTTACTGTAGCTTACGGCCTGTTCGAATGTGATGTCGGGAGGAATGGTCAGTTCTTCAGGATTGATGAAGACATTAATAATGCACGGCTTATCCGAACCCAGGGCTTCGTTGATAACCGGTTCAAGGTCGGAAGCCTCTTTAATCGTATAACCTTCCCCTCCGCATATCTTTGCGAAAGCTGTATAGTCGGGGTTCAGCAGATCGGTTTCATGTTCCGGGTTGCCGCTGGCTTCCTGTTCCATCTGGATCAGGCCGAGCTTGCCGTTGTTGAAGACGAATACTTTTACCGGAAGTTTGTATTTTACAGCTGTTACAAAATCACACATAAGCATGGCAAAGCCGCCATCCCCGCATAAGGCTATCACCTGCCGGCCTGGAAAGGCCAGTTGGGCTCCGATGGCAGCGGGCAGCCCGAACGCCATGGACGCCAGGTCGCCTGACAGGATAAAGCGCTGGGAATCCTGTATCCGGAAATGGCGTGCTCCCCAAACCGTTACCGCGCCTGTGTCGCAACAGATCACGGCATTGTTCGCCGCCAGCCTGCTGACGGTATTCGCCAGGGCCTGGGGATGTATAGGGTTGTCGGATGAATATTCTGTTTTGTCCTGTTTCCTGTTCCACGCTTTCATGCGTTCCTGGCATTCTCTCAGGAATTCATCATGCGTATGCTCCGAAATCATTGGAATGAGTTCCTGCAATGTCAGCCGGGCATCGCCGGTCAGGGGAAGGGGTACCACATGCCTCCTTCCGATCTGGTTGCTGTCCTTGTCTATCTGGATGACAGGCACCTCAGGTCCGGGGTAAAAATCATGGTAAGGGAAATCCGAACCGATGACGATCAGCAGGTCGCAGGACCTCATGGCCCTGAGCGATGGTTCGGTGCCAAGTAGCCCTATCCCTCCGAGTGTCAGAGGGTGCTGATCAGGGAGTATGTCCTTTCCCCGCAGCGCCTTGATGACCGGTGCTTTGACAAGCTCCGCCAGTTGTACGACTTCATTTATGGCGTCCCTTGCACCTATGCCTGCCAGGATGCAGGGCTTTTGAGAACTATTGATCATTTCGGCGGCTGACCTCAGGTCCTCCCTGCAGGGCACTATCCTTGAAGACGCACGGATGACCTGCTTTTTCTTGGTATAATCATGCACCTTTTCGGTGGAGATATTGCTGGGTATGTTCAGGTGGGCCACACCGCTTTTCGAAAGGGCTGCCTGGCAGGCCAGGATCGCCAGTTCAGGCATCTGGCCGGAATTGACCACCGCCTGGTTGAAAACGGTTACATCATTGAACAGCGCCAGCAAGTTGACTTCCTGCTGATAGGACGTGCCGATCAGGGAGGTTTCGACCTGTCCTGTAATGGCCAGTACAGGGGCATGATCCATTTTGGCGTCGTACAGCCCGTTCAGCAGGTGGATGGCTCCGGGGCCGGCCGTTCCGACACAAACCGCCAGTTCGCCTGTAAGCTTTGCCTGCGCTGACGCGGCGAATGCGCCTGTTTCTTCGTGCATGACATGAATGAAACGGATCTTATCCTGTTTTCTGACAGATTCCGTAAGCTGGTTGATGGCATCTCCGGGAATCCCGAAAATATATTTGACTCCATATTCAGATAAAATATCCAGGAGGGCGTCACAGACGTTCATAGGTTTTGATGGGTTGGTAAGCTTTCACTTGCTGAATATCAGGGTCTTTTTTCCCTGACTTCCTTTTAACAAGGTTACAAAGATGTGCAGGCATACCATATGAAGTATTACGGTATGTCATGAGAATCATGCATAGTTCCCACCCGTAAAAAGGGAGCCGCAGCAGGGATAAAAATGTATTACTCTTACCAAATCCATTAATAAAGTAAAAAAACAAGGACAAGCCGTTCTTCAGGGTTTAATGCCTTAATTTAAATATTTTCAAATGTTTATGGATCAAGCCCTTGACGATGGGCCTTCCTGATTATTTGTTTTATTATTCATGAGGAGGGTCATATATTTGCACGCTAAACAAACTATGATTAACGGCCGGCTTTGATGGATCTGGCATTGTTTCCGTCCGGAAAAAACCAGGTCCTCTTCCGAGGCGATCAGACGCTTTCATGACACATACATTCAGATCACTGCTTAACAGGCTCAACTTCAGAAAATCCATTCAGCTCGCGTGGTCCGTTTCCGGGAGGTTAACCATTACTACCGTATCACTGCTCGTGCTGGAGAATCTTTTCTGGATGGGGTCCGTTTATATGCTGAAGCGCCTGGTGGATGTAGTGGCCGTACCGGGAGTGTCCGAAAGGCATGACGAGCTGTTGGAAGCCATCGTCATAGCGGGCCTCATTTCCATAGGTTATGCGTGTGCGCGGAGCCTTTCCGTGTATGTCAGCGAGCTTCAGGCTACCAGGGTCAATCATTTTGTTGATGAAAAGATACACCGCCATTCCATACAGCTCGATTACGGATTTTATGAAGACCCGGAATACCTGGATGTCCTGAAAAGAGCTAGGGAAGCGGGAGTTGACAAGCCGTATGCCGTCGTCAAAAGCCTGTTCGATATCGTCAAACAGTTTATTGCCCTGATGGCCATCGGGTACATACTTATCTCCATAGACTGGATATTGCTTCCGTTGCTGGCTGTGTTCGTGCTGCCCATACTCATAGGAAGGATATTGTTTTCCAACCGCGGATACCTGCTGTACATGCAGAATACGGGGCACGAACGAAAGGCGCATTACCTCAGTTCGCTTATGACAGCCGATCCTTTTGCAAAGGAGGTCAGGACCTTTTCATTAGGGCAATACCTCCTGGCAAAATATGTAAAGATCAGGGAAAACATCATGAGGCAGCAACTGGTGTTGAACCGCCAGCGCACCATCAACGAACTTTTGACGACAGGTCTTGGCACCGCGGGATTCTTTGCCGTTACAGCCTATATCATTTTCGGCACGTTGAGCGGGCAGACCAGTGTCGGGGATATCGCCATGTTCCTCGTGGTGTTCCCTCAGTCGTATTCCATCATGCAGGGGCTTGTGGGTTCCATAACCGCACTATACCACAACAACATGTATGTGGCGCATATATTTGAGCTGTTCGCCCTGGAACCGCGGATTGAGAAAAACCGGGGGACTTCAGTCAGGATAAATGAAAACGAGGGATTGCTGATCGACAATGTATCATTCCGCTACCCGCACGGGAAGGAGAATGTATTGGAGGATATCACGCTCGAGGTACCCGAAGGCAGGATCGTGGCTATTGTCGGAATGAACGGCGCAGGGAAAACCACGCTGATCAAGCTGCTGTGCAGGTTATATGAACCCGGCAGCGGTGTTATCCGTTTCCTTGGCAACGATATCCGTAACTACGACCCTTCGGAATACCGGAAGAAGATAAGCGTGGTGTTCCAGGATTTTGTCCGGTACAATTTAACCGTAAGCGAGAACATACGTTTTGGCGACCTGGACAAAAATCCTTCACCTGAAGCAGTAAAGCAGGCAGCCGAACATGCCGGGGCCGGTGGTTTTATAAGCAGTCTGGGGCATGGATACGATACGGTCCTTGGAAGACTGTTTGACGACGGGCATGAAGTCAGCATCGGGCAATGGCAGAAGCTCGCTATCGCACGTGCGTTTTACAGCGATTCAAAACTGGTGATACTCGATGAGGCGACGAGCTCGCTGGATGTCGTCGCCGAGACCGAATTGTTCAGCTCGTTCAGGACACGCATAGGCCGCAGGTCCGCACTTGTCATCAGTCACCGCCTTTCCACCATCAGGCAGGCAGATCATATTTACGTGATGGCGGACAGGCGCATCGCAGAATCCGGAACGCATGAGGAGCTTATGCAACGGAAAGGACTGTATGCCTCATTATATGAAAACAGCAAACAATAAAACGCAAAGAACCGCATGAAGGAGAGGCATATCCTTATATTATCCACATGTACCGAAGACTGGGGAGGAAGCGAAGAGCTCTGGGCCCGCTCGGTGCCTTTCCTGATGGCCTCGGGTAACCAGGTTACCGTATGCAAGAGGACAATCAACACGGAGCACCCTGAATTCAGAAAGCTTGCCGCAGCAGGTGTGAAACTGCATGCATTGACAAGGCCGGGAGAATTGCCCGACGATAAACAGGCGGAGCTTAGCTGGAGGGAATTTATAAAAGAAGGAGCAGTTTCGCTGGCTGTCATTTCACAGGGAATGAACTTTGACGGACTGGGATTCGGTTACATATGCCTTACGGAAAATATACCGTATGCCATGATCTCGCAAAAGGCTGTGGAAACCTTCTGGCCCGATTACAAAGACCGCGTGGCCATGCGCAATGTATACCTCAATGCGGAGAAAGCATATTTCGTCAGCAGGCATAACCTCAAGCTTACCGAAGAACAGTTCGGTATCCGTTTCCAGCATGCAGAGATCGTATCAAACCCGGTGAGGTTTGAACGTTTTCCGCGACCTTATCCGGATGCCGGCAAAGGCTACAGGCTGGCCTGCATCGGGAGGTTCTTTATCATTGACAAGGGGCAGGATATCCTGATAAGGATACTCGCACGCGATAAATGGAGAAGCCGGCCCCTGAGCGTGTCATTCATAGGGTCGGGAATAGACAGGAACGGCCTTGTCGAACTGGCCCGGCTGCTGAAAGTGGATCGCGTGGAATTCATTGAGCAGAACAATGACCTGGAAACGCTGTGGGAGAACTATCACGGCCTTATATTGCCCTCGCGTTTTGAAGGCACGCCGCTTGTATTGCTCGAAGCAATGGCCCTGGGCCGGATGTCCATCGTGTCGACAGCGGGAGGAAACCCCGAGCTCATCACCGAAGGCGAATCTGGTTTCCTGGGTCACCCGGACGAAGAGGGCATGGATGAAGCGATGGAAAGGGCTTGGGCAGTGCGTGACACATGGCAACAGATGGGCATTGCAGCCTGCGAAGCGGTCAAGCGCCTCGTGCCCGCATTACCCGAACACGACCTGGCAAAGTCAATCATGCAACTGACCGATAGGAACCGGAAGCTTGTGTCGGTGATCGTACCTACCTATAACAGGGCGGGTATAGTGGAAGCTGCCATACTGAGCGTGCTTGACCAGACCTATCCGCACATACAGCTTATTGTTGCCGATGACGGTTCGGAGGATGCGACGGACGAACTGATGTCGAAATATCCCCAGGTCACCTATCTTAAACTGCCGCACGGAGGGCAGGCGCACGCCCGCAATGAAGGCTTGCGTCATGCCAGGGGCGAATTTATTGCTACGCTCGATTCCGACGACATATGGGAACCGCATTTTATAGAAAGAAGCCTGGACATCCTGGAACAGCACAAGCTGGATTTTGTATTCTCCAACTGGATGCAGGACATGGGCGAAGACCAGTTTGTCGACCGCTTCAGCATCTGCAAGGTGCTTGAGGACACCCTGGCGGCCAGGCATGAAAATACCATCATACTTGATAACACCGACCTCAGGAACCTATACCTTACCGGTTGTCCTTCGCCTTCATCGTCTTTGCTGATAAGACGCTCGTCACTCAGTTCCAACTGGACTTCAGGCCTGAGGATTGCCGACGACTGGTGCCTCCTGATGGATATTATTTACAGGAAGCCGTCAAAAGCCGGGTTTACCAGGGACGTATTATGGCATAAAAAAATAGATGGCAAGAACATCTATGACGGAAGGAACATGTACGATCTTATCGGCGACCTCTGGACACATGATCTGGAATTCCTCTACGACAGGATCAAGGCCCTTCTGGCCAGGGACGAGAAGAAACGCATGCGCGTGGCATTGTCGGAAAATTACCTGCAGTATTCATATTACCAGTTCCGTCACAATAAAAATTACCTCGAAGGCACCAGGTACTCGTTCATGGCAGTATTGGCCAACAACCGCATTATCCTGCAGGTGATACTTGGATTTAAGATGAAAATAAGAAAGGCGCTCAAACGGCTGGGATTTTTACGGTCATGAAATTCTTTAAAGTCATACGCGCTGCCGAATGGTGGGATTATAAGCTCCCTCCCATACTGGCTGCAGCGTATCTTGTCCTGTCGGCATCCCATGCATCCCCGGAAAGCACCGCGCCGCTGCTCATATTTGTCGTGCTCTCACTCATTGCAGGGGCGATATACGTCAGCATTATCAATGATATGACGGATATAAGGGAAGATATGGCGGCAGGTAAGCCCAACCGCATGGAAGGATACGGCATATTCACACGCATAGTATTCCTGGCAACGGTCCTGTCTGCAGCTTTTGTATTTTGCTGGTATATGCGGCATCATACATTGTCTCTTTTGTTATATGGCGGGGCTTATGTCATGTTCACATTGTATTCTGTTCCTCCGTTCAGGCTTAAGGAAAGAAAGGGATGGGGCGTTCTGGCCGACGCCGCCGGTTCGCAACTGTTGCCTACGCTGTATACGGCGGTTATAAGTTCGGCGTACCTGGGGTATGCATTGAGCAATGACAAGTTTCTTGCACTGGGATTGTGGTCGCTGGCTTTTGGCCTGAGAGGCATATTATGGCACCAGTTTCACGACCTGCACAATGATGCCAGGAGCGGAGTGAATACATGGGCACGACAGGCTTCCGCGCGCACTGTAAGGCTGACTGGTTACATACTGATCGTGACTGAGCTGTGCTCGCTGGCATGGATGCTTTTCAGCTTCGGCCAGTATATGTGTTTTGCGGCGCTGGGAATATACCTGCTGTACGTTATGTACATCCGCAAAAACGGGACCGAGATCATGTTGTTCAGGTATACCAGGCCGGATTACTGCATCTTCATGAGTGAATATTACCAGTTGTTCCTTCCCCTGACTGTATTGGTGTCCCTGGCGATTGGGAATTCAACATTTGTGTATTTACTGATGCTGCATGCCGCAGTGTTCCATATGGGTATCATACGGGTCCTGAAACGGATCGCCGGCAGCAGGATAAAAAGCATTATCACCAAATAAAGTGTATGGAAAAGAACAGTCTGCTCAACGTATATGATCATGCCTATGCCGGGGCTTATAACAATAAGTTTCTTCTGAATCCTTTCTCGAAGATCAGTTCTGATTTTGAACTGGGGATATTGAAGGGACTGGTGAATGAACAGACCTCCTGGCTTGATGCAGGTTGCGGCACAGGGTATTTTTTAAGCCGTTTTCCCGGGCTCAGGAGGGCAGGAATGGATATTTCGCCGGGCATGCTGGAAGAAGCCCGGAAAGTTAATCCCGATGCCGTGTTTTTCAGGCAGGCGGATTTCCGCGAGGATACTGCGGAGTGGCACAATAGCTGGTCGCTTGTGAGTTGCATGTGGTATCCCTATTCCTATGTCGAATCGATTGGAGAAGTAGAGACAGTCGTGAAAAACCTGGTAAGCTGGACAAAATCCGGAGGCGACCTGTTCATGCCGGTGGCCGACCTGCAGGATTTCCGGCCTTCCTTGCCGCAGGTTCCTTATGAAGAGAACGAGCCTGTATATGCAGGTTCCCTTATCATTACGGGATATACCTGGACCTGGCTGGAAGACGACGGTGGGAAAAGACATGTGAACATGGTGGCGCCGCACGTGGATCATATGTTACGGCTGATGGAGCCGTTTTTTGAGACCATAGAAGTGTTGAGATACCCTCCGGCCTATGAAGGATGGGTGTCGAGACGGGCCATACTGGCGCGGAACAAACGCGAACCGGCGGATACGGGCAAGAAAGCGAAAATTGTTCACCACCCCGTTCCGGCGCCGGTGAATGCAGGAGCACAATACGATCATCAGGCCGCACATGAAAACATTGACCCCCTGGAGAACGCCTCTCATAAACAAATCCTGAAGGAGCTCCTGAAAAGGTTAAGCAGCGGTCGCACATTCAAATCCATTTACAGGAAACTGTTCCGCAGGGATACCTAGCCTGTACTGGTGATTTTAAAGATATGTGTATCTTTTTTCGCAAAGAACGCGAACGTAGATTTGCCGGACATACATGTCAACAACTTTGATGGATGATATTCTTTACTTCCGCGCCACGGACAAGGACATTGATAAGCTTGTCGATCTGAGGATCATTTTTTCAGATGAATTATACGGGAAACAGCCCCCGGAAAAAGAAGCGGAAATGCGGAAAAACCTCCGGTCTTATTTTGAGAAAGAGATCAACAGGAACTATATCAGCTGGTATGCTGTTGTGGACGGCCATGTAGCGGCTATAGCCGGAATGGTCATTAAAACACTGCCGGGCAACATTAAGAATCCTTCCGGCGTATGGGGGTATATCATGAGTGTATACACATCGCCCGCGCACCGGGGAAAAGGTTTGTGCCGTAATGTGCTGGAACGCCTGATGGAAACAGCCGGGCAGATGGGCATAAGCGCGTTTGAACTGCATGCAACCGCCGCAGGAGAACCTGTATATGTGGCATGCGGGTTTTATAAGCATCATGAACCGACATACAGGAAAATTGTTGCCGGTTAAGGATTATCAGGAACTGTCTCCAACTTCATGTACTGGCTTACATCTGATCGTTGACCAACTTTAACAGCGACGGACTGGCCCCGAAGGCCGGTGAATGGAAAGCGGTGCCGGTTGACGATAGTTGGAAGGTGATATGGCAGATATGGATGCCGGACGGGTGCATTCCGAAGGCGAGCGGACAGAGATTGTTGCGGATGAGAAGTACTTAAATAGCTCCCGGACAGACTTGGATGCCGTTTGGAAGCGCCTGGATATGGTTTGGATGAAGATGGATGCCAGGTGGAACTATCTGGATGCCGAACGGAACCGTCTGGATGCCGTTTGGAACTGTCTGGATGCCGCGCAGAACCATCTGGATGCCGGGCAGACGGACCCGGTATGCTGTTGGGACAGAGTTGGATGCTATCCGGAGTCATCTGGATGGCGATGTGAAGCATCTGGATGCCGTTTGGAACTGTCTGGATGCCGCGCA
>CALMKH010000243.1 GCA_937867025.1 uncultured Bacteroidota bacterium | reverse complement strand
GAACTTTTTCTCCCGGCATTACCATTACCGTATCTTTCCATCCCTTTTCGGTCGGAATCAATACGTTCCTGCCTCCTGTCCGGTCAAGCACCTGGAATTGCATACCGTGAATATGCATTGGATGAGGCTCATCACCCTTTGAATTGTCAAACACCCATATTTCTGTAGCTCCTGCCTGGACCGTTTCGTCTATCCTGCCTGGATCATAAGTTTTATCATTTATTTTGTGCATGCCCTTCATGCCCATACTTCCGCCATGCCCACCCATTCCCATACCTGCATTGGAGATACTGAAAGTTCTTGTTATAGTCGCACTGTTTTCAGGAATAAGGTTGATCGTGGATAAAGCCCCGGGTAAAGCAAAAGCGTCTGAATCGTTTTGCGAAACGGTAAATTTCATTATCTTGAATTCCTGCTTGCCTTGTGCATTCCCCGCGCTGAAAGTTTTGTTAATAAGAAATAGTTCTGTACCCAATGAATAGGAAGAAAAATCAACTATCATGTCGGCACGTTCTCCCGGGCCTAGAATCAGTGAGCTTACTGACTGAGGAGATGATAACAATCCACCATCTGAACCAATCACCGAAAACAGGGCGTTGTTACTAAGTGCAAAATTATAAATACGCGCATTAGAGCCATTCAAGACCCTGATCCTGTAATTATGCTTGTTTACATTCAGGTAGGGCGAGTACACCCCGTTTACCGTTATATACTGCCCCATAAATCCTGTCATCACCTCAGCCATCTGCGGAGAATAATCCAGGGCATAATCCGGAAATATCCGTTTATCCTGTATAACAAGCGGTATTTCGAAAGCTCCTGATGGCAAGTTCAGAGCTTGTTCTTCAGGATCATTTACAATAAAAACACCCGCCAGCCCCTTAAATGCTTGTTTAGCGGTAAAGCCGTGCGGATGCGGATGATACCAATACATTGAGGCACGCTGATTTACGGTAAAGGCATAATTAAAAGAAGATCCTGCCTGTGCAATATCTTCAGGATGACCATCCATGTTCGCGGGAATTACCAACCCGTGCCAGTGTATATTGCTTGGCTCTGAAAGGTTGTTCTGCAAATTGATGTTGACAGAACCACCTGTATCAAGTTGAATGGTAGGACCAAGCATAGAACCTGCTTGATAGCCAAGCGCCTTGGAAGTTTTCCCCTTAAAAATAGAATGTGTAGTGTTTTGAGCTGTAAGGCTGCCTTGTCCATTGATAACCCCGGGCATGGGCAAAGCAACATCAAAAGCCCCTTCCAGCACATTTACAAATCCTGCTCCCATATTCATCATCATGTTGTTTTTCCTGCATGAGGAAAAAAGAAATGAGGAACTCCCTGCAACGATAGTATATGCGGCCCCCATTCCCGAAATGCGAATAAAATCCTTTCTTTTCATAATAAGTATTGTTTAAAGATGATTGTTTTTGACATTTGTTCTTTCGTTTTGTATTGGTTAAAATATTTCCGATTTGAAATCATATTATTTAATTTCCAACTCTTTCTCATATTGCACCTGAAGCATGACAAGGTCGTTCAGCAGGTCAAGATTCCCTAACTGGGCCAGTTTCAGGTTTTGCCAGGCATCTAAAACCATAAACAGTTCTTCCGTATTCTGCTCGTAAGCCAGTAAAGCGACCTGGTAGTTTTTTCGCATAGAAGGAATGATTGTTTTTTCGTAAAGGTTTACCTGCTGTTTTTTATTGTTGATCTGGTATTTATAATTTACAACATTCCCGCTCGCATTATTCACTAAAGATTGCTGCTGGTTTTTAACGGCTTCCATTTCAAAGTTAAGTGCTGCTACTGAGGATTTATACATTTTTGATGACCAGGGCGCAATAGGAATTGTCATCATTGCCATCAAGCTGAATTGCTGAGGCTGGTTTCCGAAGGTATACATGTGGTCATATTTTATTCCAAAATCAGGAAATCGCCGGGAGTTTTCATAAAGTTGTTTAGATTTGAGTAAATTAATATTTCGCGATAACGCCTTATAATCGCTGCGATTGGCTATGATTGTCGCTGTATCAGTAAAAAACGCTTCGTAGTTCTTTAAAACAAAAATGGTATCTATATCAAATACCAGTTCTTTGTTCCGGTTCATTAATGTATTTAATTCTATCATCTTCTGCCGGATTTCTGTTTCCGCCATAATTTTCATCTGCTGTATGTCGCCCAGCATCGCTTTGGCTTTATAATATGCATTGAGCTTATCCATACCATAGGTGTAGCGGATTTCAGTAGATTTAATGATGTAATCCAAAAGTTCCTCACTCTCATTGAGTATCTTAAGTCTTTTCTTCATCACCTGCCATTCGTAATAGTTCATCTTAGCCATGCTGAACATTTCATTTTTTGTCGCTCCCTGCATTTCCTTTTCAACATTTGACATACTTTGCATATAAGTGGCATTGGCATTCAGTTTTTTGGGATTAGTAAACATCTGCTGCGCGGATATCATAAATGAACCCATGCCATTGTTCATTCCATCTGGTTTCCACATGCGCGTATTATAAGGCGTCATAAAAAACCCTGCTCCAGCCTGCGGTGGTTCAAGCGATTTGGCACCTTGCGCATAGGTGTTGTAAGCATTTATTCTGGCATCGTACATTTTCAGTTCAGGATGGTTCTTTTCAATGGCATTTAATACGCTATCCAGGGTCAAAACCTGGCCGCAAACCTGTTCCGATCTTAAAATTATTCCGAATATGATGGCTGTTCTTATTATTAATCCTTTCATTTTGAAACTTTTTTTGAATGTTAATCCTCAAACTCCTGTACGATCAGCTTTCCATGTTTTCTCAATTCGTATTCTCTCACCAAAGCGTATAATACGGGTAACACAATAAGAACAAACAAGGTAGATGTGATCAACCCGAAAACAAAAGGAATTGTTATAGGCTTCATGACATCGCTTCCCGTGCCTGTTGCCAGCAAAACAGGCAGCAGGCCAATGATATCCACCAGAACCGTCATCAGTTTTGGCCTTAATCTTAAAGCGGCCCCGTCATAAATAGCATCTTCGATATCCTGTTTTGTCAATGTGGTATTTTCTGTTTTACGCTTACTTACCTTTTTATAAACCGAGTTGTTCATATAGACCAGCATCAGTACCCCGGTTTCGACTGCAACACCAAATAATGCAATAAAACCTACGGCAACCGCGACCGAAAAATTAACTCCAAAGAAATGCAGCGAATAAGCCCCGCCGACCAATGCAACCGGAACAGCAGAAAGTACGATTAATACTTCACGGAAAGTATGAAAAGTAAAATAGAGTATAACCATAATAATGATTAATACAATGGGAATAATCATTCTTAAACGCTCGTTTGCCCTCACCTGGTTCTCATACTGTCCGCTCCAGGATAAAAAATATCCCTGCGGCAATTTTTTTACTGCCTCTTCCAATTTCTTTTTGGCGTCGTTTACCGTACTTCCTAAATCCCTTTCTCGTACATTGAATAAAAGAGTTCCCCTGAGCATGGCATTCTCTGAACTGATCATTGGTGGACCTTCCGTAATATGAATGTCTGCTACAGCAGAAAGCGGTATGGGGCCATAATCCATTGTTTGCAGTTGCATCCGTTTCAATTTATCAATCTTATCGCGAAAATCCTGTGCAAAACGCACATTCACAGAAAAACGTTGCCTGCCTTCAATGGTTGTGGTTACATTCATGCCGCCAAGGGCTGTTTCAATAAACATATTAATATCGTCAACAGATAGCCCATATCTGCCAATCTCGTCCTTTCTCACTTTTATTTCAATGTATTTGCCTCCTACAATAGGTTCCACATACAGATCCTTTATTCCATCTATTCCTTCCAGTTCTTTTTTAAACATTTGAGCCAGCTTATTGATCGTGTCGAGGTTCTGTCCATAAACTTTAATCCCTACGTCTGTTCTAATACCTGTCGAAAGCATATTGATACGATTGATAATAGGCTGCGTCCAGCCATTAATAACACCTGGAATTTGCATTTTCGCGTTCAGTTCATTAATAATATCATTCTTCGACAAACCTTTCCTCCATTCCGATTGAGGTTTTAATAAAATAATGCTTTCAATCATGCTGATTGGCGCATTATCAGTTGCGGTACTGGCCCGTCCGGCCTTGCCAAGTACGTTTTGAACTTCGGGAACTGTCATAATCAGTTTATCCTGAACCTGCATGATGCGCTTGACCTCAGAATTGGAAACATCCGGCAAAGTAACCGGCATGAAAAGAAGTGAGCCTTCATCCAACGGGGGCATGAATTCAGTACCTAAGTTCAATACAAGAGGAACACTTCC
>CALMKH010000242.1 GCA_937867025.1 uncultured Bacteroidota bacterium | reverse complement strand
CAGCGGGTGTGCGCGCAAGGTTTTTCTTTTGCCTTCTTTTCTTTTTCCCCAAAAAGAAAAGAAGGTAAACATTTTTCGGGATATGGAAGATTATCTGCTTGTTTAAAGCATGCAATTCAAAATGAGAATATAATCATCTCAGCAAAATGTTTATCTGTGAGCAAATAAGTCCATTATTCATTTAATAAATAATGTCGTAACCGGACTTTTGAGACCGCTTCATATATTTTTTTTCACAAAAAAATATATGTGACGATCAACATCTCGGAACATACGTTTTTCAAAGCTTATACCCTGCGGTGAAAAAGAATCCCCTGCCGTCTGACGGGATGATGCCGGGGCCGGGATAACCGGTGGCCCTGCGTGTAAAGAACATGTTGTTGGTGATATTGTTGCAGGTGAGCTCAATCTTTAACCTCTTTGCCTGGTATGATATGCCGGCATCCATCACGTAATATGCCGGAATAAGACCCGCTACCGAAGACACACCGCCTTCAACCGCATTGGTGGCATCCGTGAACTGGTCGGACAAGTAGGTGAACTGAACGGAACCTTTCAGTTTTTTATTGCCGACCCTCAGGCCTGACTTGATATTCAGATCCGGCACAAATTCCACTTCGTTGCCCTCCACACCCGGTGTTTTGCTCGACAGGTAAGCCGAATGAATGTAGGCCGCATTGAGGAAAAGAACAGCGCTCAATGGTTTTTGTTTTTTACGGATAAGTTGCAGGATATCGGTTTCAGCATAACTCTCAACGCCTGTCATGACGGCGCGGCCGATATTGGTCCTGAGCCTGAGCACCCTGTTGCTCGCATCGTAGTATTGTATCTCGCCGATCCTGTTGTTGTAGTTCAGTAAAAATGCCGAAACATCATACGTGTAAAGTTTGATGTTGTTGCTCCTGATGCCTATGTCAAGCGAATAGCCCCGCTCATCGGAGAGGTTGGAATCGATCATCTGCGAAGGGTTGGTGACCCTCATGTCGCTGAAGGTGATCGAGCGGTAATTCTGCGATATATTGCTGTAGAGTTCGATCGAACGTTTGGGCTTGTAGCTGAATCCAATGCCGCCTATTACAAACCGGCGTTCATTGTTCCTTGTTTCATGTGTTTGGGTCGAACTGATAATGTTGCCCGCCAGGTCGAACTGTATGGTGTTGTAAAAGCCTTTTGCACGTGTGTGAATGTATTCAAAACGCAAGCCCGGCGTTATGGAAAAATGGTTGTTCACATAGATGATGTTTTCAGCGAATACAGAAATATTGTCATTCGGAAATTCATAATCGTTGGCAATGCCGTTCTGTGTATTGATAAACTTGAAATCGGCATCTTTTCCCTGGCTTCCAAGGCCTTGTACGGTTTGGTTATGACCCCTGTAATACCGTGTTCCACCCAGGAAAACCATAGCCATCCGGCGGCATACATATTTTTTAAGGTACCGCGCTTCGGCACCGTAATTTCTAAACTCGCCTTTCAAAAGGTCACGCACGCCGTCGTTGTCGGTAGTGGCTACGCGGTTAGGCCGGAAACCTACGGCGTAACGGTGTGCATGCAGGCCAAACGTCCGGAGATTGAATTCGCTTCTGCTGCTGAACGCGTGATTGAAATGCAACGCAAACAGGTTCCAGTTCACAGCGAACCAGTTCCGCTCCCTGTTAGTCTGCCTGGGATTCTCTTCGAACATGGCATCGGTAAGCCCGCCGGGCTGATGCGCCAGGTAATTCATGTGGGTATAATCCAGGCCTATGGTTGTCTTCTTGCTGAGCCGGTAGTTCAGGTTGGTGTATACGGTATGGCTTTCAAGTTCGGAGTTGGCCCGCCAGCCATCCATGCGTTTATATTGGTAAAAACTGTAATAGCTGAATTTCTTTATGGAGCCGCTGAAGCTTGTAAAGGCGTTATAAAAACCGAATGAGCCGAAACTCTGCCTGATCTGCATTTCCAGTTTCCTGTTTTCTACAGGTTTTTTCATTTCGAAGTTTACGAGTCCCCCGAACTGTGTGCCGTATTGCAGTGAGGCCGCCCCCCTGACAATTTGTATCTTGCCGGTGGCTTCCATGGGCGGTGTGTAATAACTTTCGGGATAACCCAGCGCATCCGCACTGATGTCATAGCCGTTTTGCCTGACGTTGAAGTTAGAACTTCTCCCCGGATCAAGCCCGCGCCCGCCGATATTCAGCTGTAAACCCGCTCCGTCATTCTCCCATATGTTAAGACCTGCCACACGCGAGAACACCTGGCGCGCATTATTGGTGGCCAGGTTGGCCATAGACAGTTCAGGTATGATAACCTCCGTTTTCTTGCCTTCGTAAATGCCCATATTCTCTATGCTCTTCATCCGGGAAAATTCAATCTCGCCCTGCTTGTTTTTGATGATGAATTTCGGCAGATAACTGGTGTCCGCCTGGGAGTTCTTCGTCTGGAGTTTTGAAAAACTGGTGTCTTGCGCCAAAGCGCCTGAACACAGTGCCAGCATCCATATGAGATTAGAAACCTTTGATGTCATCATTAAATGGCTTTATCCAGTTTTTGGGTTTAAACGATTCGGTTTGAGCAGAGAGATTCACTGCAGGACTGACAAGGGTTTTTCCCAGCCTGCCGTTCAGGGCCACGTATGAATCAACATACACTTCCGGATCGACAAATCCCTTGTCTGCATAATGATCCCTGAGAATGTGCGCATACTGCAATATCATATCGGGCTGTGTGCTCATCATTTTTTCCTGAAGTGGCGTCAGGAATTCGGTATTGTTTACTACGGTCCGTTTTCCTGTCTTGTCCTTCACAGTGAATTGCGCGTAACCGGCTTTTTCCATCAGCATCACCCTCCATGAAAAACGGTATCCCTCTTCAGTCCAGAAAAGCTCGCCAGGATAGGCCAGGTAACGCAACGGGAACAGTAACTGTACTGCAAAAAATGAAATAAAGATCCAGCGGACAAGCGCGGGGTTACGGTATATGGAACGATCTTCAGTGATGTTTTTTGGTCGTCCCGCCAGCGATTGCAACCTGCTGATGATATGCTGGTGAACCCGGGCCGGAAAAAATACCAGGGCCGCAACGATCATGATCAGTGGGAACATGCCTATAGGAAACAGCAGGGATGTCAGCACATGGAATGTAATGACTGTGAAATAGGCGAAAGGTCTGCTGCGTTTGTTGAGAAGGAGAAAGGGAATGCTGAGATCGTATATGCAACCGATCCAGCTGAATATGTAAGCTGTGGCTTCATAATTGAATAGAGGCCCGATGAGCGGCATATCGTTCCGTGCGGGAAGCCATATCTTTAGCGGCATGGCGTGAAGCAGCCAGTCGCTGTTGACCTTTGCCAGGCCGGCAAACACGTATACGATGCCCAGCATCAGTTTCAGCGCATCGATGTTCCAGTTCGGGATTAATCCCGCTTCAAGGCGTTTGTTGCGCAGAACATCCAGGGAAAAACTGCGGTTGGCCGGTAGGAAGATCATAAGCAGGCATACCAGGCTGATGAAATAATAATGGTTGAGATAGGTGGATTTATCCATTAACTCAATATAGGTGAAACTCAGGAACAGCAGTACGGAAGCCACGCGGTAAAACAACCCCAGCGCTACCATGCATGCGGACAGGCCGCATAAGGCAAACAGGATATATGTGTATTGGCCCGGAGGGGCTATGAATTCAAAGCCGTAAAAACTGAAATGATGGGAAGGTTCGATGTAAAGGGAATGTATCCATCCGTTAGCCCAGAACCGGACAATGCTGAACATCAGCATCAACCCGAAGCAAACGCGGAAAAAGACCAGAGGCGCTATTGAAGTGACCCGGTCAAAATACCCCTTAATCCCCATCATTGTCGGTGTAAGTAATGGTTATACTCATGGCTGAAGTCATATCCACTTTCAGCATTCTTACGGCAGCCTGCATCTCGTTGAATGCATTTTTCATGGGGTCGTTGTTGCTGATGATTTGCTGATGGAAATTTGGCTGCAGCAGATCCAGTTTTGATTCCACCAGGACGAACTGTTCATTTATGAGCTGCGAAAGCAGTTTACCACTGGTGTTATCCCTCGCGTCCAGGGCGTCCAGGTAGGTTTTCAGCGAACTGCCCTGGTTTCCGGATATGAAGGAACGTCCGTTAAAGAAATCGACATACGCCTTATGGGCCGATTTTGCCAGTGCAAGGGAAATGTCCTTCCTGTAAAAGGCTTCCACCTTGTCCGGAGCGGGAGTGCCGTTAAGCATGGCGCCTGAAGGGATGCCTATTTTGCCCGAACGGATATAACGTTCGTAATGCAGCACCAGCCCGTTCACCATTAATGATGTGGAGGAGTTGAGGTCGAGCCCGGTTTTGGAAACAAATGTTTCTTTAAAGGAGCCATTCCACTCATTCATGACCGATGCCAGGAGTGTGCTCATTCTGTCGGTGATGCGCCTGATGTACGCTGTCCGTTTGTTTCCGTTGGAAAGGTCGGTATAATAGGCGACAATGGATGCATCGTCCTGCCCCACACCGTTAATCAGGTAATCGAGGGCGGGAAAGCCCTGCTGGGGATAGGAGGCGGGAACTTCAAGATTGGCGGACGTGTTTGAAATATTATTTTTAATACCCGTGGTGTCTGCAGGATATATGTTGTAAAAATTCCGCAGGGTGTATTTTTCACCGGGGCCGAAATCGAACAGTTCGACAGTTTGCCAGCGGATATACGCTTTTGTCCACGAGGATCTCAATGCGGCAAGGCTTGATTCAGTCGGATTCGCAGCAAAGTTTTCAGCACTGCTTTTCAGCAGGTCGAATTCGGTCTTGAATGTGTCGTATGCCGGAATGATAATGCTGTCTGCATAATATCGAAGTATGAGTTCCCGGTCTTTTTTGTTTTCAGTGGTTTTAGGACCATTGGTGTTCTTTTTACACGCAAGGATGAGGGTAATTCCCAGAAGTATTATGATGCTGCGGTTTCTCATTATAAAAGTGCGGGTGAATGTTTATAGATTCACCCGCTGGAATGTTTATGATTTAGAGGTTGAATTTAACCGTGATAGCGCTGATGGCCTCGTTGATCTTGGTGCTGGTCAGATCCCAGTAACCATCAGGCGAATTGATCAGGTTGTTCAGGATGCTGTCAGAGAAAGCCGCACTGCCGCCATTGATCTTGCAGTAGCGGAGAGAGTGGATAAAACCGAGCCCTTCGCCGATGGCGTGTATCCTGGCGGCATCCGTCGTACCTGATTTCCATTTTGTAAGGTATCCCACAGCCGCAGAAGCTATGGCCTTTTCCATGGCTTTCCTGATGAATAATGCCTGGGATTTGGCTTCAGCTATGTCGTTGTTGGCTACAGCTGCCCTGCCCTTGAGTAATGCGGGATAGACTTTGGCGTAATCAGCTTTGTTATATTCCCAGACATAGGCCCCGAGGAAAGACTCAGCTGTGCCTCTTGTAGCATCAGTGGAACCAAGAAGGTACACGGGATTGAGGGTAAGGAAACCGTAAGCTTCATCCCAGTTCTGCTCAAGCCTGGTGTAGTTTTCTCCCGGAACAATGTTCTTGTTGTCAGCATCCAGTCCTGTGTTCAGGAGTACATTGGAAATATAGTCGAGCTGTGCGCCGCCTATAAGTGATTTTTGTATGACCTGTGCGACTTCAATGCCTTTGGCATCCGCGAGGTAATTACCTGCTTTGCCAGGTTTTCCCATAGCCGCAGTATCAGCGAAGAACACGCTCAGTCTCGCCATGTCGCCAAAAAGCCTTTCAATCCCTTTGCGAACAGCTTCGCTTTCAGCGCCCATGGAAGATGCAGTGATATCGCGCATGGAAACTTCCGCAGAGTTCAGGTCATTGCCGGTGATCTTTAATGAAGGTATATCGGTGAACGGGTTGCCGGTGTTTGAAAACATGTTCTTCATCTGAACGGAATCAAGGGCTTTGGAGTCTCTTACGGCAGCTCCGAGATAATAGTTCAGCGCCTGGAACATCCTGTAACGGGTGTTGCCGGCTGTCAGATCAACCACGGTGTCACCTTTGCTGTCGAGAAACAGGTTTTTATAAGGTGTTGAGGGAGTAAGCGTGTTATAATCCACACGTGCCCGGATACCTTCTGAAGGTTTCGTTTCGTCCTTTGGGTCTTTTCTGCATGAAGTGGTTCCTAAAAGTCCTATGATGATGGAGAAGGTGGCGATTTTTTTTGTGATTGATCTCATATTGATCTGATAATTAGTATATTGTTTAAAATTTGGTCTTTGTAAAATAGCGGTGCAAACCTATTTCTTATTTAGAATAATTCCAAATAAAACACACTTTTTATTTAGATTAATTTTAAATTACCTAATGGTAAGTATGCTTTTCGTTTGAAAACACAAGGCCTGGACCGTTCTGTAAAATGATTGTGGGATAGGCTTGTATTCCTGAATGAATACCCGGGGTTAAAATAAAGTTAAGCGGCAGGCGTCACGCGGCATTCGGGTGCCGGCAGGCCTGCCAGTATCTGATGATAAGATCAATATTCCTTTTGATCTCCCCGTAATCAGCGCTTTTCTGGAAAAAACCCTGTACGGTCATTTTTGTATATGCAGTATTGACAACTTCCTGGCTGGCCGAGGTGGAATAAAAAATGAACGGGATGCTTTTTTTTCGCAGATAGTCATCTTCATCGATCTGTTTTTTGAATTCAATGCCGTTCTGCATCGGAAGGTTCACATCACTGAAAATAATAAAAGGCTGATCAGAGGTTGTCTTGAGATACTCCCAGGCGGCAGGACAGTTACTGAACCATATGATCCTGTTTTCTATTTCCAGTTCTTTCAGAATATCTTCCATGATTTCTTTATCGTCGGCATCATCTTCAATGATAATAATAGGGCCTGATTTCATAGTAGTCGGGTTTTATGCTGCGCAATATACTAATGTCGATAAACATTCAATGGCCACCCGATCCATGACCACGTATTTTGTGTGAATGTTGTAAATTTTTATTAAAATATTACAACATAAAAAAATGGTTACCCCAGCACAAGGTCGCAGTTGCGTTCTACATTATCAATTTCGGCGCCAAGGCTTTTGTAAAATGCGATGGCCTGTGTGTTCCAGTTCGAAACCTGCCACCTGAGCTTGCCGCAACCTGAATCTTTTGCATATGCGATGACCGTTTCCACCAGCCTGGTTCCAAGACCCTGGCCCCGGTATGCGGGTTGGATATACAGGTCATCCATGTAAAACGATTTGCCTGACCATGTATAATAACAATGGAAACAGGACACATACCCTGCAATGTGTTTGGCGGGGGTTTCCGCTACATAACAATGGAAAAGGTCTTTTTCAGCCTTCATTTTTTCAACCGTATTGATCATTCTGTGCGGAAGTTTTTCAAAGGTTGCAAACTCCCTGTACAACGCCACAAGCTGCGGGAAATCTGCTTCTTCAGCCAGGCGTATGTGGATGCCGTTGGCGGATATGTCAGTTGTCATGATTCGTTTTCAATATTAATCAAAGCCGTTAAAAGCTACAAGGCAAAACACGGTTTGCCGGGCAATTTCACTTGCAGGAATACCCATTGGATTAACCTAAACTTTCACTTCCTTCCATTTGCCTTTTTTGAAAAAATACCAGGCAACAAGCGCAATGGCGGTTTCCGCCACAGGCACTGCGATAAAGGCGCCGGTCGTTTTCATTTCAAGTCCGATGGCAAGTGCATAGGCCAGCGGTATCTGGAACAGCCAGAAGCCAAAGAAATTGATAAGTGTGGGGGTTTTGGTGTCTCCCGCGCCGTTAAGCGCCTGGGTCATAACCATGCCCACACCGTAAAAAATATACCCTGTGCCTATGATCTGGAGTGACCTGGCACCGAATTCCACAATGGCTGAATCTTGCGAGAAAATACGGATGATAGGTGTTGAAAAGAACATGAAGAGCAGCATGACAAAACCCATAAAAAAGGCAGTGTATTTGGCTGTCAGCATCACGCTTTCCTCTGCCCGTTTTACCTGGCCGGCACCCAGGTTCTGACCCACCAGCGTGGCAGCGGCATTGCTGAGGCCCCATGCGGGCAATATAAAGAATACAACATTCCTGATGGCTATCTGGTATCCTGCAGAGGCCTCGGTTCCACCTGTTTCGGCAACCAGTCGCACCAGAACGATCCAGCTTCCGCTTGCAATGATGAATTGCAGGGTGGCCGGCCAGCCTACATTAAAGATTGACCGGATAATGGAAGCATCATATTTGAAATGTATCTTATGGAATTTTAAAATGCCGCTTCCCTTAAACAGGTGGTAGCATTGATAGGCAACCCCGCTGCTCCGCCCGATGACTGTTGCTATGGCGGCTCCCTTTAATCCCATAAGTTCTATAAGAATGGGGCATAATACGATGTTGACGAGGCTTGCCAGCCACAGACTTTTCATGGCCATTGCGGCATCGCCCGCACCCCTGAATATGCCGTTGATGACAAATAGCAAAATAATGACCAGGCTGCCGGAAAACATGATCCTGGTGAAAATGGCCCCTTCTCTTACAACCTCTTCGCTGGCGCCCATCAGTATAAGTATCTCCTCAGCAAAGATCACTCCGGCCAGACTTACGACTACTGTGGTGATCAATGCGATGATCAGTGATTGGGCTCCTGCATGCGCTGCGTCTTCCCTGTTTTTTTCACCGATGCGCCTGGCCACTATGGCGGTAGCTGCGGTGCTTAGCCCGATGGCTATCGAATATACGATGGTGATGACGGATTCTGTGTATCCTACTGTGGCAATGGCATTGGCTCCGAGTTTGCCTACAAAGAACATGTCCACTACGGCAAATATGCTTTCAAGGCTAAGTTCGAGTATCATGGGTATGGCCAGCAGGATAACGGCTTTGGGAATGCTTCCCTGTGTATAATCCTGCTCTTCCCCATTAAGCGATTGCCTGATAATGCGGATGATCCTGCGGAAACTGGTTTCTGGTTTGGCTGTTGTGTTCATTAGTTGTTTTAAAAGTGTTCAATTGTTAATTTTCCAATACGGTACAATCAAAGCCGCTTGCTTTGACATGGGCGATGATCTGGTCGACAGGGAAATGTTCCCCCTGCACCCTTAATATTTTATCGCAATCATGCAGGTCGATGTGAATGCTGTTGCCCGGAAAGCTGCGGTGAAGGTGGTCGATTATCATCCTTGCATCTGAAGTGTCTTCAATATTGGTTTTGAAAATCTCAAGCATAATATAGTGTTGTCATAGGACGTCATGCCGGTAGTGTTCCCCGGCATGAAGCATGTTGGTTTTATTTGTTGTTCATGTTGTAGTTTACCATCCACTGGATGCCGAACCTGTCGGTGCACATCCCGAAATATGCGCCCCAGAACACTTTGTCAAGCGGCATGGTGATCTTTCCGCCTTCTGACAGGGCCTTGAAAACCCTTTCGGTTTCCTCTGCGCTGTCTGGGGTGTAGGTCAGTGAAAAATTGGTGCCGGTGACGGTCTGAGGCATGGTAGGCGGAACATCGCTGCCCATCAGTATGGTGTTGGGGCCGACAGGCAGGGAAATATGCATGATCTTATCCCCCTGAACGCCTGAGGGCATATGATTGCCGGATGGTACATCCTTAAAGCGCTGAAGTGTTTCAAATTCTCCGCCGAATACAGATTTGTAAAAGTTAAAGGCCTCTTCCGTGTTGCCGTTAAAATTCAGATACGTTTGGATTGATGACATATAATTATTGGTGTTTTAAGTTTTGTTTGATGAGTTTCATGTTTTATTTTTTGTCGTTGTGTTTCCTGTTTCCTGCTTTTGTATGTACCTTGTTCTTTTTCTGTTTTACCTCGAGGTATTGCTCCAGGGCATCCAGCCGGGCATTCCAGAATTTGGTATATTGCTCAATCCAATCCGTAACCTGGTTAAGTTTTTCCAGCCTGGCTTCGCAGAACCTTTCGCGACCCTGTTGATGAATAATGACCAGCCCGCATTCGGTCAGTATCTTGATATGTTTCGAAATGGCCGGACGGCTCACATCGAATTGTCTTGCAACCGCATTCAGGTTAAGCGATTTGTTCGCCAGTATGTTAATGATCTCTCTCCTTGTCGGGTCGGCAATAGCCTGAAAAACATCTCTTCTCATATTGTATATATTTATGTAACTAATGGGTTGCAAAAATATATGAAACGTATCGGTTACGCAAATTTTTTGTTCTCGTTTAACTGCATGTTGCATGAATGTGATCACGATGCAAACATACTATGACTTCCGGCATCATGCTGGGGTGTGAATACGGCATTTTTACGGGTCGGTTACGACAGTATTGGGGGATAGTAACAGCGGATTACCTTTGCCTGGTTCTTTTGCTTCACAGGTACGACAGCCACCATGTTTTGTGTGTTTGTTTATACCTGTCGAACCATTTGCATGGAAAATAAAGGATGATAATAATGCCGGCCCACCAAGCATACACCAGCGGAAGGCTGAAGCCAAAATCGGGCGGGCGGAAATTAAAAAAGGATTGGGGTGAAGATATGTCGGCTGTGGTATATCCGGCAAGGAAAAAACAAAGTACGGTGAACAGGTGAATGACATAAATATGCAATATGTAATAAAAGAAAGGGACGCGGCCGAATACCATTATGAAATCAGCCGCCTTGCTGCGTATGTTTTCTGCAAAGGCAAGAAATAACATCGCAGGCCCGAGGGTCATGCATGTAAAGGCAAGGGAAGGAGGGTATTTGCTGACATCAACAATCGAGAAAAGGGTGTACAGGAAATTGTCCTGGAATTGCCAGTGCAATTTATCCCCATAGCCGTTGATCTGGCGCAGGATAACGAACAATGTAATAAGGGATGAGCCTGAAACAATCAGAAACCTGCGCCTTTTATCTGCAGGAAAGGAGGGCTCGAATAACTTGCCAAGGGCAAATCCGAGGCTCATGATGCCTATCCAGGGCAGGACGGGATATACGATCATAAAACCATGGGTTTTAGCTTCATTGACCGGATAAAAATTGAAATGGCCGTTATGGATGGCGTCCCAGATAAATCCTTTCAGGCCTTCATGGGCCGTGCCTATATAATCAAGGGTATTATGGCCAAAAATGATAATAAGAGCAATGACCAGAACGGCCGTATAAGGCAATCTGCACAGTATTCCCAGGCTGATCATGCAAACGCCAATGGCCCAGATCACCTGCAGCACCATGGTGTTGAAAAAGGGGTTGAACGTCCACCCGAAACTAACGATGCTTATTTCAGCGAAAATAAGCCATAATCCGCGTTTGATAAGAAAGTTGCTAAGCTCCCGCCCGCTCTTCCTCAAACCTGACAGGTACGCGGAAATGCCTGACAGAAAGACAAAAACCGGGGCGCAGAAATGAGTGATCCACCGCGTCAGGAACAGGGCAGGAGTGGTGGTTTCCAGATCCATGGGATCCATCACCATGGCAGATTCATGAAAATAATCCCTTACATGGTCAAGCGCCATGATGATCATTACCGCCCCTCTTAACAGGTCGATAGAAGTTATACGGTAACGCATCTGTTCCATTGGGAGACAAAGAAAAGAAATTTTATGATAATTTTTGCTTCAATAATTTTTAAAAAGTATACTTGTAAAAATAAACAAGAACTATGGGAAACAATATTTTTGACAAAACAGAATCTCTTATCAGGGAATTTGCTGAAATTAGAGATCACAATGCCAGGTTCAAGACATTATACGAGGAACTTTGCAATGACGAGCTCCTGAGGCATTACAAAACTTTCAGCGGTGTGAGCAAAGAGCATATCAAAAGGGAGCTCGAACGCATAGAACATTCGGTGCAGGCCATTGGAAAAAGCCTCACCTCAGCTTCCGGAACGGCCTGATGCTATGGTTGGAATTTTGCAACCTTTTTTTCAAACCATATAAAAAGCACCTTTTAAGCAGGTGTTATTTTTGCCAGGTTAGGTTGATTATGCAATTCCAAAATCAGGAGGAGAGTAAAGGCTTAGGAAGCGATTACATATATATAGACAAGTCTCCGCACGGTTCAGGTATTTTTACGAGAAAAAACATTAAAAAAGGAGAGCTGATCTTCAGTTTCACCGGGAACTTCATCTCGTTTTCCGACTGCGTGGCACTTGGTCCCGGGGAGGCATACACCATACAGGTGGATACCATAAGGTATCTTCAGCCTTTGAGTCCCGGAAGATACATCAACCATTCGTGTGATCCGAACTGCGGGATCACAGGAGAACTTTACCTCGTAGCCCTGAAAGGCATAGATGCCTGTAAAGAGCTGACCTTCGATTATTCAACCACTATGCTTGAGCGTTACTGGGAGATGGATTGTGGCTGCGGATCGGAAAACTGCAGGTCGAAGATCATGGATTTTGATACGTTGCCGGCAAACCGGCAGGCGTACTATATCAATCACGGTGTGGTGCAGCCCTTCATCCTGGAATGGATGGAAAAAAGAGGTAAACACAGTATGGAAAACTGAATCGGATATGAGAATTGTAATAACCCTTACCCATTCCGGATGAAGCGGGAGATTAACGCATTTGTCAAGACCTTGCAGGAAAAATCACTGCGCATCGCCTTTGCGGAGAGTATAACCTGTGGCCTGCTGAGTGAAAAGCTCGCCAATTATAAAGGCACTTCTGATGTGCTGGCAGGATCGGTGATTTGTTATGATGCGTGCGTGAAAAAAGACTTGCTGGGTATCTCCGAACAAATGATCAGGCGTTACACGTGCGAATCCATGGAAGTAACTGCGGCACTTGCAAAAAATCTGCGGCGCCTTATCAATGCGGATATTCATGCGGCTATTACCGGCCTGGCTGCTCCGGGTGGCAGTGAGACACCCAAAAAACCAGTGGGAACGGTGTTCTTTTGTTTCCTGTATAAAGGCAAGCTCCATAAACTGCAGAAGAGATATTACGGAACCCCGCGTAACATCAGGATAAAGGCGACGCTGGAAATGTATAATTTTATACTGGCAAAGGTTAAGGATTAGCAGGGCCCTGTTTGAATCCGTCCGCTTTATCCTTGCAGATCACGCTTATCTGGCCGTTTCTCTCAAGATACACGGTTTTAGCCTGTTCAAGACTTTCAATATTGCCGTTGATGTGCAGTCCCTCAATCAAATCCCTTTCACTGATCATCCCATAGCGCATGTTCTCGCGGTTTAATACCCCGTCTTCAAACAGTATTTTTGTTTCGCCCTTGATCAGGTAACCGATTTTTTTGTTCTTCAGGCTCAGCCAGCCGCATAGCCGGTGAAACAGGACAATAACCGCAGAAGCGATAATGGTTGCAAAGAACGGTGACGCTCCTACAATGGCCCGGCTGAGAACCGCGCCGAGAAGTATGGTTACGACATTGTCGAAAGGCATCCGGATGCCAAACGCCCGTCGTCCGGATAAGCGTATAAGCAGGAGGGAAATGATAAAGACTACCACAGCCCGGAGGCTCATCTGCAAAGGGTCGAGATCTTTCCCATTGCCGAACAATTGATGTATTGTATGCATATTGACTGTTATTTAAAAAGTTTTTGATGGTCCGCTGATGCGATATCGATTGCTGAATTTTTTTCAAATATAACTGTAAGTATAGGTAATTCTGCGGTACTCTGTTTAAGCAGCGGTTCTGTCCGGTCAAAAAAAAAGCAGAGCCTGTATGTGCCCTGCTTTTTTCAGATGTTATGATGATTAATACTGACTGGCAGTTTTGCCTCTCTCACGTTCACCCTGGTCAAAAGCTTCATCATTGATGTCTTTTGCTATGTCAGTGAGATTTCTGTCAGTTGTTTCTTCCTCATCGAGGGTGCGCTCCAGGAGATTGAGCGGTCCGGTCAGGCCTAGCACATCTGCAAGTTCACACAGTGAACCGTAAGCAGCTATTTCATAGTGCTCGATTTTTTGCGCATTGATGATAAGCGCAGAATCACGGACCGGGCTTTCATCAAATTCTTCAATGGTCCTGGTGCACTCCTTGATCAAACCTTCCATGGCGAGGCATTTTTCCTCCTCGTTTTTCTCTATGCCAAGGCGGCTGAATATTTTTTCAAGCCTTTCCACATGGCGCCTGGTCTGCTCAAGGTGTTCCCTTACCGCATCCTGCAGGTCTTCGCTATAGGCGGCTTCTGCCACTTTAGGAAGTGCGGCCACCAATTGCTTTTCTCCGCTGTAGATGTCCTTCAGATTGTTTTCGAAAAGATCCTCCAGGCTGTGGCCTTTTGTGGATTGAATGCCCTGGGCCTTTCCTACTTTGTCTTTGGTATCCTTGCTTGAATTGGCGGAGGTGATGCTCTGTGATGGTGGTACTACCTGGTTGGTTTTCTTGTTATTGTTGGTAGTGCCATTGATATCACTTGTGTGTGGTTTTTCCATATTGCTTGATTTTATTTTTTTATTTTTTGTAGGCATGTGTTGATGATAATTAAGGATAGTGACTAGCTTCTGCGTGATGATGAGCGGCTGCGCCTGGAGCTGCCGCTGCCTGAAGAACGCCTTGAAGAAGAACTGCCGCCGCGCTGGGAACTGTTGTTCATGCCCATGGATGAACCGCCCCTGCTGCTGCGTGAAGAACCGCCAAATCCACCACTCTGGTATCCTGAACTTCCGCGGCCTATGCTGCTGCCCTGGTCGTTCCAGTCTTCATCTTCAAGATCCTGGTAAGATCCGCTGTTCCTATAGCTGTTGGTGCCGTAGTCCATATCTTCTTCTTCCTCCCTGTAACGGTCCTCACTGTCCCATTCGCCACCGCTGGAACTTCCTGATCTTCCTGAATTGTAGCTTCCGGAATTGCCATAAGTACCGGTGTTTCCGTAACCCTGATTCCTGTTGCTGCCCTGGTTTCCATAGCTGCCGGAGTTGCCGTACTCCCCGGCATTTCTGTAGGTTTCCTGGTTGCCGTAATTTCCTCCCTGGTTTCCGGAGCGTCCGTACCCTGAACCGCTGTAGTTTCCGGAGCTGCCATAAGAACCTTGGTTTCCATAGCCGGAACTGCCGTAACCTGATCCTCCGTAACCTGAGTTGCCATACCTGCTGCTTCCTGAATACTCATTATCGTAATCCTGGCTGCCATAACCCTGGCTGCCGCGGTAGCTGCCGTAATTGTCCTGGTCGTATCCTGAACCGCGGCTGTTTTCACCCCAGTTTGATCTTCCCTGGTTGTTTCCGCCATAGTTCCGGCTTCCGCCATAATTCTGATCGTTTCCGTAACCCTGGTAGTTGCTGCGGTTGCTGCCGTAATCTTCGTTCCAGTCGTTGCCCTGGTAACCGCTTTGACCGTAACCTGAGGAACCGCGAAAGTTACCCATATTTCCACCACTGAATCCGCGGCTGGAATTGCCGCTGCCATAGGTTTCTCCTCCATAGCCCTGGTTGCGTGAGTATCCTGTGCCCTGGTTGCGATCGTTGGTATAACCCTGGTACCGGTTGTTTCCATAACCCTGGTTGTATTCGTTTCCATAACCCTGGTTACTGTTGCTGAAGTCGTCCTCGTCGTAGTCGTATCGTGACGAGTTCCTGCGACCGCTATTACTGCTGTAGCGGTTTTGAGAATCCCCATCCCATGATTGGGAGTTCCTGTTTTGTGATGTATTTCTCATAATATTAATTAAATGATGATGCAAATCTCTCAAGTGGCTTTAAGCGAGTTGTTACAACTATTTCTGTTTATCTTATACAATTCCCACGAATGTTAGAAAAAACGCCGCAGCCCGCAGCCTGTCACGGTTTTTCACATTCATGTCATGAAGGCATTCATTTATTGCACACTAAATGCCTGAAGCCGCAAATAGATGTTTATGAGGGTTTTTAAGACATAATATCTTTTCTCTGTTTCCGAAAAAGATACTTTGATTTTACTTTGTCAAAACGCTTAACAGTAGAATATTTGTATTGTCTTTCAACGGTTTTTCCATATCATTGCTTCATGCTGAAGAAAATCATGCTGGGGGGTATGCTTTGCGTCATGACAATTGCACATGCCGGAAAAAAATTTCCTTATCTGGGAATTGCACTTAACAATTTTGTGACGGCAAAACCTGTGACAGGATTTCCAAAACTTTTCTATTCCCAGTTCCATCCCGGAATTACCTTATCGACAGGTTTTAACTGGACGGAAAAACCAAAGCATAATATCATGCAATCTTTCAAAGCCACATATTTCAGTCACAGGTACATTCAGAGAAGCATCATTCTCTATGCGGAGATCGGGTACCGTTACAAACCCGGGCGCAACTGGGGTTTCAGCGTGGCGCTGGGAGGAGGTTATCTGCATATGATTCCGGCGGAAGAACAATTCCGGCAGGATGATAACGGCGACTGGAAGAAAATGAAATTGAAATCCAGGCCGCAGGCAGCCATCAGCCTGTCCGTGGGTATAGATAAACGGATTTCATCTTCCGGCATTCGCGGTTTCATACGTTACCAGAACCTGCTGCAAACGCCTTTCATTCCCGGTTATGTGCCGCTTTTGCCTTATAATGTGCTGCATCTCGGTATAACGGTCCCCACTGCGCTGATCCGGAAAGGAGGAAAAAGTGAAAAATAATCCTTTATACTTAACCGTTATGGTTGCCATCCTGCTTTCGGGGTGCAAAAAATCCCTTATAGGAACCACTGCTCCTTGCCAGGCAGATTATTTGGACAGCAGTTTTATGCATCCCAAAAGAACGGTTTTCCAGGCCATATTGGATAAATATAAAAAGAAAGGGCTTCCTGGAATTGCCGTGCTGATTGAAGATGAGGATGGGGTATGGATGGGAAGTGCAGGCAAATCGGATATAGGTGAGGATGTCGATTTCAAGCCCTGCACGATAAGTAAGGCGGCCAGTATAACTAAAATGATGTTTGCTGCGGCTGTGATGCAGTTGCATGAGCTGGGCAAGGTAAATCTGGATGATAAAGCTTCAAAATGGCTTGACAAAAAAATACTCGATCGGGTAGAGAATGTCGGTCAGGTAACCTTGCGGGACCTTATGCAGCACAGTACCGGGATTTATGATATCATTGCAGATGACGACTTTTACCTCGCGGTCTTGAATAACCCCAATAAAAAATGGTCGGGAAAGGAGCTGATTAAATTTGCGTTCGGTAAACCCCGGGCATTTGAATATGCCGGACATGCCTCAAAAGGCGGTTACAGCAATACCAATACACTGCTCCTGAGCTTGTGCATAGAAGCTATAACGGGAAGGCCTCACAACGAATGGATGCGCGAACTGGTGATAGACAAGGTGGGAATGAGCCATACATATTACAGCCATCATGAGGCATTGCCGGGGTATGTGGCGCAGGGGTATTACGATTTGTTTAACAACGGGACCATTGTGAATGTGTCTAACCTGGTTACGGGCAGCGGTAATGGTTATGGGGGGATATATACCAATGTAACGGATCTTCATAAATTCATGAAAGCTCTCTTTATTCAAAAGACGCTTGTGAGCCAGTCCTCCCTGGATATCATGCAGACATTTATTGATGATGATGCAAAAGGAGACCTTGGCGTTGGAGTGTTGAGACAGTACAAGGACATAGGTGCGCACTGGGGTGTAGGTCATAGCGGGCGCGACCTGGCATACAGCGGCGATGCGCATTACTTTCCTGCCAGGAACAACCGCATATTCATTAATCTTGTCAATTACGGCACGAATGGCGATACGCCGTTGCGCCAGGTATTCTATGATATGCGAAATGAATTTGTAAATGAACTTGTTAAATAATCTGCTGGGTAATTATGCTGAGATATAACCTTGACATTCAACCGGAGCCCGCAGCCGTAAAAATCAACTTCAACGACAGGCTGATCTTCCTTGGCTCGTGTTTCTCAGAACATATCAGCTCAAGGCTCGGAGCCTTGCATTTCCGTGTCGCAAGCCAGCCGGTCGGAATCGTGTTTAACCCGGTGAGTTTATGCAAACCTTTCATCGTGGCCAGGGAATCCGGAAACTATAAGGAAACCGACCTGTTGTATAACCAGGATACATGGTACAGCAAATACCACCATGGTATGTATTCCGCACATGACAAGGCCGCACTGCTTACCCAAATAAATGCCGCTCAGGCTGAATTTGTTTCCACACTGAAAGAAGCGGAGCACCTGTTCATCACATTCGGGTCGGCTTGGGTTTACAGCTATAGGGAGACGGGCGAAATAGTGGCTAATTGCCATAAAATACCCCAGTCCGCTTTCGAAAAACGATTGTTGCAACCGCATGAGATCATTTCGGCATGGACGGAGGTCCTGAACTATATCTATTCGGTCAATGAAAAGATCAGTGTGGTGTTTACCGTGTCACCCGTAAAACACCTGCGTGACGGGGCAGTGGAGAATACACTGAGCAAATCCATCCTGCTGTATTCGGTTTACGAACTTGTCAGACAATTCCCGCAAGCGGGGTATTTCCCTTCATATGAACTGGTAAATGACGATTTGCGCGATTACAGGTTCTACGAGCCGGATGGAGCGCATCCCAATCAGCTCGCCATAGATTACGTGTTTGAAAAATTCTGTTCGGCTCACATGGATGCAATTACAAGCGCGTATATCCGCGATATGGAAAAGCATCTGAGGTTAATGTCTCATAAGCCCATCAGGCAGCAGGGCAGGGAATACGAGCAGTTCCTGCTGCAGATTGAAAACAGTCGCACGAATATTGAAAAACTTTACGGGAGAAGCCTTTAAAAGATGCAAAAAAAATCCGGGATTGCAGTCCCGGATTTAATGCCTTCATGATGTGAGATGCTTACATCAGTTCGAAGTTGAATGTATGTTTTACTTCATCACCGTCTTTCAGTTCCACTGAATATTTACCTTT
>CALMKH010000241.1 GCA_937867025.1 uncultured Bacteroidota bacterium | reverse complement strand
CAGGCTGGCAAGCGTGAGTCTGTGGAAGAAGGCAGGGTGGAAGTCATAATTCCCGAACATAAAGCGTTCCGCCTGATTGAACAGGTAAGGGCTGTGCATCCTTATGAGGAAATGGCCTACGATATTTTTCCGCTGAGTAATGAGAATCCTGAAGTGGGGTCGGGCGTATATGGTTTTTTACCTGAGCCCTTGGAAACCAATGATTTTCTCGCCCTGCTCAAGGAAAAATTGAATTTGCCGCTGATCAGGCATACGGCGTTTATGGGTAAAATACGCAAAGTAGCGGTTTGTGGCGGCGCGGGCAGTTTCCTGACAAAGGCTGCGTTAGGGATAAAAGCGGATGCCTATATCACGTCGGACATCAAATACCATGAGTTTTTTGATGCGGAAAACAGGATGCTTTTGTGTGACATAGGGCATTATGAGTCTGAAATTTCAACATTGGAGATATTTTATGAGGTAATTACGGAAAAATTTCCTACTTTTGCAGTCGCTTTTTGCAAAACGTCAACAAACCCTATCCAATATTATCAATAAAACATGGTAGATCTATCAATAGAAAAAAAACTAAAGGCTATCTGGGAGTTACAGCAAATAGATTCTAAAATCGACCAGCTCCATCTTCTGAAAGGTGAATTGCCCATGGAAGTGGCTGATTTAGAGGATGAAATAGTCGGCTTGCATACAAGGCAGGAGAATATAAATGCAGAGATCAAAGCTTATGAAGCAGATATAGCAGGTCATAAGGCCAACATCAAACATGCCGAGGAACTGCAGAAGAAATACAAGAAACAGCTTGATTCGGTTAAAAATAACAGGGAATTCGAAGCCTTGAACAAAGAGCTTGAGATTTCAGGTCTTGAGGTTCTTGCTGCGCAGAAACGGATCAAGGAAACACAGTTCCACATGGAAGCCAAGGCGGAGGCCAGGGCTCAGCTGGATGCCATTATTGAGGGACGCAAAAAGGACCTTGAATTCAAACAAAAGGAACTCAAGACAATTGTAAGCGATACGGAAGATGAAGAGAAGGAATTGATGAACGCCAGGAAAGCCATCGAGAAAGAAGTCGATGAGCGATTGTTCAAAGCGTACAACAGGATCCGCAGGAATGTGAAGAACGGAATCGCAGTGGCTCCTATCATGAGAGGCAGCTGCGGAGGGTGTTTTGCCAAAATACCGCCTCAGAGGCAAAGTGATATCAAGCAACATTTCAAGATCATTGATTGTGAACATTGCGGCAGGATACTCGTAGACAACGAAATTACCGGTATTTACACCGAAAAGCCTGTTGAGGAGGAAAAACCAAAACGCAGGGTGCGTTCACTCAAAGCCGCAAAATAATAAAAGCTTATGCTTTTTTGGAATAAGCAAAAAAAGAACATGTCCTTACGTGTTCTTTTTTTTTGTTCCTTTTGTTTCTTCTCCTTTGGGCTTGAAGGGAAAACCTATTTTCAGATGAGTGATGAATGCCTGAAAGCACAGGAATTCATTTTTTCGCTCAAGTTCGACGAAGCCGACAAGGTACTGAAGGAAGAAGCCCTGAAATCTCCAGACAACATCGCTGTTCCATGGCTATCGGAAAGTGTTATCTTCCTGAAAATATTTATATCCGAGGACAAGGATTTGTATGCAAAGCTTACACCCGAATGGAACAAACTGATCGAAAACACCAAAAAGACAAACTTTAACAATGCGTGGTACCGGTTTATCTTATCGGATATGCATTTGCATAAAGGACTTATAAGTCTTAAGTTCAATGAAACCGTATCAGCGGGAAGTAACCTCAAGTCCTCTTATAAATATCTGAAAGAGAATAAAAAAATGTTCTCTACGTTTTTGCCTGATAATAAGAATTACGGACTCCTGAGTTGTGCATTCAGTTCTGTGCCTGCCAAGTACCAATGGCTTGTCAAGATCATGGGGTTTACAGGCGATATGAATGCCGGTCTGAAAGAAATAGAAACGTATCTGAACAGTTTCCAGACATCCAAAGAACACCAGTGGATGAAGGTGGAAGCCGCCTTCATTTATGGCATGGTGCAACATCATCTCAACAAGAATGCCGGTGCTGCCTGGAAAATGATTGAGCCGTATACAAAGAATTACAAATCCAACCTGTTGCTGAATTACATGCGTGCCACTATGGCCGGCTACGCAGGAAGGAATGATGAAATGATAGAAATTCTATCGCAGCGTCCTGCGTATACCCCGAATTATCCGTTCTATTTTATGGACTATCTCCTGGGACTGGCGAAAATGCGAAGGCTGGATAATGATGCCGATATATATTTCAAGATATTCACAGTGAAATATAAGGGCAGGAATTACGTGAAATCAGCTTATCGGTACCTGTCGTGGATCACCCTCATTAAGAATGACAGAACTACGGCCGCCACCTATTATTCACTCTGCAGGAAAAATGGTGCGGCAATTATCGAGGAAGATAAACAGGCGGAAAAAGAAGCTGTTGAAAATATACTGTGGCCTGTTGACCTTGTTAAAGCGCGGTTGCTGTTTGATGGTAAGTATTTTGATAAATCAATGGCTATATTGAATACAGTCAGTGAAAGCAGTCTTGGCAATATCAGGTTCAAGCTGGAATACAATTACCGTAAAGCGAAGATCTACGACGAGAAGTCGGAGTACACTACGGCTATCAGCTTGTATCAGCAGGTGGTAGAAGCGGGAAAGGATCAGACTTACTATTATGCGGCTTATTCAGCCTTGCAGCTGGCATTCATTTATGAAAAGCTCGGTAAAAAGGATATGGCTTTGAAGTATTTCAAAAAAGCCAGGGACGATTTCGACAAGAATGAGGAATACCGCAACAGTATCGAACAAAAGGCCAAGGCCGGCATCAAAAGGCTGGATAAATAATCAGGAAACATAAAAAAACACCACCGGTCACCGACCGATGATGTTCTTCTCTTGTGTATTGATGGTATTTTCTGTGTGTGTCTTTCTTAGGTAAACACCACCGGCTGCCTTGCGGCAACCGATGATGCTTAGTGGTATGTATTTGTGTAATTCGTGTGGGTCTTTTTTGGAGAAACACCACCGGCCGATACAATTTACAATCGTACAGCCGATGATGTTATATTTTGGGTATTTGTGTAATTCATTTTTTGGGAAACACCACCGACCGCTGTGTAGCGGCCGATGATGTTCTTTTGTGTATACGTGTAGTTTTCTGTTCCTTTTTTTTTTTTAAACACCATCAACCATTCGAGAGGTTAAAAATGGCTGATGATGTCTGTGGTATGTGTGTTAACTGTTTGTTATTCTGTTTTTACGATCATAGTGCTGTATAAATTGTTCTGGTTATGCTGGATATGAAGGTAATAAACACCTTTGCTCAAATCGTGAAGCCCATCCATATTGAAGTGAACCGAATTTGAAGCGCTTTGGGATTTTATTTCCTTCTCAACCAGCAGTTGCCCGTATTGGTTGAGCACCTGGATGGTATAGTTTGATTTTACTACTGTTTCGGTTTCAATGCTGATATCGATCGTGTTGGTGAACGGGTTGGGGTAAACACTATATGTTGCAAGCGCGTCGCAATCTGCATCGTCCAGCATCATCATGGTTTTTCTTTCTCCCCTGGCATTGTTGGAATACCACCTGTAAATGGCATCGGATTGCGTTGGCCTCTTCACATGCATGGCGTAACGCACGGCCTGGCCGCTCTCAACCGATTTGCCTGCAAACAGTTCGCCTGCTGGTTGCCAGGTTTCCCCGAGGTCGACGGATGATTCCACACCGAATGTGTAATGATCTACCGAAGGGATCATGGTCCAGCTTACCAACATCACCCTGTTCGGAAGGCATTTGGTGCGGGGCACAATATCATCGTTGTCAAGCGAAGTGTAAACGTAAGCCGTGTCAAGACCGAAGCATCCGGTAGTCGGATCGGTCACCCTCAATACAAATTCGCTTGATATAAGGCTGTTCTTATAGGCCATTGGATTGGCAGCCGTTGAATCATTGAGAGCTACACCCTGACTCCAGTCATGGTTAAAACTTGTGCAGTTTGCGCATATGCCAGAAGGCGTTCCGCCAAGTACGAATGAGTCGGCTGTGGTGGTAATATCCGGTCCGGCATCTGCTGTTGGGCTCTCATGGAAGATCAGATCTGCCGTATCCACATCCACACATCGTCCGGATTGCGATGTAAGATAAATGGTTGTCGGATTATTGGCAAAATCCGAATAATCCGGTGTATAGGTTACGGTAGATACCGATCCCGGCGTAACGCCGTGGCTAACCGTGAATGTTCCGTTACCCGTACTGTTGGTAATGATATCGTCAATGATTCCCGACGGGGGAGAGCTCACATTAATGGAAATTGGTTCGTAGCCGCATACTTCCACATCATTTGTTACGATTGTGGCTTCGAAGCCCGGTATAATCTGAATGGTATCATAGGTAATCACTCCGCAACGGTCCTCATAGGTAAGGTAATAGCGGATCGTTGTGGGCATGACGAGCCTGGTAAAATCTTTGACGTTTTGAGTCGGGCCATACACATAGGCTTTGGCAATAAGGTTGGTATCGTTGCTTCTGGCGCTGAAATCCGGGAAAACGGGGAAGGTTGCCCTTTGAGACCACGCATATGAGTAGGCCAGCACACCGTTGATCCAGATCTGGACACGCCGGTTGCTGGTTGTCACGAAATCAACAGTAACCGTGCCGGTATAGGTTCCGAGGTTCGACAGGTTGCTGCCGTTGTAATACGACCTGATATTGCCTCCATTGTAATATATGGCATGGTCAATATCGTTGTTGTTATTCGCATTGTTGGTGGTGATGCCGGCGAAGAATGCCTTGCCGGGTTTATAATCTATAACATACCTTACCCTTCCTGTGGCAAGAATGGAATCGTATCCGATGGCGCCTTCAATATTACCGCTCGTCCATCCCACCGTACCTATCTGGCTGTTGCGCGTGACAATTTTGGTTGACGGCTGTTTCCAGAATGTTTCCTGGTAGAAGTTATCGCAAGGCTGGAGGATCAGCATTCCGTTGTTCAGGGTCATACTGTTACCACTCTGGTCCACAATAGAGGTGACTGTCGATGTGCCGAAATCCAGTGTATCCTGGCGGCAATCGCAGAAATTCCTTGGCATTTTCGGAATATTGTCATGAGGATCGGCATACCTTACCCGGACAAAGATGGAATCTTCAACAGTGACCGACTGACAGAAATTTGAGAAGCTGGCCGATGCATATATCCATACGGAGTCAATACCCTGCAGCATAACGGAATCGGCGATCTGTGAGCCGGAAATGTAGGAGGCAGGTGTCCATTGAACGTTGGACCTGAATACCGGGCATATTTGCGTATTAGGCTCCAGGTAAAGGGTGGTGCTGGTCTGGCAATATAAGGTCAGTTCATCATCTGCTATGATGTCCTGCAACATGATCTGGCTGATCACGGGTGGCGTTGTATCTCCGCACACCACGTCAAAATACGCATAGGCATAGTGTCCCAGAAGGATGCAGTCGCGGGTGAATAAGCGGATTTCAATAGTATCACCTACAAAGCAGGCGAAATTAAGCACTTCTTCAGCCCAGGCGGTGGATTTTCTGACGCCTGCCGTATCTTTGAATTGCCCCAGTTGCCATACCGGAGGCTGGTCGGTATTACCGCAGAAGAAACTGCCCTTGAGACAGTCGAGTTTCTGCCCGTTGACGTAAATTTCATATCCGAATCCAGGCGCTTCAATCGTCGGTACACCCCAGTAATTGTGAGCCTGTTCGGATACTCCTTTTGAATAGATGGTAATTTTGTCGGACAAGCTGTCGATGATATATGTCCGGTAAACAGTATCGGCAACAGCCCTTAAGCCCCTGTTACCCACACGCACGAGATAGCTGCCGGCCGTCCCATTGGGAGCAGAGATCGTACCGAGCCATGCATCCGTTATGCCGTAAGAAACAACCCTCGGGCTTATACCGGGTTTAAAATAGATTCTGCTTGCCGGGGTGATGAAGTTACTGTCCGTACTCGTAGTCCAGTTAGTAAAGTTTCCGTTCTCAAAACCCATGTTGGCGGGACATTGTGAGAAGGATTCCGTCGTGATGAGCGTTAACAATCCCATCAAAAGCGATATAGAAAATAGCTTTTTCATAATGTATGGGATAAAAATTAACCTTTCAGATTTCCGTTCCAGATAACGTTATGACCGTTGATCATGCCGAATATCCTCACCTGTATGGAGGCATTTGCAGCGGTGTTCCTGTTGAAGGTCCCCAGCTTTGTCTTGTAATTGCCCAGTGGAGGGATGTTCCCGACCCCCAGAGCGACAAACTGTGGCCCGTATATTCTTTCTATATTATTTTCCACCCGCAGGTTATTTATGCTCTGCTCCAGTATGCAGTTTTGCGTGAAAAGAAACCCGTTAATGGAAAACTCTACAAAGAATGGTGTTATTGAATCTATGGAATTGTTCAGGATTTCAAGCCAGAACATGCTGTCTGTGCTGTGAAGGATGCTGACACTGAAAGCATCCCTGTTTAATACTACGAGAGAATCTTCATGGGCATGCTCTTGTACTTGGGCCTTCGAGGTGCATATAATGCTCAGAAAAAGAACGAGTAATACACTCGCTTTTTTAATGATGAAACATACTTCCGTACGGATGAATGTTTCTGGGTTAAAGGTAATTCTTGCTGCCATGGTATTTGTGTAATTAAATTGTGTGTAATGGGGTATCCTGCTGAAAGTATATGGCTGGTAATCAAACGAATAATGCTCGTAAAATTACTTATTAGGTATAAAAACTTATGTTTAAGGCCTGCCATATATCCAAAGTTAAAGATTGAAATGAAAAAAAAAAAATAATGTAGAAAAAAGTTATAAAATACTATGAATCAAGTGATTAATTTTTAACTTATAAGCCTGAAATTTTAGATAATGAGATTATCACAGATTTTACTACTGTTTTTCACTTAAATAAAGTAGGTGAAAAACATGAAAAAAATTATAAACAATTGTCTTTAAAAATAAACCTTGTTCACCCGGAAGCAAACACTCCCTCGATCCTGATAACAAAAACAGCGGGCAGACTCTTCCCGATCCCGCCTGCTGTTTCTTTATGGTTTTTGCGCAGTTATTCGATTACGCATGGAAAATTAATCTCCACATCTGTATCGCCGGGTCCGGCGGTACCATCCTTAACACCCGGCTGATGTTTGAGCCTGATGTTCATTGTACCGCTGGCAGGCGCTCCCGTGCGCCAGACGGTGAATAAACCGATGGGTAAATTATTGTCGTCCTTATCCTCAGGCTTCACGTTGATGTCAACACCTGCAGGGGTAAAAATGAAAAGGTGATCGTTGGCTTCCTTTAGCACCTGGTTGGAAATCGTATCGGTTGACTGCTTGCTTTCATCGAGCAGTATGATTTTCGTAATGTATGGCCTATTGCTGGTCAGCCTGATCGTATCGAACTGTGAAGGTGGGGCGCCGCCTTCACCATCCTTATCGCGGAATACCGCATATGTTTTCTTGAAAAGAAAACTGTCTTCAAACTCAATGACCATTGTTGTTATGAGTTCTGTCTCATTCTTCGGAGGCTCATTAGGAGAGGGTTCCTTGTCTTTGCACGCGCCGGCGAACAGGCTGGTCACGAGGGCGATAATGCCGCATTGTAATGGGGTTTTAATTTTCATAATTTTTGATTGATTTAATGGTTATATCGAGAGGTACGACTAGTCTCAGAGTGAGGTTGAATCCCTGTTCATCTGTAAAGTACCTGAACCGGTTGAGATAATCCCTGTACCTTGTATTGCTTAGATTATTGATGATGATATGCAGTCTCGCAGGATGCCGGGCAATGCTTAGTGGCACAGTGCTTTCCATTCCGAAAACGGCATATGCGGGCGGCGGGGTTTTATAATCGCTGTTTTCCACATACCTGTTTTGTCTGGCGGCAAATTGGCCAAATAGATGGATGGAATATCCGTTCCGCGTGAAGCCGGCACCGCTGCTGCCCGATAGCGGGGGGATCTGGCTTAGCGGCGTGCCGGCAGAAAGATCGTCGGCAAACACCAGGTTCCCTTTGGCGCTTACAAAAAAATACCGGTAAACGGTCTTTTTGAATATGAAGTTCAGGCCATACATGCCGGCATCGACCTGTTCATACCTGAAAACGGGAAATGCACCCCTGATCGTGAGCTGGGGCGTTAAAGAAGGCACGAGGTTGATAAAGCCGTCTAAGTATTTGTAGAAAACTTCTCCTTCAAAATAAGAGGTTTTGCTGTTGAACAGGTACGCCACTGATTGGTTGAACGAACGTTCAGGCCTCATTGAAGCATCGCCGACCTCAATGGATGCGAGTCCCTGGTGCAGGCCGTTTGAATACAATTCGTTCGGTGCCGGAGGACGCCATGAACTGGCATGGGATACAGTGAATTTCGAGTGCTTGTATGCCTGCCACGAAACCATCAGCAGGTAAGTGGCGGCGTTGAAACGGCGGTCGGCAACATGAAGGCTGTTATTATTCCATAAATAGGCTCTGAGATGTTTGAGGTCGTATCTCAGTGCGCCTTCATACCTGATCTTTCCGGCCTGTCTTGATGCCATAAAGAAAGCGGCTCCGCCATCCTGGTAAAACCCCGGCACAAAATACCGCCCTGTATATGCATTTGCCTGATGATTGGCTGATACGCCCGCCTTGAAATTGAGTTTGTGAAAATCGTTCCGTATCCATATCAGTTCACCCCCGTATGTATTCAGGTAATAATCAAAGGATGGTCCTGAAAACGAGGAAGCCGAACGCAAAAGATCATATTCCTGCCTGTGGTTCTTCTGGTAGGAAACCGTCATTTCGAGGTTATTGCGCGCATTCAGGCTGATCTCGTTCTTAAGCTTCATGAGGTGATGTGAAACGTCCTGGAATGGCCGGCCTATCTTATACGAGAAGCCTGAACTTACCAGAGGTCTTTCGCTATTTATTGCCGCCTGAAGATCCTGCAGACTGCCAACGTGCGAGCCCAGGAAGATTCCGGTTGTGTTATCAAACCGGCTGTAGAACAGTTCCGTTTTTAATCTTTTTATCCTGTAACCTGCATGGACCGAATAATTCTGTTCCTTTTTGCCTGTATTAGTCAGAAAATAATCCGGTGCGCGAATATTACCTGTCCTCTGGATGGTACCCTGTAACCTCCAGTAGAATGGAATTTTGGCTGAGATCCTGTTCCCCGCAAATCCTGATATTGTTCCGGCCCTTCCGTTGCTCGAGCCTAAGGCGTTAAACTGACCGCTTATCCTGCCGCTGTTTTCACTGAATATAGAGGCCGGTTTCACGTGGATGACGCCGCCAATGCCATCTGCTCCGTACCTCAGGGCTTCAGCCCCCTTGAGGAATTCGATCTCCTGCACAAGAAAGGGGTCAATTTCGGGTGCGTGTTCCAACCCCCAGTTTTGTCCCTCCTGCCTGATGCCATTGTTGACAATAATGACACGGTTGCTGTGCAGGCCATTCACCACAGGCTTGGCAATATTGGGGCCTGTGCTCAGTTGTGTGACTCCGCTTAGTTCCTGCATAAGGCCGGTGACGGAATTTGCTTTCATGTTTTCCAGCCTTTTAGCCGTGATCGTATGGAATCGCGGAAGCCTGCTTTGTCCTACAACCCTGAACCCTTCAAATTCCTGTTCGACATGTTTAAGATAAATGACAATAAAGGTATCACGGGTTAAAAGGAGATGAAAGTCGAGGTGCTCGCAATGCTGGTGGCTGACATGCAGTTCGAGCATGCCGGTACAGAGATTTTTCAGTTCAAACATGCCGTTCTTATCGGTGGACGAACGCCTGTTCTTATGATCCAATACCTCTATTTGCGCCAGTTCCAGCGGTTCTGTGTGGCTGCTGTCGATCACCTGCCCTTTGACAGAGTAAGTACACCCGCTATCCTGGCTGAAAAGCGATACATTCAAACAAAGAGCAGTGATAAATGCTATATTTTTCTTCAATTGCAATATTAATAAAGAAGCTTTTCATGCGGAAAGGCTTCAGGTTGAACATCAATAAAAAATCAGTCTCCTAAATTTGGGCAGGAGGACCTTTATTGAGGTAAGTATTGCAATAAACGTGGTTATAGATTCCCCTAAGGGGCGTGTAAACTTCCAGAGAATATACGGGAGTGCCGGTAACCGGCGAATTGGAAACCACTATGAACGGTGCGTATTCCAGGTCACAGATCGGGCAATCCATATGGTAAGCGGCTAAAACCGCTTCCTTATTGTGATGATGAAGATTCTTGCAATCGTGGAGAGATTTGACAGGGGCGCTGTAAAAAAGCACCAGTGTGAGCATAAAACCCGTGATAATATGTTTATACAGGTTTTTCATGGCTCATCAGGCCGCGGAGGTCATATTGTTGGCTATTTCGCGGATTTCGTCGCGGTTATATTTGTTTTCGCTTTTCAGGTAAAGCGACATCAGATACGTGAGGTTCTCTTCTACTTCTTCACTGTCTTCAAGGGTCTGGAACTCCCAGCCGTCTTTGGCTTCCAGGTGTTCATAAACCAGCCTGATAGAACGCGTGATCAGAGGATCGTTCTCGCTTTTGGCCATTTCGCGTAATTCCTTCAGCATGGGGACCAAAGTGGCAACATTAACGCTGTTCTTTTCTATATCCTTTATGATCTTGTCAATCAGTTCGTTTGCTTTTGCGCTTTTCATATTCCAGTGCAAAGTAACGCAATTTTTTTTAATGTAAAAAACACAAAATGCGGCAATAAAAAAGCCATCACTGCTGGAGTAATGGCTTTTTTATTATTTGGGAAATTCAGTTTATTGTTTGATCAGTTTTATGACGTTTACCTGGTCATCGGCAACTACCCTGCAGTTGTACATTCCGCTGCTCAGGCCCTCCATATTGATTTCTTTCTCATAAGTGCCGTAAATTTCCTTTCCGTCGAATACGGATTTAACGAGTTTTCCCTGCATATCGTAAACCTCTATTTTTACATTGGATTCAGAGTTAAGCTGATACCTGATGCTTGTAACGTTATCGGTTACAGGGTTAGGGAACACATCAATATTGCCGTGGAAATGGTTTTCAACACCGGTTATGGAAGTAGCCCAGCTTGAGAATTTGAGATCATCCAGAAGCAAGGTGGAATTCTGAAGAACACCTGCGCTGATAACGAGTACTGCGCTGTCAGGAACAGATGAGTTCTTGTAAGCAGGAGCCAGGTTCACCCTGAGGTCTTGCCATGGATAGCGCTGTCCGCTGAAAGAAACGGAACCGGCCATGATGGTGTCGGGTTGGTTAACTGCGCCAGTATCTTTGGTCATATAGATCCAGATGGTGAAAATATCATTTCCGTTAGGTAGGTAGACTGCCTGCATGCGAAGACTGTTTGGCCTTGAACCGAGGGCGAATTTCTGGGTCATCAGAATGCTCCTGGTGTTTGTGTTGCCGGCCAACAGGAACCTTGCACCGCCATTAGAGGCTAACGTATTGCCATTAACAGTTACAGAAGTAGGTGTGAGGATGTTGCCTACTGATAACAGGCTCCATTTAGGTAATGAACCGCCCGTTAACTGATCTTCAAAATCTCCATTCGGAACTAATTGTGCTTGACTGGCTACTGCTGAAAAAGCAACAGCGAGACTTAGTAAAATTTTTTTCATTTTAATTATAGGTTAAATATGAAACAAAAGTATGGCTTTTGATTTATTTCCGCAAGACTTTTCAATGATGTTCGTCAAATGTGAACAAATCCGTTTTTTGTCTAAAATAACGTTCAAACGAATGTGGGTGGGGATAGACCGGACTTTTCCTGTTTTCCAGGAGTTTCTATTCCAGAAGCGTCTTGAGCGTATCTTCTTCGAGACTGTGAACAAAATGTTCTTCCGTATCCAGCAAATCGTCGGATACTTTCTGTTTTCTTTTCTGGAGATTTACGATTTTCTCCTCAATAGTATCCCTGGTAATGAACTTGTAAACAAATACAGGCTTATCCTGGCCTATCCTGTGCGTTCTGTCCATGGCCTGCCTTTCTACCGCCGGGTTCCACCACGGGTCAAGTATAAAAACATAATCGGCCTCGGTAAGGTTCAAGCCGGTACCTCCGGCCTTCAGGGAAATCAGGAATATGGAGGCCTTGTTGCCATTCTGGAACTGGTCCACAAGGCGTTTACGCTCCAGGGCCGGTATATGGCCTGCTATGTACAGGTAATCTATATTCCTGCTGTCCAGGTAGTCTTTCAGAAGGTTCAGATGCTGAACGAATTGCGAGAAAATAAGGACCTTATGACCAGATTTGATGACATTATAGACGCTTTCTATTACTTCATCCAGCTTTCCGGAGCCCCCAAGATAGTCTTTTTCTGAAAGTATGGGATGATTGGCAATCTGCCTTAGCTTCACAAGGCCGTTCAATATCATCAGGTTTGATTTTTTAAATCCGCCTTCATTGATAGAGCTTAAGAGTTCATTCCTGAAAAGCGATTTGACGCTTTCATATTTCTGTTTCTGCTCCTCGGTCATTTCACACATCACTATCTTTTCTGTTTTGCCAGGCAGGTCGGATGCCACTTGTTCCTTGGTGCGGCGCAGTATAAACGGCCTTACAATATTCCGGAGAATGCCGGTATCCTTTTCATTTTTGTCTTTTTCAATGCTGTTAACATATTTTCTCGTGAAAAAATGATAATTGCCCAAAACACCAGGATTCAAAAAGTTGATCTGGCTCCAAAGGTCGGTAATGCTGTTCTCTACAGGAGTTCCTGTCATTACGAATTTCTGTTTTGTCTTAAGCTGGTTAACGCAGATGGCAGTTTGCGAGGAAGGGTTTTTGATGGCCTGTGATTCATCAAGCACAACGGTGTCAAATTCAATTTCCGAGAACATTTCTATGTCATTGCGCATAGTGCCGTAACTGGTGATGATCAGGTCGTACTCCGGCAGAATATGTTCCAGGCTTTTGGCCCTGTTGAATCCGGTATGGATATACATCCTGAGTGTTGTGAACCTGGATGCCTCGCTTTGCCAGTTATAAATGAGTGAGGTGGGAACGACAATCAGGGAAATTTTCCTGCTTGACCTGGCAGGAGTATCCCGGGGGCCGTCTATTTCCGGCACTGTTACAGGATCCGGAACGGCCTGTTTTATTTCAAGACCTGAAAACAAATCATACTGAATAGGTACTGTTTGGGCATGTTCGTTCGCTGCGCTGTAATCGGGGCTGGTTTCGGCAATGTCCTGATGTTCGGCACGGTATTGAAGATATGCCAGCACCTGCAGGGTTTTCCCCAGGCCCATATCATCAGCAAGGCAGGCTCCGAAACTGTTGTCATGCATATAGCGCAGCCAGTTGTAACCTGTCACCTGGTAAGGTCTCAGATTGGCCTTGAGGTTGCGGGGAAGGTCGTAATGTTTTGTTTCGTCGAAGGGCACAACCTTATTGCTCTTGCCGAACGCATGGTCTTCAAACATGCCTTCCAGGAGTCCGAAATGGTATTTGCGTATCTGTAATCCGTTGGTCTTTTGCTCAGTGAAATCGAACAGGCTTGAAAACCGCGTGAACCATTCCTGGGGGATTATGGCAATGCTTTCGTCGGGGAGCACAAATTCGCGGTTCCCTGAAAGTATGTATTGTTTGAGTTTGATGAACGGAATCTGGAACTGCCCGAACCTGACAATGGCTTCGAGGTCGAACCAGTCTTTCTGTCTCGAAATATTGAAGGTGACCTGGCTTTCACCAAGATGGTAGGTTTTGTTTAATAATGACTGGTCGATAACGAAACCCTGGCTTTTGAGATCATCCACATGCTTGTTGATCACTTCTATCAGGTTGCTGTCAGGATCCCTGCTGACAAAAATGGAACCCTCGTACAATTCCAGTCCTGCATCTTCAAGAATCTTGAACATGATGTTTTCCCACTGCTTGGACCGTCTTACCCTGTGGAATATGTAGGAATCTTCTTTCTTCTCAAGTGAAACGGATACCATTTTTACCGAATGGTACGGAAACTGGTACGGGCCATAATTAAAATACAGGCTTGCGCATATGCGGTCCTCCAGGTACCTGTTGAGCTTTAAAATAGGATAAGCCCTGAATTGTTCGCTCCTTATCTCAAAACCTTCGGCATAGACATCATAATTCTCTATCAGCGGTTTGACGAATTTATCAAAATATACCGCCTCGCTTTTCAGCGGAATGGATATGAATTTTTTTGTAAGGAAAGGCTTGATCTTGTTGCCGTCGGTATCTTTTTTGAAGGTGATCAGCTTATTGTTGCAAAGCAGCCAGGCAGGTTCCTGTATTATCAGTTCACTGTTGTTCTGGCTGAAGCTTATCTTTTGGTCACCGAGCTTTATGGTAGCAAAATAGTTGGTGCCGGCCTCTGTTTTCCTGAAATGGAACAATATGCCCGCTTTTTCCTTTTCTATTTCTACCGCTGAGTGGGTAAAATTTTTATCCTTGGAGAGGAATATCTTTTCTCCCTCCAGTTTTTCCAGGACCTTGAGAATCCGTTTTTCTATATAAGGCCTTATTTTGGCATGGAGCTCCGGCGTGTAGTGCTTGGAGAAGAAATCGGAAGGTCTGACGGGTTTTTTGCTGGGAAAGAATTTTCGTATCAGGAAATCCGGTTCGGTTTCGTCAATGCTTTTTAAGAGGCTAATGGCTTTGTCATCGGCGCCGAAGTCTTTTGCGGTATTGCTGTGCAATTTTTGGGAAAGCAGGCTGTAATACCCGTTTGGCATCAGTTGAACTGCAATATACTCAAGGAGATATCCGAGTTGAGGGTGCTTATACAAGCTGTAAACAAGTTCAAATGGTTCTTTTGTATTTACCCGGATGCTTGCCATGTTAATGACAGTATATCTCGCAAAGGTATGGCAAAAATATCATTGGCAAAAAATAATCGATTAATTTTTCATCAAGCCTGTGTAATCTCACTGTCTTGAAGGTTTCAGAGCTTTGCCTGGCCTTATGTGCAGAGGATTGTTCCTTCGTCCGGATCACTCATTTGAGCCTGGCAGCCTGTTTTGGTTTCAGACATATTAATGCGATATTTGCCAAACTTTTAACATCTAAATGGATAAGATTCTTAATTATATTGGTGGTGAGCTGGTAAAACCTGCCGGCGATGCCTGGCTTGATAATTTTAATCCGGCCTTAGGCCAGGTGTATTCCCTGATTCCGGATAGTGATGAAAGGGATGTTGAAGAAGCTCTCAGGCATGCCGAGGCGGCGTTTATAACCTGGCGTTTTACAAGCCTCGAAGACCGGTTCAAAGTGTTGAACAGGATAGCTGAAGGTATTGATGCGGCCAATGATAACCTGGCCCGTGCCGAGAGTGTCGACCAGGGCAAACCGCTATGGCTGGCAAAAAATGAGATTACAAGGGCCGGGCAGAATTTCAGGTTCTTTGCCACTGCCGCTATGCAGTTCGCCAGCGAGAGTCATTCCATGGAAGGGCATGCGCTGAATTATACGCTGCGCCAACCTCTCGGCGTAGTAGGGTGCATAAGTCCGTGGAACCTACCCCTGTACCTGTTTACGTGGAAAATCGCGCCAGCCTTGGCGACGGGGAATTGTGTCATTGCCAAGCCGAGTGAAATAACGCCCATGACGGCTTTCTTGCTTTCGAAGATATGTGCGGACGCCGGTTTGCCGAAGGGAGTGCTGAATATTGTTCATGGACTCGGCCCGAAAGTGGGAAATGCCATGGTGTCGCATCCCCGGATAAAGGCGATTTCCTTTACGGGAGGCACAGCTACCGGTAAACATATTGCATCGGTGGCCGCGCCCATGTTTAAGAAGCTGAGCCTGGAACTGGGAGGGAAAAACCCCAATATCGTCTTTGCAGACTGTGACTTTGACAAGGCTGTTAAAACTACGGTTCAATCCTCATTCCTCAACCAGGGCGAGATATGTTTGTGCGGCTCAAGAATTTTGGTTGAACGCCCGATCTACGAAAAATTCAGGGATGCCCTCGTAAAGGAGGTAAGTGTTTTGAAAGTTGGCAACCCTCTGGATAAGGATACAAAGATTGGCGCTATTGTGAGCAGACAGCATTTTGAGAAAGTGCTTTCATATATCGATTTGGCAAAACAGGAAGGCGGCGAGGTGCTTCTGGGAGGCAATGCTTTGCAGATGCAAGGCGAAAATGACGGGGGCTGGTTTATTGCTCCCACCATTATCGAGAATCTGGCGTACGACTGCCGCACGAATACGGAAGAAATATTCGGACCGGTTGTCACCATTACACCTTTTGATTCGGAAGAAGAAGTATTAACGATGGCGAATTGTACGGAATACGGCCTGGCATGCAGCATATGGACCAATGACCTGACACGTGCCCACCGTGTGGCAGCCAATATTCACAGCGGAATAGTCTGGATTAACTGCTGGCTGCTGCGCGATCTCAGGACACCTTTCGGAGGCGTCAAACAAAGCGGCGTGGGCAGGGAAGGCGGATGGGAAGCCATGAGATTTTTCACTGAGGCGAAAAATGTTTGCGTTAAACTCTGATGAATTCCATTGATTTTGCATTACTGCAAAAAGGAGATGCAAGACAATTGGCGAGAGCGATTTCGCTGGTTGAGAACGATTTGCCTGAAGGGAAACGGTTGCTGACCTCACTGCCGTTTGACAAGCACGTGCCTGTTGTCGGTATTACAGGTCCGCCGGGAGCCGGTAAAAGCAGTATCGTGAATGCCCTGGTGCATCACCTGCTCGCTGAAGGCAAAAAAATCGGCGTTCTGGCTATTGACCCGACTTCCCCGTTTAATTTCGGATCCCTGTTAGGTGACAGGATAAGGATGTCGGATCATTTTAATGACAGCCGTGTGTATATTCGTTCACTGGCCACCCGTGGCAGCCTGGGAGGATTGTCGGCAAGAATATTCGAAATAACGGATGTCATGAGGCATGCGGGATTTGATCTCATCCTGATAGAAACGGTGGGTGTCGGTCAAAGCGAGGTAGAGATTGCCGGATTGGCCGATTCCACTGTGGTAGTCCTCGTTCCTGAAGCGGGCGATGAAGTTCAGACCCTGAAAAGCGGTCTTATGGAAGTGGCGGATCTTTTTGTTGTCAATAAATCCGACAGGGAAGGGGCGGATATTTTTGTGAAAAACCTGAATGCCCTTGTACATCAGAAAGAGCAGGCAGAGTGGGAGATACCTGTTATAAAAACAATAGCCACAACGAATGAAGGCATAGCGGAGTTATGGGAACATCTGGAAAAGCATAATGCCTTGAATACCGGCTCGACCCGGAAAGTTCAGCTTCTGGCAGAGAAGGCATGGCAGCTGATCATGCACCGTCGCATGGCGGATATTGACAGGAAAGAACTGGTGGAGCGGCTGCATGTTGCTTCGGGTCAGCCAGGCTTTAATATCTACGATTACCTTCAGCAACATTATTACGGCAAATGATCACCATACTAAGCGGATCACCGCGCAAGAACAGCAATACATTAAGGGTGGCCAACGCCCTTAAACACATGATAGAGGGAAATTATGAAGAAACGGTCAACATAGTTGACTTTTATGGTTTTGATATTCCGTCGGCAAATGCCGGTACCGTCAGTATAGATACCTTATCTCCTTGGCAGTTATCCATGTTTGAATCCATGTCTGCCTCCGGCCTCGTATTTGTTCTTACCCCGGAATACAATTGGTTCCCGAGTGCGGAGATCATTCAGACCATTCATGCCATGGGAGGTGCTCAGTTTGCCGCGATGTGGAACAATAAAGTATTTGCAACCTGCGGAACATCGAACGGCAGGGGAGGGCGCATGCCTGCCATTCAACTTGGTTATGCCATTAACAAGATCATCAGCGTTTTTAATTTCAACAGCATGGTGAGCGCCAAGATGTTCGAATCCCAGTTTACGGATAAAGTGCTGAACGAGGATGGAAGTTCTATGGGTAACCAGGAGTACATGAACGGGCTTAAAGTTTTTGCAGATTATAACCTCAACATGGCAAAAAAATGGAAAAACATGATTGATCATTGATGGTTACTGATCCATCCCGGCTCGCCCGAACCAACTGCTAAATTTTCTCTTGCATTCTTGAAATCTTTGCCTAATATTGCGGAAAGTTTTGGGGTGCCGATGCCTTCAGGCAAAAGCTGAGATCATACCCACATGACCTGGACAAGCGTAATTTGCTGCGACAGGGAAAACAACATAATGTGCAGGGCTATTGCCAGGTTCCATTCCAAAACTATTTATTATCTTAATATGAAAAAAATAGTTTTATCCGCCCTGCTGATCACTGTATTCAGCCTTACTGCATTTTCACAATCAGATTTTACCGTGTCACTGCGGGTGACCGGGGCCGACAGCTCAGTCATAGACAATTATGATGCATGGATTGAAGAGCACGGCAAACCTGAAAACCGGACCAGGTTCAATCCCTCAGACGAAGTTGTCAGACTCCGCCAGGCCGGTAGTTATACCATTTTTGTCACAGGGGCGGGGTATCACGATTTTACTGGAAAATATTATTTTCATGCGGACACAAGCGTCACCATCCGTCTGAAGGAAAATATTGTTGAGATGAACATGTATACGGTGAAGGCTATAGCAGCGCGTGATAAATCGGGGTTTGCCTCTTCGAAGCTCAGCGCGGCTCAGATTGCGCCCTTCAACCTTGGCCAGGATTTTACGTTTCTTCTGGCTAATACACCCTCTGCTGTGGCTACAAGCGACGCGGGCAATGGTGTCGGATATACCGGGATCCGCATCCGTGGAAGCGATGCCACCAGGATAAATGTCACCGTCAATGGCATTCCGATTAACGATGCCGAAAGTCATGGAGTGTTCTGGGTTAATATGCCAGACCTGGCCTCATCCGCTTCTACTGTGCAGATACAGCGCGGGGTAGGAAGCAGCACCATAGGCACCGGTTCGTTCGGGGCCAATATCAACATACAGAATACGGCTTTGTCACCGTCTCCTTTTGTTCAGCTCCAGCAATCCTATGGATCGTTCAATACACTCAAGAGCACCATGCAGTTTGGGACGGGCAGGATCAATAATTTCAATTTTTCAGGACGCCTGTCGAAGATCAGGAGTGACGGATATATTGACAGGGCTTTCAGTGATCTGCAATCATTCCAGTTCAATCTGAATTATATCAAAAACAAATGGACATTCAACGCGGTGAGTTTTGGTGGCAAGGAAAAAACATACCAGTCGTGGTATGGCACGCCTGAAAGCCGGATGAACAATGATCCTGAAGGCATGATCGCTTATGCCGACCGCAATTATCTCACCCCAGCTCAACGAGCCAACCTGCTCAACAGTGGCCGCACTTATAATTTCTATACGTATGATAACCAGACCGACAATTACTGGCAGAACCATTACCAGTTGCATATAGGTCACACATTCAGCCGGTTTGCTTCCGTTAAGAGTTCGTTCTTTGCAACGACAGGCCGTGGGTTTTACGAGGAATACCGTGAAGGGGCCTCATTCACGAGTTACGGGGTCAATAATTATATATCGGGATCGGATACCCAGACATCCACCAATCTTGTCCGTCAGCGATGGCTGGATAACATATTCTACGGGAACTTCTCATCGTTCAACTATAAGAAGGATAAGGTGGACTTCATAGCCGGCGCCAGTTATACCGTGTATGAAGGCAAACATTTCGGCAAGGTGATCTGGGCAGAGCTGGCTTCACCCTTCGGAAAGGATTATACGTACTACAGGAGCAACAGCAACAAGTCGGAAGTGAACACATTCCTGAAACTTAATTATGCGCTTCTTGAAAATCTTAAGATCGACGCGGAGGCACAGATAAGAAGTATACAATACAATGGTAAAGGGAATGATAATGACCAGGAGCGTATCGATTTTGATCAGCATTACCAGTTCTTTAACCCGAAAGTGGCATTTGTTTATGAGCTGACCGGCAGGCAATCGTTTTATGGAAGCTATAGCATAGGCAACAGGGAACCGGTAAGGAGCGATTTTACAGATAATCCGGCCGGGGGGATACCGAGACCCGAACACCTGCAGGATTTGGAATTCGGATATATATACAAGGGCAAACACCAGTATGCCCAGGTGAATGTTTATAATATGCAATATAAGGACCAGCTGGTCGTAACAGGTGAATTGAACGATGTTGGGAGCGCCCTGAGGAGAAATGTGCCGAACAGTTACAGGCGGGGGATCGAATTGATCTGGACAGGCCGTATCATGCCGAAAGTGACCCTGGAAAGCAACCTTACCCTCAGCCGCAATAAGATCAGGAACTTCGAGGATATCTATTACAACTATGACAGCGGGACGACCGTGCGGGAAGTCCACAACCTCACAGACATTGCATTGTCACCGGATGTGATAGGCTTTATCGGGATCACCGACCGCCACCTCCCGGGCACGGCTATTGGTTTAAACTGCAAATACGTCGGAAAACAATTCCTGGATAATACCTTAAACAATAATCGTAAAATTAATGACTATTATACCCTGAATTTACACTTTGAAAAGACTTTTAAAGGAAAAAAATCGACAATCTTAATATTAAAGGGCATGGTCAATAACTTGAATAGTATTTATTACTCAAATAACGGCTACACTTTTAAATACGTGAGTTCGGGACAGCTTGTTGTCGAAAATTTTTATTACCCGCAAAGTCTTATAAATTTCATGCTGGGATTAGATTTCAAATTTTAGAGGCGTTTAATCAAAATTCGTAAAATTTAAACATTTTTTGGGTAAAAAAAATCAGCAAATTTTGGTAAAATCACGTTAAATTATTTATTTACAGTATTTTATGTCGCAAAAATTTTTAATTTAAGAATTAAACAAAAAAATTTGCATTCAATTTTATAATAAGTAGCTTTGAGTAAATCAACACCCAAAGCGAATGAAAAATTTTGTCTCCAGATGCTTAATTTTAACTTCTTTAATCCTTTTAAGTAGAAATACTTATGGATGTTCAGTCACCCCATCATTCACTTATACAACCTCACACACGTGCGGTTTACCTGTTATAGTTAAAGCGTATAATTCATCTTCCGGGAGCCAGCAAAACACAGCCAGGTACTGGTGGAAAATTAATAATGTAAAAGCCTCTGATACTATCGCAGGTAAGGATTCAATCGTATTGCTCCTTAAATATACCGGCAGCAATTCGGTAAAACTATTTGTAAGGGATTCATCCGGATGTGTGGATTCGTCATCGGCAGCAGGCATTTCGGTTTCTTCCAACGCTAAAACCATAAAGGACCAGAATAACACGTATTCATTGAAACCTACATGGATGAATTGCCTCCAGTTCATCACCGACCCCGATACGTTCAGGATCAATCTTGAATCAGCCGATACGCTGAAAAACCTTAAAATATTCTGGGGCGATGGTTCTTCAGACCTTTCAAGCGGCAACCTTCCCCCGAATACCGTAAAAACACATCTGTATAATGCCCTCGGTATCTATACGGTTAAGATCGTCACCACAAACGGGTCGTGTATAGATACGGTTTATGGTGTTGTCTATAATCAAAGGCAACCGACAGCAGGTATTGTAGGACCCACTTCAGGAAGCAACAGGGGATGCGTTCCTCATACACTCTGCATAATTAACAATTCCTATAATATCTCCGATAATACCATGTTCGATGTGGACTGGGGGAACGGTGATGCCATGACACTGCCATATACAAGTTATAAAGATACCCTTTACCATACATATAAGGTGGGAGTATGTGCCGGTGTTATCAGGATCACGGCCAGGAATGTTTGCGGAAGCTCATTTACCACCTGGAACCCGATAGACATCAGTGACAGGGATGCGGCGCTCTGGTCGGTTACAACTACCTGTAACCCTACCCAGGATCATATTTTCCAGAACCTGTCTTCAGATAAATACTGCCTGAACCCGGACCTGAAAGAGTATTTCTGGGATTTCGGCGACGGCACTACGGTAGGATGGACCGGCAGCAAGGCTGCACAGTATCACAGGTTCATCAATCCAGGTGATTATGTAGTCACGCTTATTGCGAAAAGCACCTGCGGATATGACACCTTCAGGAGCACGGTGAAAGTATATTATAATCCAGTAGCTGCATTTAAATTCAATACAGACAGGGGTTGCAAGCCTCTTTCTGTCAACCTGACGGATACTTCGAAGGGCAGGGGATACACCAGGTTATGGACAATCACTGAAGGATCAACTGTCAGTACGTTCACCGATTCCATTCTGAACTATAATTTTACCCGTCCAGGTACTAACACGGTATCATTAAGGGTTAGCAACCAGTGCGGCAATTCTACCGTGACACGCAATTTTGTCGTTAATGATAAACCGACGGCATCATTTTCCAATATCAGCGGAACCTGCGTTCCCATGGCTGTGACGTTTAATAATACATCCACGTCATTCTTCAGCAATCCATCTTACAGCTGGGATTTTGGAGATGGAACGTCTTCCACACTCAAGAACCCTCCCGCGAAAACGTATACAGTTGCCGGAGATTATACCGTCACTCTTATTGTCAGTGACAGCTGCGGCAATGATACGTTCAGTCAGGATTTTACCGCATACGGCCTTCCTGTGGCTATTCTCAATGGCGATACCAGCGGTTGCACATTCGATTCACTGTCGTTTAATAACCAGTCGACCAATTCCAATACCTATGATTGGGACTTCGGCGATAACCAGACACTTACCACATCCCAGTCAGGCATCATAAAGCATGTTTATGCTGTCACAGGCACTTATACTGTAAGACTGATTTCCGGAACAGGCTCAGGCTGCAAAGATACTGTTTACCATACTCTTAATATCAAACCCGGAGCCAAAGCCCAGTTTACGATTGACAAGACCTACGGCTGTAACCCGGTAACATTTAAATTCAGCAATACCTCCATTTACGGCAAGGATTTCAGGTGGTATGCCAATGGAAGGCTCATCTCCACAAGTAAAGATCTTTCGGATACAACCCTGAACACCGATTCAACTATTGTAAACCTTAAGCTTATAGCAACAAGTTCTTCAGCCTGCCAGGGAGATTCACAGGAAAGGGTATATTTCACTCCCAAAAATCCTGATGCCATTATTGGCAATCTTGATTCAGGCTGCGGTATCTTAAAAGTTACATTTAATAACCAATCGACTTTCGGACACACATATTCATGGAACCTTGGCAACGGAACTGCTTCAACCGATGCAAGTCCTGTAGCCTATTACCCTTCATCATTGAGCAACGACACGTTCTATTACCCAACCCTTAAAGTGAGCAACTGGGCAGGTTGCCAGGATTCAGCAGGCACTGTCGTTAAAGTGTTCCCCGGTCCCAGGGCAGCATTCTCCATGAATGTGGATAAAGGATGCGGCCCGCTCTCCGTGTCATTCAGCAATCTCTCAAAAACCAATAACAATGACCCTTTCAGCAGTCTCTCGCATGCCTGGACCTTTGGCAACGGCAACCAGTCGTCTGCCGCAAATCCTTCACAGTCGTTTGCGCCAAATGCATTAAGGGATACCGTTTATGCCGTATCATTAAAAACAACAACTGTCAATGGCTGTTATGATTCCACCTCACAGACGGTACGCGTTTACCCTCTGCCTTCTGTAAAGTTCGCAGCGGACAAGACTTCCGGTTGCGCAGTTCTACCGGTGAATTTTGTAAACCAGTCGAGCCCTAAAGATACCGGAAGCATTGCAATCATGAGCTTCAACTGGAGTTCCGGAAATGGAGCCTCAGCAAGCAGCCGGGATTTTAATGCCAGCTATGGATCTGCTAAAAATGCCGACACCGGCTACACGGTTAAACTGATCGGTTACAGCGAACACGGTTGCAAGGACAGTGCGGTAATGAACATAACAGTTCATCCTGACCCGGTGGCGAAATTCGCCCTTAACAAGATCAGCGGTTGCACCCCGCTGCATGTGGCCACTATTAACCAGTCGCAAGCCATGGACGGAGGACCTCTCAGCCACGACTGGAGTTTCGGCAACGGTTATAATTCATCCAACACCGACGATTCAACGATCTATAATAACAGTTCAAATGCCGATCTTGGCTATACTGTTACCTACCAGGCCATCAGCCAGTTCGGGTGCAGGGATACGGCTGTACTGAATATTGTGGTCAGGCCGAAACCGGTTGCCAGGTTTACCGTGTCAACGAAAAAAGCCTGCGCGCCCGTCCAGCTGCAGGTGACCGACAACTCCGTCAATGCCTCACAGTATTTCTGGGGTGAAGGCAGTAACGGTTTCACCGGATCAGCAGTTGAACAAATGAATCTGGAAGGTCTGAGGCTTTTTGACAGTCTTTATGTCATTTCCCACCAGGTAGCCTCACCATTCGGGTGCCTGAGTGATATTGTTTATGAGCAGGTGCTTGCCATGGGCCGACCTGAGGCAGGTTTCGAGTATATCAAGGATTCAACCTGCGCAAGGGAGAATATCAATATGGTCAACACCTCCCTTGGCGGTTACAAATACCTGTGGAAATTCGGAGACGGCAGCACTTCCCCACAGATCAATCCGAAGCACAAATTCCCAATACAGGCCAACGGGCGTGATACCGGGTATATCGTGACACTCGAGGTAATATCTTCTACAGGATGCATGGATACATTTAAGAAATCCATTTACCTGGTTAACAAACCGCTTGAAAAAATTGTCCTGGATAAAGCCTCCGGTTGTACAAACCTGGATATTACCATGAGCCAGGTTTCAAAGACCTTTTCCACACTGTACTGGGATTTCGGTGACAACACGCCTGCAGGTTATGGTGATACCATTACCCACACATATGTGAACCCGCTCAGTAACCTGACCATACAGCCGAGAATCGCGCTTCATCGCGAACGTTTCAACTGCAGGGATACTGCATATGCAACAGTCCTGGTGTATCCGAAGCCCGTAGCTGATTTCAAAACCCAGAGGAATGATCCGTGCGATGCAGGCAATTACCAGTTCATCAACAAATCGAAGAACAATGCGTCCAACCTGTGGCAATTCGATGATGGAACCGTCATTTCGGTTTCAAGCTTCTCAACCCTTTTGCCTCCTTCAAAAACAAAGGATACATTCTACAGCGTCACATTGCTTGTCACAAATAACTATCAGTGTACAGACAGTACAGCGCAGACTATAAAGGTAAAACCCAAACTGCAGATCAGGTTTACACAGGAATCTACCGTTTCCTGCGAAAAAGGCTTGGTGAGTTTTAAAAATGAGTCGGTGAATTCTGTCAGGTATTTCTGGAAATTCGGTGACGGGGGTTTGTCCAATGAAACACATCCTTCTTATACCTACGATCATTTCGGAGTATACAAGATCATGCTCTATGGATATGATAAGGACGGATGCGTAGACAGCAGCGATGGTTCCAATTTTTACCAGGTGCTTGAAAAGCCGAAAGCGGATTTCAGTTATGTTCCCGGTTTGCCAAAACTACCGAATGCGCTGGTTCATTTTACCGCCAAACCTACAATCATTACAGCGAACGAAGACGACCTCATATACGAATGGAATTTCGGGGACAATACATTCCCGACCATCAACAAGAATGAAAAAAATCCTTCACACACCTATCATCATGCGGGTACAGTGGAAGTGACCCTCACGGTCTGGAACAAACAATGCAGCGATGTCATTGCCAA
>CALMKH010000240.1 GCA_937867025.1 uncultured Bacteroidota bacterium | reverse complement strand
ATCAATTCATTTTATTATCCCGATCTCAGCATCCCCAATACCAACAATCTGAATATAACGGTTTACGATCCGGATTTGAATCCGGTTAAGGAATGTTCCGTCAATACGGGTCTAACCGCCATCTCCTCCATAGACCCTCAGCATTATTTTTATGTCCGGCACGATTCCCTTTACTTTTTGAGCCCTTCCGACGGCAGGATACATGTATTCATGCAGGACACTCTCAGAGAAAGACATCAGTTACGCATGAATGATTTAAAGCTGCTCAGTAAGGAATCGATAGACACGTTAAGGCATTACGCCATACGCACGGATATAATGAGCACGTACTGGAAGCTGAATGATTATTTAGACGATTCCGGAGTCAGCTATTTTTTCTTCATTGATCCGATAGCACCTGAGATATACCTTCTCGGTGTCCGGGACATCTCACACGCGCGCTGGATGCTTCTCAACCGAAATTTTCAAGAGATTCATGCGGTGAATCTTATTATGGAAATCGCCCGTCTGAATCAAAATGATTATTTTTCATATTATTTTACACATCTGCAAACCGGGGACGGGTTTAGTTCAATCCGGACCAGGAAAGGGAGGATCAACAGGTTCAGGAGGTATTTTGATTATACCCATTATACTTCTGCTTGGTAGTTGCGGAATGAAAAGCCGTGTAACGGTTATACAATCCGGTGTTGTATGTTCGGGATGCATCACCAGCATCAGTGATCTTTGCGATACCTTGGACATTCCGCATTTCAGAATGAAGGTCCACAAGCCGGGGATCACAGGCTTTGAGAAGCGGAAATTCAGGAAACACATACGCAGTATGACACCTGTGAAGGTAAGGGTGACGTTCAATCGCTTAAAACATGAAGATACCCTGCGGCTGAACCGGTATTGCCAGACGTATATGTATCTTCGGAAAAACAGGCGAACAAGGGTTTTAACAATGGGACAGCTTGATTCCTTCCCATAACCAGGCACTAAATCAGTTTTTTTAGATATATTATCCGGCAAAACAGTTAGTTTTGACAAACTAAAACTAACTGCTGTAATGCTTAAGAAACACCTCATTCTTATTGTATGCTGCTGCTCTTTAATTCATGTAAAAGCAGAGTCCTTGCCTGATGCCTTATATCTGTCCTGCATAACTCGCAATGGGCACGATACGGATAAAATCAAATGCCTGGACATTAAATCATATGAATTGTCCGCTTCAAATCCCAGGTTAGGACTAAAACTCGCTGAAATAGCTTTGTCAATGTCCCAAAAAATCAAGTGGCAAAAGGGCCTCGCCCTGGCAAATAACGAACTGGCGGTCAATTATGAAATGCTCGGAGATTTGGACAGTGCTGCCTATCACTACAACATGGCATTAAAAAATTTTACAGAAATTGGAAATGTTAAGGCGCAATCAGGGGTTATAACAAATATCAGTTCGGTTTACAAATCCAGGGGCAACTATGCGGGTGCCTTGAAAATGTTGGACGGGGCGCTTAAAATCCAGGACAAGCATAATATGGATCATGAGAAGGCCATAACATTGGAAAATATAGGCTCGGTGTACCTGGAACTGAAGGAGTTTGAAAAAGCCAGGATTCATTATTTGAAAGCCCGTTCAATCTACTATAGATTGAAAGACAACACCAGCATGGCGAGGAATCTGCTCAATATGGGGATACTATTCGATAAGTCAGGGAACTATGACAGCGCTGTGTCGAATCTTATGTCAGCATTGAACATAAATCTTGCCATCGATAAATTAAATTCCATTCAGATCACGTATTCAAACCTGGGGATTGTGTATATGCACATGGGAGATTTTAACAAGGCGATACATTTTCATAATAAGGCAATTGATTACAGCAGGCGGATTAACAGTGAATATTCACTGGCAACTGACTACGGAAATATTGGTGAGGCATACATGGAAAAATTCAAGCTGGAGAAAATCACACATTATCTCGGATCAGCAATCGACTATCTCAAAAAAGGCTATTTTTTGTGCCAGAAGATTGGATTCACGCCTCCTCAGGTTGAATTCGGCGAGAAATTGATTGAAGCTCTGGAACTGGAGGGGAAAGACTATCATCTTGCATTTATTGTATTTAAACAGAAAACGCATTTAAAGGATTCCATTTATTCTGCGGACAATCGTTTGAAAATTCACAGGCTGGAAACGGAAAATGTTATTGCCCAAAAAGAAAACGAATTAAAGGTATCAAAACTGAAAAACATATTGGCGATGGAGGAGAGTGAAAAACATAAACAACAAATGACCATCTTATCATTGCTTGCCGTCTCCCTTGGACTTATCATCGGTATCCTTTACCTGCTGTATATCAACAGAAATCGTTTTTTCAGAAGGACGATGCATGAAATCAGCCAGTTTCAGTCACATCAATTACGTTCACCTGTGGCGAAAATCATGTCAATCGTGGAAGCATTAAACAAAAGTGATATTGACAAAACAGAATCTGACAAGCTGCTGGAAATGCTGAATGATTCCGCAAATGAACTGGATCAGCGAATACATGAAATCGTTGACAAATCCAATCCAAGGTAAAAGTGATCAATTCAGACCCCTAGCCGGGCGACTGCTGCTTATTTTATGACATTGACACCGCGCAGAAAAGGCTTATAAGAATAACTCCTCTCAATTATGAAATTTTTTTAACCAATCCCGGGCCTTCATAAATAAAGCCGGTATACAATTGCAAAAGTCCCGCCCCGTTCTCCAGCTTCTGCATGGCATCGGCCTGACTATGGATGCCGCCCACACCGATCAGCGGCATTTTACCTTCAAACTTCATGTTCAGGTATTTCAGGACCTCGGTTGAGCGTTCAAGTACCGGCTTGCCGCTAAGGCCGCCGGCTCCTATCCGGGCAACTGTATGTTCATCGGTTTTGAGCCCCTCGCGGCTTATAGTCGTATTCGTGGCTACAATGCCGTCTATACCGGTTTCTTTTGTCAGCGCAACAATATCGTCAAGCTGTCCTGGTTCGAGATCGGGCGCTATTTTCAACAGCACGGGAAGCTTGGGCATGCCGTTCTTTACGAATCCCGCCCGCAGTTCAAGCAGTGCGGTAAGTATGGCTGTCAACGGTCCCTTATCCTGCAGTTCCCTCAAGCCGGGCGTATTCGGACTGCTGACATTTACCGTGAAATAGTCGACATACATGTAGAGTTCGCTGAAACAGGTCTTGTAATCCTCAACCGCAAGTTCATTGGGTGTGATCTTGTTTTTTCCGATGTTGCCTCCTACAATAAGTCCCCCGGGCCTGTTCTTAAGCCTTTCCCTTATCACCTCCACGCCATCATTGTTAAAACCCATGCGGTTGATAATGGCTTCGTCCTCAATTAGCCTGAACAGCCTTGGCTTGTCGTTTCCCGGCTGAGGTTTGGGAGTGACTGTGCCGATTTCCACATGACCAAAACCCAGTGCCTTCATGACATGGAGGTAACGGGCATTTTTGTCAAATCCTGCTGCAAGCCCCGCCCTGTTGGGAAAGCGTATCCCTGCAAATGTCACAGGATGAGGTGAGGGATTGCGGTAAAGGGCCCTGATAAAATGGCTTAGAAGGGGAATCTTCAAGGCAAATGAAAGCACGTTAAGGGTAACATAATGCGCAGTTTCGGCCGGCATCATGAACAAAAAATATCTAACAATTCTGAACATGGGGATGGCTGCGAATTTCCTACAATTTTACGAGTAATTGAAATCCATATAATAACTTGTTGAGAATCATTGTAAAACTGCAACAAACTTCGGTGTGCGGGTAACAATATTCAACATGCTTTATGGTAAAGTGTACTTAAATACACATCATATACTCTTATATAAGGCCTCTTCCTTATTTAATATTCATTTTCACATTTATTTTGACTAAATTTGCGCTGAATTTCAGTCTTACGCATGAAATCCATTCCAAATATATGGTATAAAGTATTGACAGTACTTATTGTCTGCTACGTCCTGGCCTATGGTCTGCTTATTAACCTGCCTTCCGACGTGGGCAACCTGGATGAAACCATACGCAACCTGTTTTACCATGTGCCTATGTGGTTCGGCATGATGCTGATCCTGCTCGCAGCCTGGATCAACAGCATCATGTACCTTGTCAGGCCATCCGTCAAGAGGAATATCTATGCTTCCGAGCTTACCAATACAGGCATCCTTATGGGATTATGCGGCCTTTTTACCGGTATGTTCTGGGCGTACAACACCTGGGGAAAAGCGTGGACCAACGATCCCAAGCTGAACGGGGTAGCGGCAGGCATGGCCATGTATGCGGGATACTGGTTATTGCAGAAATCGGTGAGCGATCCTGAAAGGGCAGCCCGGCTTTCGGCAGTTTACAATGTGTTTGTGTTCCCGCTTTTCATAGCACTGATATACGTGATGCCTAAATTGTCGCAATTCAGCATTCACCCGGGAAGCGGCGAGTCGGTTAATTTTAAAGCATATAACAAGACCAACAATATGGAGCTGGTATTTTATCCTGCAGTTATTGGCTGGACCCTGTTATTTGTGTGGATTTCGGAAATAAGGTCAAGATTCCAGTTAATAAAATATAAAAAGAACAATGAAGAAAATACTGTCAAGCATATTATTTCTTAGCACATTTATAGCGGCCTTCGCCCAGGAAACCGGGCAGGCTGAATCCTTGTTCAGGCAGTCAGGAAAAATCTATGTCGTTGTAGGCATTATCGTGATTATATTCCTGCTGATCGTTCTATACCTGGTACGCCTTGACAGGAAAATCAGCAAATTGGAGGAAAATCAAAAATAGCACAGATGAAACCGGTACATATTGTCATTTTAGTGGTCATTTCAATCGGACTTGCCATTGCCATCAGCTTTTATGGCGACACCAGTAAGTATGTCTGCTTCAATGAAGCCGACGAGATCATGAAAGACAAACCCAACATGAAACTTCATGTGGTCAGCAAGCTAAGCAAGGATAAGCCCGAGATATACAATCCGCAGGTGGACCCGAACTATTTTGAATTCTATGCCAGCGACACGGCTGGTGTTGAAAGAAGGGTCGTATATAAACATGCGAAACCGCAGGACCTCGACAAGACGGACAAAGTGGTGCTGATCGGTTATAGCCGCGGCGATCATTTTGAAGCCCGTGAAATCCTTAAAAAGTGCCCAAGTAAATACGAAAAAAAGTAAATCTTGGAAACTATCGTATTTAATAATGAGCATCTTTTCATAGGCAATTTCGGGCATTTCGCCGTAGTTCTCGCCTTTGTTTCAGCCATCATTTCAGCTTTGTCATATGCTATTTCCGTCAACCGGAACATGCCTGAACTTAAAAAGCTGGGACGTGCCTTTTTCCTGATACACGCAGGTGCTGTTGTACTGATATTCTTTTCACTGTTCTACATCATTCACAGCCATTATTTTGAATATCAATATGCTTACCAGCATTCTTCAAGGGAATTGCCGGTATATTACATGATCAGTTGTTTCTGGGAAGGGCAGGAAGGAAGTTTTCTGCTCTGGATGTTCTGGCATGCCGTGTTGGGTGTGATCCTCGTGTTCAGGGCAAAAAGCTGGGAAGCCCCGGTGCTCACCGTCATGGCCCTGGCCCAGATAATCCTCGGAAGCATGCTGCTGGGATTCCAGATCGGGGATTTCAAGATAGGCAGCAGCCCGTTCATCCTGATGAGGGAACATGATCCCGAGGCTTTGCTGATCCCCGTCCTCGATAAGATAGGCAAAGCCAATTACCTGCAGGTGTATAAGGATGGCAATGGTCTGAACCCGTTGCTGCAAAATTACTGGATGGTCATTCATCCCCCGACTTTGTTCTTTGGTTTTGCGGCTACAATCATCCCGTTTGCCTTTGCATTTTCAGGATTGTGGACACGCCGCATGAAAGAATGGATGATACCTGCACTCCCATGGGCACTGGTAGCGGTGCTGGTCCTCGGCACAGGCATTATCATGGGCGGGTACTGGGCATACGAAAGCCTTAGCTTCGGGGGATACTGGGCCTGGGATCCTGTCGAAAATGCGTCATTGATGCCCTGGCTTCTGCTGATCACTGCAACACATATGCTGCTGATCAATAAGTCGACCGGCAAATACCCCGTGCTGACGTTTGTGCTGACCATCTTTTCCTTTTTCATGGTGCTGTATGCCACATTCCTCACCAGGAGCGGCATACTAGGCAACGCCAGCGTCCATTCATTCACCGACCTTGGCCTTTCAGGACAGCTTATCCTGTTGCTGTTCTCATTCATATTTCTTACATATGCCATCAGTTTCAGGACTTCCATGTCCAGGTGGATATTCTTTATAATCTGTTTCACGACCATCATGCTGGTCACGCTGGTGCCATGGTCAGTGAATGTTACTGTCCTCAGTACAATAGGGTCTGTGATACTGATCGGGGCTACCATACTTTTTATACGCAATCTTTTCAGGCTTTTCTCTACTCATATTGAAACAGATAAGGTTTACAGCCGCGAGTTCTGGATGTTTGTAGGAAGCATGGTGCTGTTGCTTTCGGGTTTCCAGGTCATTACCATGACCAGTATTCCCGTATTCAATAAACTGTTCGAAACCAGCAAGGCTTCTGCGGGTGAAGAGTATTATAACAATGTTCAGATATGGTTTGCCATTCCCATTGTGATACTGACAGCCATAGGACAGTTCTTCAGGTACAAACAATCCGATATTAAAAAGGTTTTTGAAGCAATAGCCAACTCACTGCTGATTGCCATTGTTCTTTCCATCGGGGCTTTGTTCCTGTTCGATATATGGGAACTCAAGTTCATGCTGCTTGTCATCGGCAGCATTTACGCCATTACGGGGAACGCATATTATATTATCAGAACGCTTAAGGGAAATATCAGGGTTTCAGGTGCCGGCATAGCGCATGTGGGTTTCGGCCTGATGATGCTTGGTGTGCTGGTGTCTTCTGTCAACAAGCGCGTGCTAAGCGTCAATACGACGGGATCGGCTTATTTTTCCGAGACCACCGCAGAAGGCAAGGAAGACAGGGAAGCCCGGTCGAGAAACCGCGAGAATGTATTGCTGGCAAAAGACAGGCCCATGATGTTCGGGGGGAATACACTGCGCGCCACGTATAAGAAGAATGAGTTTATTGCTCCCAATACGTATTTTGAGGTGAAGTATGAGGTGCTGGATAAAGAAGGGCAGGTAAAAGATGAATTTACGTTGAAGCCCAATACCCAGAACAATCCTAAAATGGGCCTTGTGAGCAATCCCGATACGCGTCATTACCTGACAAGGGATATTTTCACGCATGTGACCTATGAAAGCGGGCTTGAGCCGAAAGAAGAAAAGGAGTTCGAGCATTTCAAGACGGATACCGTATCAATTGGCCAGTCGTTCGTTACCAA